>NZ_CALYOY010000017.1 GCF_945269915.1 uncultured Bifidobacterium sp. | reverse complement strand
GATACGGAAGTGGTCGATCTGGATGTGGCGGTGACCTGCTCCAGTGGTACTTATATACGTGCCCTGGCCAGGGACCTGGGCGGCCTGTTGGGCACGGGTGGTCACCTGACCAGCCTGCGCCGAACCCGGGTGGGCCGGTTCGATATAGGAGACCCGGCCCTTCAAGGCAGGATCGTCACCGGTCAGGTCTCCTCCCGGACCTACAGGAACCGCCAGGGCCAGGAGGAGACCAGGAACCGGGTGGACCTGGCACAGCCCGCGGAGGAGATTCTGCGGGACTCGATCAGTCTGGTCGACGCAGCCAACCTGATCATGTCCACAGTCGAGGTGGACCGGGAGGAGGCGGCCATGTTGGCCAACGGGCGCTTCCTGAAGGCGCAGGTCAATGGGCCGACGGCTGCCGTGGCCCGGGATGGCGAGGGCCCGTACCTGGCGGCGGTCCTGGTTCCTTATAAGGATTCCTTGGCCAAGCCGGACGTGGTCTTCCACCGCGATTCCCAATGGTGAAGTGTATTGCCTGGGCTCCCGGCCTGGGTTAAAGTGCTAATTGACCGGGCCTCTTCCATACCGGGAGGGCCACCACAGTCGACGGGAAGCAGATGAAAGTCAGCAGGTTGAAACCAAATCCGGCCGGGATAGTGGAATGGCCGATGTTGAGTACGACCAGGGGTTCCGTGCTGACCGTGGGCGAGTTCGATGGGGTGCACCGGGGGCATCAGGCCCTGCTGAAACGCGTGGTCGACCTGGCGGCGGAATCCGATTCCACCTCGGTGGCCATCATGTTCGATCCCAGTCCCAAGCGGGTCCATCTCTACGCGGCCGACCATGTCATGGCCGACCTGCCCGATGGCCTGCTGGGCTATGACCCGGAAGAGGTCATGGGGGTAGATGAGCGCATCCGCCTGATGGAGGACCTGGGACTGGACCGGGCCCTGGTCGTTCACTACACCCTGGCCTTCGCCGCCAAATCATATCGGTTCTTCATCAGGCAGCTGGTCGACAAGCTGGGCATGCAGACCCTGGTCCTGGGCAGGGATGCCCGGATGGGGTCGGGACGGGCCGGCGATGTCACGGCCATAGGGAACCTGGCCGAGGAAACGGGTATGTTCCGTTTGGACCTGGTGGATGACAGGGGCCCCGGGTACGTCTCCCTGGATGGGCAGGCATCAGGTCCGGCCCGAGGTGGTAGCGGGGAGAGGGGAGAATCCACCCCCGCCGGTCATAGGAAGATCAGGGCCTGGAGTACATCCAACCTGCGGCACCTCCTGGCCCGGGGCCGTGTGCGGGAGGCGGGTGTGATACTGGGCCGTCCCCATTCGGTTGAGGGGGAGGTGGTCCATGGTGAGCAGCGGGGACGCGAGCTCGGCTTCCCCACAGCCAACCTGAGCCGGGAGCACAGCGGTTATATGCCGATGGATGGGGTCTACGCCGGCTGGCTGGTCGACATGGGCCCGTACCGGGCTGCCGGAGGCGGGGATGGGAAGGCTGTTCCGCCCCGGGACTCGTCTATGGGGCTCGACCTTCATGTCCGCCTGGCCCCTGGATCGCCCTGGCGGATGCCCGTGGCCATCTCAATCGGTACCAAGGAGACCTTCCTGCCCGAGGGAGGACGAGCGGAACGGGTGTTGGAGGCCAACGTCATCACCGCTGACTGGTTGGAGCTGTACGGGCACCGGGTTCGTATCGAATTCCTGGACTTCCTGCGCCCCCAGGAGCGGTATGCCGGTGCGGAGGAACTCAAGACCCAGCTGGCCCTTGATGCCGGTCGGGCCAAGGCCTTGACCGACCAGGCGGCGAAGGGGATTCAGGCGGCCTGATTCGAGTGGCCAGACTCACATTGGTCCGGTTGGTCCGGTTCATATGGCCCGACCAGGTCGAAAGGACACTCGGTCCGGGTCGGCCTGGGAGTCTGGCAGATGGGAGGTGGGCTGACCTGGTGGAGGCAGGGTGCCGGTTCAAGCGGAACCGGCACCCTGCATGCGCAAGCGAACATGCAGGATCCACCAGAGGTCAACCACTGGTGGGGCCCTTGCCTGCAGGTGCGCCTAGAGGCTACGGAAGTGGCTGAAAAACTCCTTGGTCCGGGGGTTCTCCGACTCGTCCATGACCTGGCGGGGTGATCCGTTCTCGGCGATGACCCCGTTCAGGAGGAGGACGATCCTGTCGGCCGCGTGGTGGGCGAAACCCATCTCGTGGGTGGCCATGAGAATCGTGGTCCCCTTGTCGGTCAGCTCCGAAACCATCTCCAGGACCTCGCCGACCAGCATGGGGTCCAGGGCCGAGGTGATCTCGTCCAGGAGAAGGAGTTCGGGGTCGGTCATCAGGGACCGGACGATGGCCACACGCTGCTGCTGCCCGCCGGAGAGCTGGTCGGGGTAGGCATTGGCCTTCTGCCGCATGCCGATCCTGTCCAGGAGCTCCAGTGCGCGCTCCCTGGCCTGGTCTTTGGGAACCCCATGGACCTTGATCGCACCCAGGGTCACGTTCTTCAGGACGTTCATGTGGGGGAAGAGGTTGAACTGCTGGAAGACCACCCCGATCCGTGACCGGCACCGGTCCCGGTCGACCCGGGGGTCGGTGATGTCGGTGTCGCCCAGCCAGATCTGCCCGTCATTGACGCGCTCAAGCAGGTTGATGCACTTCATCAGGGTGGACTTGCCCGACCCGGATGGACCCAGCAGGGCCACGGTCTCATGGGGTCTGATATCGAAGGAGATGCCCTTGAGGACCTCATTGCCGCCATAGGACTTCCGCACCTGGTCCAGGCGCAGGACCGGGGCCTCCGGTCCGGTTTCAGGGGTGCTGGTCGTAATGCTCATACCATCCCTCCGCTCTGTTCGCGCTTGCGTAGCCGGTTGGAGTACCAGTCGTTGAGAAGGATGAAAGGCACCGAGGTGGCGATGAAGAGTACCGAGGCCACCACATAGGGGGTGAAGTTGTAGCTGGTGGCAACCAGGATCTGCGCGGCCCGGACCGCGTCGACGGCACCCAGGACCGAGATCAGGCCCACGTCCTTCTGCATGGAGATGAAATCGTTCATCAGGGCCGGTGCCACCTTGCGGAGGGCCTGGGGAATGACCACGATCCGCAGGGTCTGTCCGGAGGTCAGCCCCAGGGAGCGTGCCGAGGCCCGCTGTGAAGGGCTCACGTCCTCGAACCCGGCCCTGAGCACCTCGGCCACATAGGCGGAGTAGGAGAGGATGACGGCCACGGTTCCCAGAAGGGCCACCGGGATGCGGCCGAAGATGGCCAGTCCGGGGATGCCGAACCCGATCAGGTAGAGGACCACGATCATCGGGATGCCGCGCATGATGGTCGTGTAGATCTGGGCCAGGGCCCTGAGCGGGAAGAGGAAGGGTGAGCGGCTTGTCCGGATCATGGCCAGGAGGGTGCCCAGGATGGCCACGCCGATGACGGCGAAAAAGAGGACCTGAAGGTTCAGCCAGAGCCCTTGCAGTACCTTGGGGAAGGCCTGGGCGAAGTACTTGCCGGAGAAGAACGACTCCTTGACCTTGGGCCAACCAGGCGCGTAATGCAGGCCCAGGGCCACCAGGAAGGCCAGCACCAGGGTGCTGACGATGCTGGTGGCCACGGATTGGAGGTTCTGGCGACGGTCGTACTGCTCCCGTTCCCTCTGGACATCACTGATGTGTACTTGAGCGGTTGATGACATACCTGACCGATTCCGATTCGATTGGCCCTGCTTGGGTCAGCCCAGGGTGGGGGTGGAGGTGTACTCGTGCAGCCATTGCTGTTGGAGTTTCTTCAGGGTGCCGTCCTTGTCCAGGTCGGTCACCGCCTTGGAGGCCGCCTTGGTCAGTTTGGAGTCCTTGGGCAGGACGATGCCCATGCCCTCGGGGTCCTCGGAGCCCTTGATCTGGCCCAGGACCGAACCCTCCTTGACCTGCTTGGATTCCACGATGTTGTAGGCCGATGGGGTATCGATGACCAGGGCGTCGATCTGGTTGGTATCCAGGGCCTGGGCCAGTGTGGCGTTGTCGTTGAAGGTTTGGATGTCCTTCTTGATCTTGTCCTGGGCCACCGTGTAGGAGGTGGAACCGACCATGGCGCCGATCTTGGCGTCCTTGAGCTGGTCGATGGACTTGGCCGAGGCGAATCTGGAACCCTTGTGGATGACCAGGGCCTGGGTGGAGTTGTAGTAGCTGGGTGTGAAGTCCACGGCGTTCCTGCGTTCCGAGGTAATCGAGAATTGCTGGATGTTCATGTCGAAGTCCTTGGTTCCCGGCGCGATGGCGGCATCGAAGGAGGTGCGGATCCACTTCACCTTGTCCTTGCCGAATCCCATCTTCTCGGCCACGGCGTAGGCCACGGCGGCTTCATACCCCTTGCCGGACTCCGGCTTGTTGTCCTGCACATAGGGGGTGTATGCGGGATCTCCGGTGGCGATGGTCAGGGTGCCCGGGTTGATGGTCTCCTCGGTGATCGATCCGGACTTGGCTGATGACTCCCCCGAGGAGCCGGAACCACAGGCCGCCCCCGACATCAGGGTCGCGAAGGTGAGGGTCGCGACCATCAACCTGGTCGTCGTCTTTCTGCTGAAGAGGGTCATGGTGGATTGCTCCTTAGTGACAATGACGGTGGCGGTTACTGGGTCGATCCCGGTCAACAACCGGTCTCGGCAATCAACTTCTCAACCGTTCGGACTGAACCATACTACCGGCAGAGCCCTACCGGGTGATACCCGTTTTGGCGGGACGGCCGATGATGACACTTCGGTTTTTCTTATAACGGCTTCAAGGTTTCATGAATGCCGCGCATTTGTCGGCCTTGTCGGGGACCATCGAACCATGGATAGGAACAATGTCACCACACTTGCGGTGCAGTGCGCCCTGGACAGGGAGGCAGCCCCGATCCTGGCCGCCCTGGACCATGCCCGCGAGCTCACCCTGATGGGCTATCGGCTCTCGATCGGGACCTGCGCAGGCATGGATCTGGTGGTCTGCGTCGGAGGGATGGGGGTGGCGAATTCGGCCTCCTGCACCCAGTTCCTGATTGACAGGTTCAACCCGCAGGCCCTCATATTCAGTGGCATCGCGGGTTCCATCAACCCCTCCCTGACCATCGGTGACCTGCTGATAGGGGCGGAGCAGCACTATGCCGAGTCCAATACGGCCATCATTGCCGAATGCCCGCCCTATCTGGAGTATTTCCCCGCCGACCCCGACCTCCTCAAGGTCGCCATTCGGGCGGCCGAGGCCCTGGGGTACGGACGGGCGGATTCCGTGGGCGACCTGGTCGGGTCGGGTCGGTGGAGGGGACGCATCGCCCTGCCGGCACCGGCCGCGGAGGTCGCCCCGGAGTCTGACCCCGGGGCGGGGGGCCAAGGGGGCCACTTCGTGGTCGGGAACATCTCGACCAGCGATCGCTTCAACACCGACCCTGAGGTGCTTGATGACCTGGTCACCAGGTTCCAAGCGGATGGCGAGGCCATGGAGGAGGCCGCCGCCGCTCAGATCAGCGGAAAATGCGGGGTGCCCTTCCTCTGTCTGCGAGGCATCAGCAACCCCTGCGGCCAGGCCTATGACGACCTGAACAAGAGTGAGGCGAACATGGGCAGGGCAGCCGATACAGCCGCACGGACGGTCCTGAAGATGATCAGTCTGCTGAATCCTGAAGGGTGAATCCCTCAAAGGTGAAGCCGGGACTGACCACGCAGGAGACCAAGGCGTCGCCCCGGCCGGGGAGGGTGCGCTGCCAGCACCCCTCCGGGACCAGGTGGTGTCCGCAGGGGTCGGTGCCGGGACCGATGTCGCCCACCCCGGTCAGCTGCGCCCCAAGGGTGATGTCCGTCAGCTCTGCGGAATCCTGGGAGGGGAAGTCCCCGTACCCGCCCAGCTGGAGGTGGACCGGAGCCGGACCGTGCCAGAGCCAGATCTCGTCGGCATCCACCTTGTGCCAGGCACTGGCATCCCCCTCGGCCAGGAGGAAGTAGATCAGGGAGGCCAGTGGTCGGCCGCTGGCGGCGTCCTCGTGGAGGCTCCGCCAGTCGCTGGTGTACCAGCCGCCTTCCGGGTGGGGGGTCAGGCCCAGGCGGTCCACCAGGGATCGTGCGTAGGCGCTCATATCCTGCAGTGCGATGCTCATAAGGGTCTCTCCATCCTTCCGGTACGGTCAGAAGATACCGGCATTGTAAGCCACCTGCCCGGAAATGAGGGTGGCCCTGTTGTGACCTCCGCCCGAGGCCACCAGTTCCTCCAGTGTCCGGTCGATGGCCTCGGCGTTTGCCGCCTGGACGGGTATGTCCATGAAGGCCAGGTCGGCCAGGGCTCCGGCGTTGATCTGCCCGATTCGGTTGGCGGCCAGGTGCTGACCCATGGCGGCGGCCCCGTTCAGGGTCATCATGTGAATCAGGCGGCGGGGAAGGTCGCGTCCCCCATAGCCTTGCTGGCGTGCCAACCGGTACAGTGCCGCGCTTTCATCCATCAGGTCGAGGCTGGGGGAGCTGGAGAGGGAGTCGGTTCCCAGGCAGAGGGCGTTGCCTTCCTTCAGGTACCGGCTGACGGGTGCGTCCCTGCCGGTGTTGGTGATCCGGTTGGATCGGGGGCACAGGGCCACCGAGACCTGACGCTGACGGAGGGTGCGCCGGTCCTCCTCGTCGGCCCAGACACCGTGGGCGATGTGGACATCGGGCCCCAGTGAACCCAACTGGTCCACGAACTGGATGGCCGAGAGTCCCTGCCCCTCCCTCTTGAGTTCCCTGTAACTGGACCAGGTCATGTCGCCCAGGAGGGCGGTCGACCTGGCGGGCCTTGACCCGTCGGCCTCCAATCCGGCCTCCAGGGGTGTCTCGGCCAGGTGGATGTGCAGGCGCATGTTCAGACGGCGGGCGATGTCGGGCAGATCCACGAAGGGCTCCGCCTCCAGTGTGTAGGGGGCGTGGGGGCTGATGCCGAGGTGGCGGACGTGTTCCTCCTCCAGCCGCCGCAGCTGGAGGTTCAGACGGTACTTGCCCCGGTCATCCCATTCCCGGTTTCCCCAGCCCATGACCTCCCAATAGGTGATGCCGTGCATGCCCTGGGAGACCATACCCGCCGCCGCATCCAGGTCGGTCACGATGTCGGCAGCCGCCGTGGTTCCGGATTCGACGCACTGCCTGGCACCCTCCATGGCCCAGGACCGCCAGGCGTGTGGCCGGGTCTCGTCATCGTAGATTCGGTTGAAGGCCTCCTCCCAGGCGTGGAAGTCCTCGTACTGGCCCTGGCCGACCTCGGCCATGCCGGTGTACTGGAGATGGGTGTGGGCGTTGACCAGCCCGGGCATGATGATCCCGTCCCAGTGCCGTTCAGTCACCCTGCCCCGGGGGGCTTCCCCCTTGAGTTCCTGCATGACCCATGCGCGCGTGCCCACGTGGATGACCCGGTCACCGCTGACGGCGACGGCTCCATCGAGGATGACCGGTGCGGTGACGGGTATGACCATCCTGGCCGAGTAGACGGTCACATTGGCCAGGCTGTCCTCGCCCAGACCCAGGTTGCCCAGTGTCGATGATGTGGTGCTCATGCCTCTCTCGACCCCCTTCGGGCATCGAATCGGGTGGTTCTCCAGTCCTGCGCGGAGGGACATGCCTGCCTTCGGGCCTGGTGGCCACGGACCTTCAGCGCCAGGGAGGCGATGCGTCTGTCGACCTGGTCGGGGAGCCTGTGGACCCGGTGGGCAAGGTTCCGTCCCTGCCGGAGCAGGTGGGCCAGGGCCGAGACCTGAACGGCGAAGCTCAGGTCCATGATCTCGATCGGGTTGCCTCCCCCGGCCGTGTAGTTGACCCCGTCCCCATGGCTGAGCAGGGTCAGCTCCGGTCCGTTCGGAACCTCGATGGTCGAGACCTGGTCCTCCTGGGACAAGTCCCGCCCGGGAAGGCGGTCCAGGGCTATCTCATTGGCGATACCGCCTATGACGGCCAGGACGGCCCCGGGTCTCATGGCCCGCATGTCGTCCAGGTCCACGGTATGGACGACCCCTGTGGCCGAGATGACCATGTCGGCCCGGGGGAGCGCCTGTGGGGTGTCCAGGGCGGGGAATCCGTCAAAGACGGCCCGCAGAGCGGCCCGGGGGTCGATGTCGCTGACGCTCACCCGGGCACCCAGGGCCCGGGCGCCCAGGGCGAAGCCGCGCCCCACCGGTCCGTAGCCGATGACCAGGACCCTTTGGTCCTGGAAGCACTGGGCCCCAAGGAGGTCCTGCATGGTGGTCAGGCAGGTCTCGCCGGTGCCATGGGCATTGTCGAAATCGGTCTTCATCCGGCTGTCGTTGACGGCTATGACCGGGAAGGTCAGGGCGGCATCCTCCTCCATGGCGGCGAAGGCCCTGACCCCGGATGTGGTCTCCTCCGCCACACCCATCAGGTTGGCCGCCAGTTCCGGGCGGTCGCGGAGGGCCAGGCGGGCGAAGGAGGCACCGTCGTCGATGATCAGGTTGGGTTGAATCCTGTCCATCAGGTCCAGGGCCCCCTGCCTGGCCTCATCATCATCCCAGGAGGAATCGGCGCAGACGGTGATTCCTTCCCTCTTGAGCTGTTCGGCCACCCTCTGATCCACGGCTCCGGGTTCGCAGTAGACGCCCACCTGCGCCCCCGCCCGCTTCAACTCCCTGAGCAGGACGGCCGTCTTGGGTTCAAGGATCAGGCAGGCCGCGATTCGTGCCGACCCGAAATCCACTTCGGTCCGGAGCTCCTCCAGGAGCCCCCTCAGGACGGGCATTCGGGATTGGGCCCAGGCAATGGCTTCGGCCCCGCTGACCCGGCGCATGTCGTTCATCGTCTCGACGGAACCGAATGTCATGTCGAAATCACCGGCGGTGGTGGCCTGTGGGCTTCCTGCCGGCTTGGTTCCGGGATGCAGGGAACCGTCAGGATCCGGGCCGGTGACGCCCCTGCCCTCCTCATCGCAGGGCCGTGCCGGTCCAGGGCATCCGGATTCGGCTGACACCCCTTGGTTCGCCTTGGCATGCGTGACATCCGGGTGTTCGGTCCCATCGGCGTCCGCGATGATCATCCCCCATTGCCCGGCTTGGCTGATCACCCTTTCGCTCAGCTCCCGGCCATGTAAGGCGTCGAGGGGGGGAACCAGCCTGGCCCCGGCCAGGGAACGGTTGCTGGACTGCGACATGGTTGCCGCCCAGATGGGGAAGTCCATATCCTCTTCGGGCATCTGATTCTTGGCCATACTGTCTCCTGACGGTCCGGGTTTGCTGCCATCTTATAGTGTGTCGGCACCGGCGCCACCCGCATGGGCGGGGGCGGGGCGTTATCTCTTTGCGCCGGTATTCCCCAAAGCGCCGGAACGCTACCTGCCTGGGTGGTGGACTGCGGCAGGCGACCGGCCGTGGTCGGTGTTCAACGAACCTCCAGGGCCTCCAGGGCATCGGCCAGGGTGGCGACTTCGATCGTTTCCAGACCGGGAACGGGTTTGGTGGCCCGCTTCCCCCTGGTCACCGGTACCAGTGCCTTCGTGAAGCCCAGCCGTGCGGCCTCACTCAGTCGATGATTCAACTGGGGTACGGGCCGGACCTGGCCGGTCAGGGAGATCTCGCCGATGGCACAGGTGGTCTTTTCGATGGGCTTGGACCTGGCTGCGCTGGTCAGGGCGGAGACGATGGCCAGGTCGCACCCGGGTTCCTTGGCCAGGCCACCGGCGATCGTCGATACATAGAGGTCCTTGGTGAGCAGGTTGACATGCCCGTGCCGGTAGAGGACGGCCGCCAGCATGGCCAGGCGGTTGGGGTCGATACCGTTGGTGTTGCGTCTGGGCGTGGGCAGGACGGACCCGGTCACCAGGGCCTGAATCTCAATGGGCAGGCTCCGGTGACCGTCCAGGGTGAAGGTGACGCAGGTCCCGTCCACCTGGTCCTGGGAGGTGGAGAGGAAAAGCCCGGTGGGGTCGTTCACCTCTTCGATGCCCTGCTCGCCCATGTCGAAGCAGCCGACCTCGTCGGTCGGTCCGAACCTGTTCTTGACGGCCCGCAACATGCGCAGGGCGGTCTGGGGGTCTCCCTCGAACTGGCAGACCACGTCGACCAGGTGTTCCAGGGTGCGTGGACCTGCTATGGACCCGTCCTTGGTCACATGCCCGACAAGAAGAACGGGGATGCCATAGGTCTTGGCCATGTCGATCAGCGATATGGCCACCTCCCGTACCTGGGTGGAGCCCCCTGAGATTCCATCCACCTTGTCGGAGACGACGGTCTGGGCCGAATCGACGATGACCAGGTCGGGTTTTTCCTGCTCGATCAGCCCCAGGACCGTGGCCAGGTCGGTGGTTGATGCGAGGAGGAGGGATTCCTTGACGGCTCCGACCCTGGTTGCCCTCATCCTTACCTGGGCCTGGGATTCCTCGCCGGAGACATAGAGGACCTTGGCTCCGGCCCCATCACTTCCGGCCACCTTCCCTGCCGCTTCCAGGAGGAGTGTGGACTTGCCGATGCCTGGTTCCCCGGCCACCAGGATCACCGATCCGGGGACGATTCCCCCGCCCAGGACCCTGTCGAACTCGGCGAATCCGGTCGGCACACGGGTCAGACGGCCCGGCCCCACACGGGTGATGGGCCTCGCCTGGAGCGAGCCGGGCGCGACCGGGCGTGTGTGGCTTCCGCCTGCCGTGGCCCCCGGTCCCTCGGCGCTGCCGAACCGGGCTTCGCGGAACTCTTCAACGGTACCCCACTGCCCGCACTGCGGGCAGCGTCCGAACCACTTGCCTCCGGTCCATCCGCAGTCCGTGCAGACGTATTGCATCGCAGTCTTGGCCATACCTGCACGCTATCCAATTTGAGCGACAAGGGCCAGACCTGTTCGTTACCGGCCCCGTGGTTCACCTGAAAGCGAAGCGGCTGCATCGACTCTTCGCATTGACATCACCCGGCCTATGAGAGAATGGAGCCATGTCCACTACTCCATCATCAACAGTTCGTCGTCGTCGTATCACCCTGGTCATGGCCCTGGCCGCCGTGGTGGTCCTGGTCCTCCTGTCCGCATTCGTCTGGCCGCACTGGGCCGTGAAGGGGCAGGAACCCAGCGCCGGCACCACCTCCGGTCAGAGCCAGGGTCAGGGCAGGCCCAAGCCGAAGATAGACGCCCAGCCGCTGCCGCAGAATGCCAGCGAACTGCTCAAGGCCATGCCCGACACCGTTGCCGACTTCGCCCGCACCAAGGCGGATCCCGCTACGGAGTGGGGATCCAGGACCCCCATTGAGGAGTACACCCTGATCTATTCCACGGGGCAGCCCGGCAAGGATGTGACCCTCCACCTGGCCCAATGGACCAAGGCCGAAGATGCCAGGCAGGCCTATGATTCGTTGACGACCGGGATGACCGGTAAGGAGCTGGCCTCCGGCAAGGTCAAGGCCGGGGGTAGTGCCACCGGCTCCTATGTGGAGAAGGAGGTGGCCGGGGATGCCAAATCGGCTCAGGCCGTATGGCAGAACGATACCGTCGTCTTTCAGGCACAGGGATCCAAGGCGGCTCTGGAAGCCTTCTACAGGGCATTCCCGCTCTAGTAGTCCCGCAAACGGTGTACGATTGGGCAAGTTGGACACTTCCAGGTATATAAGGATCGGAGGCTCGGATGGGTTCTGTCATCAAGAAGCGCCGCAAGCGGATGAGCAAGAAGAAGCACCGTAAAATGCTGCGCAAGACTCGTCACCAGCGCAAGTAGCTTTATGACTTATGGCTTTTGGGCCTGAAGAAGTCCCCGGATCGGTATGATTCGGGGACTTCGTGTATTGGCACCCGTCGGCGGTCCACCCGGGTTCGCCAGGAGAGGTTGGGCACAGTCATCCGTCATGTGAGGACTCATGCCGGGTCATGGCCAGCCGCGGTGAATGCTCGGTATGTGCGTCGCGCGGCGAAATTCATATCACAGATGGCCAGCACCGTCTCGATGCTGAATGCGCCCAGGCCTATCATGAAAGACCGGGAGTCCATGTTGGGGAGGATCAGGATGGCGATGCCGAAATTGAACCAGATGGTGCCCATAATCAGCATTCCGGTTGATTCTGCTTTCTGCACGTGCCTCCACAGGGAATCCGTGCGATAGTATCGTGACGGTCCACTCAGCATGGCGCTGCGATGAACACTTCCCCTGCGCATGCGTGTGCCCAAGATCAGTATCAGAATTGATGCGACAATCAGTGCCAGGCCGCCTATTTCAGCATAGAAGTCATCCATTGCTGGCCCACCCCCATCCGCATGGCCCCCACCGGCCGGATTCTCCGCTGAAACCACGTCTCGATGTCTATGTTACCACCGGCAAAGGGATATGCTCAGCCAATCGAACACGGTGGTCAGACGACCCATACAAACAACGAACCCCTCCGAATCCATGGAATGCTCGGAGGGGTTCCGCGGATCTGGTCCGCGCCTACTTGTTGGAATTGGTCATGATCCTGGGGCCGTTGGGGTCTCCGACGATGACCGTGTCGACCATGTTCAGGAAGAGTCCGTGCTCCACCACACCCACGGTGGTGATCAGGTCCTCGGCCAGGTCCCGGGGGTGGTCGATCCGTTCCATGTGCAGGTCGATGATGTGGTTGTGTTCGTCGGTCAGAACCGGCTGGCCCTGGGTATCCAGACGGAGGACGGGCTGGTAGCCGCGCTCCTTGAAGCGGTCCAGCACGTGGCGCTCGCCGAAGGGGATGACCTCCACGGGCAGGGGGAAGCGGCCGATGGTGTCGACCACCTTGGACTCGTCGACGATCCATACGATCTTGCGGGAATTGGTGGCGACGATCTTCTCCCAGAGCAGGGCCGCACCACCGCCCTTGATGCCGTCGAAGTTCCTGTCCACCTCGTCGGCCCCGTCGATGGTGACGTCGATGTGGTCCACATCATCCACATCGACGATCTTGATGCCGTACCCCTCCGCCTGCTCTTTCGTCCGGCGTGAGGTGGTCACCCCTGTGAACTCCAGGCCCTCCTCCTGGACGCGGCGGCCCAACTCGTCGACGAAGAAGCGCACGGTCGAACCGGTGCCCAGACCGGCGACCATGCCCTCCTCGACCAGCTTGGCGGCCTCGATGCCGGCGGCCTTCTTCAACGCATCCTGTTCGGACTTATCCATGTGAACTCCTTTACGCGCTCCCGTTCGGGCGGCGCAACTCAACACTCAAGTGCTTCCCATCCTACGCGTTGGCCTCCAGGATGTCCCCTTCAGTCCCGAGTCTCGATGCTGTGAAGCCGGAAGGGGGCCTGATCGATGATCACCGTTCCGTCCGGTGCTATATCCGCATCCAGCTCGATCCGACCCGAAATGTGCAAGGCCTGCCCGGCGAATCTGGTGCTGCCCGAAGGGGGAGGGGTGATCCGGACCCTGCCGGTGGCCTGGAGTCCCCTTGCCTGGGAGCCGGTCCCGGACGTATCCGGATTCTTATCGGAGGTATCGGTTATCGGCTCCACCTGCCCTTCAGAGGCGGTCTCCTGGTCCTGGTCGATGTCGTAGGCCTGGTCGGTCCCTTCCTCGTCCACCGGATCAGGCGTTTTGGTATCCTTGGCCTCGCTCATCGTGGTGACGTCGTCCATCGCCTCCGCGGTATCCGCTGCGCCCGACTCGCCCGCATCCTCTGCCAGGGAGGTCTGCTCGGACGGGCTCATCCTATCCCGTCTGCGTCCCTGGTCATCCAGGACGGTGGGGCCGCCATCCAATTCCTGACGAACCGGGTCGGGAACATCCAGCCCCTCCGCATAGTCGGAATCCAGCAGGGACTGCCATCCCTCGATGGGCAGTGAACCCTGGCGGCTGCCATCCCGGGCATCGGCGGCATAGCCGCGTGCCAGGGTGTCGACCTTCTCGTTGAACCGGTCCCCTGCGTGGCCCTTGATCCAGACAAACCTGACCGATCCCTTGCGTTGGCGGATCTCCTCATCGATGGCCATGATCAGCTGGCGGTTTTTGACCGGCTTGCCCTGGGAGTTCTTCCATCCCTTCCTCTTCCAACTGTGCACCCACTTGGAGGAGCAGTTGATCGCGTATTGGGAGTCCGATTCGATGACCAGTGGACGGCTTCCACGATGCGCCCTCAGGGCCTGGAGGACGGCGCACAGTTCTCCGATCTGGTTGGTTCCATTGCTGGCGCCGCCGGCATCGGCATCCCCGCCCCTGTGATCGGCCCAGGCCCACCCCATGGGCCCGTTGGGGTTGTCCAGCGCGCTGCCATCGGTCGAAACCACCAGTTCCATCTCGTTGCTCATGTATCCAAGCCTAGACAGGGCATGAGAAAACCCCGCAACCGAATACCTTGGTTGCGGGGTTTCGCTTGGGTTCGATTCAGCCCTGGAGAGTGCTCAGTTCAGGGCCTTGTCGACCACCTGCCCGGCCTCGTCCAGGACCTGGTCCAGGGCCTCGGGGGAGACGAAGGACTCGGCGTAGACCTTATAGATGTTCTCCGTTCCGGAGGGGCGGGCGGCGAACCAGTTGTTCTTGGTGGTCACCTTGAGGCCGCCGATCCTGGCCTGGTTGCCGGGGGCCTCCGTCAGCTTGGCCGTGATGGGCTCCCCGGCCAGGGTGGAGGCGGTCACGTCATCGCCGCTCAGGTGGGCGAACTTCTGCTTTTGCTCCAGGGTGGTGGGGGTGTCAACCCTCTTGTACCAGCTCTGGCCGAAGCGCTCGACCTGCTCCTGGTGGAGCCGGGCCGGGTTCTTTCCGGTGCGGGCCGTGATCTCGGCGGCCAGGAGATCGGGGATCAGCCCGTCCTTGTCGGTCGTCCAGACCCGGCCGTTCCGGCGCAGGAAGCTCATCCCGGAGCTCTCCTCGCCTCCGAAGGCAACCTCGCCCTTGAAGAGGGGATCGACGAACCACTTGAAGCCCACCGGAACCTCGATCAGCCTGGCCCCGATGGAGGCGGCCACACGATCGATCAGGGAGGACGAGACCAGGGTCTTGCCGACTCCTGCGTCCCGGGGCCACCCGGGCCTGTTGCCCGAGAAGAGGTAGTCCACGCAGACGGCGATGTAGTGGTTGGGGTTCATCACCCCGCTGTCCGGGCAGACGATGCCGTGTCGGTCAGCGTCGGGGTCGGTGCCGCCCACCAGGTCGTATGAGCCCCAGGCCCCGGAGTTGAGTCTGTCGACCAGGCCTTTCATGGCGTAAGGGGAGCTGGGGTCCATGCGGATCTTCCCATCATGGTCGATGGTCATGAACCGCCAGGTCGGGTCCACCTCGGGGTTCACCACTCCGATGCTCAACCCGTACTTCTCGTTGATCAAGGGCCAGTAGTTGACCGAGGCCCCTCCCAGGGGGTCGATGCCCAGGCGCACGCCCGAGGAGCGAATCAGGTCGAAGTCGATGACGTTGCCCAGATCGGCCACATAGTGCTCGCGGAAGTCGAACCGTTCCACCAGGTCGGACCTGATGGCCTGCTCGAAGGGGATCCGCCTGACCTGCCGGTAGTCGCCCAGGAGTTCGTTGGCGCGCTGGGCGATGGCGTTGGTGGTCCCGGCCGATGCCGGGCCGCCGGTGGGCGGATCGTACTTGAACCCGCCGTCGGTGGGCGGGTTGTGCGAAGGGGTGACCACAATGCCATCCGCCAGGTCTTCGCCGGAGAAGCGCTGGGTGCCGTCGGTCGCCCGGTTATGGGTCAGGATCGCCTGGGAAATGGTGGGGGTTGGGGTGTAGTCGTCGTTTGCATCGATCCGCACCCGGACCCCGTTGGCCGTCAGTACCTCGATGGCGGTCTTCCAGGCCGGCAGGGAGAGACCATGGGTATCCCGCCCCAAATAGAGGGGACCGGTCACCCCCTCGGCCTTGCGTCGTTCGGCGATGGCCTGGCTGATGGCGACGATATGGGCCTCGTTGAAGGAGGTGGTCAGGGACGATCCGCGGTGACCGGAGGTGCCGAAGGAGACCTTCTGGGCATCGTTGCCGGGTTCGGGGACCAGGTCATAATACTTGCCGATCAGGTCGTCCAGATCGATCAGGTCGTCAGGGGTGGCGGGCATACCCGCATTCTGTGCTGTCATGCCTTCCATCATGCCACCGGTATGCGAGAAACCACTTCCGGGATTACCCCCCAGGCGGGGTCAGTCGGTCTGGGGGACCCGAACGTTCAAGGCCCGCTGCTCCACTTCAAGGGCTATATGCTGCGTCTCTCCCAGGATGTCGCCGTCGACCTGGGCCAGGGCAGGGTCCTCCAGTCGAATCTCCGCCCGGGCACCCTGGAGCTGGACGATGGTCGAATTGGTGGAGAAGGGGGACTGGCTGGCCTTCCTGGTGATGGTCTGGTGCATGACATCGCCGAAGAGATTGGCCCAGCCGATCAGTCCGGCCGAGGTGTCGATGATTTCGAAGTCCAGGAGCCCGTCGTTCCAGGAGGCGTTGGGCATCAGGGAGAAGCCTGGTATTTCGCCACAGTTGCCGGCCATGAAGGTGCGGAAGGTCACCGAGGTGTTGGTCTGGGTCACCTGGTCCTGGCGGGTGATCGAGATGTCGCCTGTGTACTTGGGGGCGAAGAGATGCTTGGCCCCGCTGATGAAGTAGGCCAGCCAGCTGACGGTCCTCTTCAGGTTGGGATCGGTGTCGTCGATCATCAGGGCATCGAAGCCGATGCCGGCGATGATCAGGAAGGCATGGCCGCGGTCCTTCTCCTTCCCGTCCAGGAGGTACATGCGCCCGACATCCACCAGGTTGGACCCGTGGGAGGTGGCCACGGCAAGGGCTGCGTCCAGATCGCCGACGGGGATGCCCATGTTCCGGGCGAAGAGGTTGCCGGTTCCGATGGGGATGATTCCCATGGCGTGGCCCGTGCCTGCCATGGCGCTCGCCACGGTGCGGACCGTGCCGTCGCCGCCGACGGCCACGACCACCTCGGTCCCCTGGTCCAGGGCCATTCGTGCACAGGCCCTTCCGTCCTTGTCCAGCTGTGTTTCGATGAAGCGGATATCCTGGATGTGCTTGGCCCTGCAGTAATTCTGGATGTGCCAGCGGGTCTGGGCGGCCTGGGGCTTGGATGGGTTGATGATGAAAGCGTAGCTGACCTGGTCGTCATCCCTGGCTTCCATCCTGCGGGCGAACTCCCGCCTCCTGTAGGCGCGCGAAAGGAGGACCACCATCGTTGCGACGATGGCCAATCCTGCCAGAATGCACAGGATTATGAGTGCTGGAGTTGGCATGGTTCCATTGTGCCTTTCCCTGTGGGAGGGGGCGGTCAAGGCGTGTCAGACATGAACGAATCCTCTACGTTGCCGGGCTTCTTGCGCATTCGGCCCGCGGGGTGTAAACAATGCTTTGGTGAGATTGGCCGCTTGCTGCCGGACGGGGCTTCAGGTGTCGGGAGGAAGCAGTGATGGGACGTGATGATGGGTAAATATCGCAGTGTGTTCGATATCATCGGCCCGGTCATGATCGGGCCCTCCAGCTCCCATACCGCCGGGGCCGTTTCCATTGGGCGGATCGGGCATATCCTGGCCGGGGGCATGCCCGATAGGGTCATCATTCGATATTATGAGTCCTTCGCCCGTACCCATAGGGGTCACGGCACCGATTATGCCATCGTCAGCGGGCTTTTGGGTCTGGATCCGGATGACCCCAAGGTGCCCAATGCCATGGCCATCGCCCGCGCCGTGGGTGTGGATATTGAATTCGTCGAGGAGGATGGTGACAGTCCCATCCACCATCCCAATACGGTCGTTCTTGATATGGTCAGGGCCGGGGAGACCATATCACTCTGGGCCTGCTCCATCGGCGGAGGAACCATTGAGGTGCGTAGAATCCGCCTGGGTGGCTATGACGTGCGCCCGTCCGGTCCGCTCCCCATGCTCTTCGTCGAGGAGGATGGGAGGCAGGACGATGTTGACGCGTCCCTTGCAAGGATTCAGGCGGTGCTGGGGCAGGAAGGCGAACCGGTGCGAAAGACCATCTACCCCATGGTGGATGATGAGGACCGGCGCATGGTCGGGTTCGACCTGGATCATCCCCTCTCCGCGGCACAGCGGGAGAGGATCGGCTCCCTCTCGTCGAGAATCATGTATCTCGAGTAAAGGAATGTGTCATGTTCGGTTCGATCGCTGATCTGGTGAGTGCCGCCGAGGAATCCGGGGAACCCATCTCCGAGTTGATGATCCGGGAGGAGTGCGCCGGTTCCGGTCGGACCCGTGACCAGGTCTGGTCGAGGATGGACCGTGACCTGGACGTCATGCTGGCTGCGGTCAAGAGGGGTTCCGAGGGCCGGGGGGTCTTTTCCAAGACAGGATTGAGCGGGGGAGAGGCGGCCCTTCTGGATAAGTACAGACGTGAGAGGACCACCCTGAGTGGGGACACCATGGTTCGGGCCCTGGTGGCCGCCATGGCCACCAACGAGGTCAACGCCGCCATGGGGGTCATCTGCGCCACGCCGACCGCCGGATCCTCGGGTACTCTGCCGGGTGTCATAACAGCCCTGCGGGAACGGATCGACCTCTCCAGGGAGGGCCAGGTAAGGTGCCTCTTCACCGCCGGCGCCTTCGGTCTGGTCACCGCCAACAATGCCATGATCGCGGGAGCGACGGGCGGTTGCCAGGCGGAGGTCGGCAGCGCTTCGGCCATGGCGGCAGCCGCCGCGGTCGAGGCGGCGGGTGGTGATCCGCAGACCTGTGCCGAGGCCTTCGCCATGGCCATGAGCAACCTGCTGGGCCTGGTCTGTGACCCTGTTGCCGGACTGGTCGAGGTCCCCTGCGTCAAACGGAACGCCATAGGGACGGCCAATGCCCTGATCTGTGCCGACATCGCCCTATCGGGAGGCACCAACAAGATTCCGGCGGATCAGGTGGTGGAAGCCATGAAGTCCATCGGCGAGGCCATGCCCGCCTCCCTGCGCGAGACCGGGGTCGGTGGCCTGGCCGGCACCCCCGTCGGCAGCGAGTTCCGCAAGACAATTTTCGGCGATTAGGCCTGCCGGGACCGACCGGTTGCCTGGGATGAAGACGCCCGGTCCCCCGGCCCTGGCCCGATGCCCCCGTGTCGCTTGGCGGCAGTAGAATCCAACTATGCTAGATATTCAGTTCATTCGTGAGCATCCCGATGTCGTCAAGGAATCCCAGCGTAAACGTGGGGAGTCCGTGCAGCTGGTGGACGAGGTCCTCAAGGCCGATGACGAGCGCAGAACCGCGCTCCAGACCTATGAGAGCTCCAGGGCCGAGCAGAAGTCCCTGGGCAGGCAGGTCGCCTCGGCCTCGGGTGACTCCAAGGCTGAACTGATTGCCAGGACCAAGAAGCTGGCCGAGCAGGTCGGGCTGAACAAATCGGCTTCCGAGGAGGCCACGGCGGAGTACACGAACCTGCTCTGGCGGTTCAGCAATCTGGTTGAAGCCGAGGCCCCCGAGGGTGGCGAGGACGACTATGTGGTCGTCAAGAAAGTCGGCACCCCCCGCGATTTCGAGGACGAGGGGTTCGAGCCCAAGAATCACCTGGACCTTGGTGTGGGCGTCGCCGGCATCGACATGCGCCGCGGCGTCAAGATCTCCGGCTCCCGCTTCTACTTCCTGCGTGGTGACGTGGCCCGTATGGAGATCGCCATGCTGACCATGGCCGTCGACCAGGCCCAGCAGCACGGGTTCATTCCCACCATCACCCCCACCCTCGTCCGTCCCGAGGTCATGGCGGGCACGGGCTTCCTCAACTCCCATGCCGATGAAATCTACCGTCTGCGTGAACCCGACGACCAGTACCTGGTGGGCACCTCCGAGGTGGCCCTGGCCGGCATGCACGAGGATGAGATCATGGACCTGTCGGACGGGCCTCTGCGCTACTGCGGTTGGTCCAGCTGCTACCGGCGTGAGGCCGGGGCCGCAGGAAAGGACACCATGGGCATCATCCGCGTCCATCAGTTCAACAAGGTGGAGATGTTCGTCTACTGCAGGCAGGAGGATTCCCGCGACCAGCACCGGCAGCTCCTGGCCATGGAGCAGGAGATGTTGGCCAAGGTCGATGTACCTTATCGGATCATCGATACGGCGGCCGGCGACCTGGGTTCCTCGGCCGCACGCAAGTTCGATTGCGAGGCCTGGGTGCCGACACAGGGGAGGTACCGTGAGCTGACCTCCACCTCGAACTGCACCGAGTACCAGGCCCGTCGTCTGAACGAGCGTGAACGTCTGGACGATGGGTCCACCCGTCCGGTCAGCACCCTGAACGGCACACTGGCCACCACCCGCTGGCTTGTCGCCATCCTGGAGAATCACCAGCAGGCGGACGGCTCCATCGAGGTGCCCCAGGCCATGCGTTCCTATATGGGGGGCAAGGAGGTCATCGAGCCCACCACTTGGGAGGCCTGATTCAGGGGCCTACCCGGCAGGGTCGAAAGACGCCCCGGCGGAATGTCGGGTTTCGGGGTGTCGTATCATGGTAGACGTGCCCGGTAAATCGGGCTGATGGACAGGTGTCTGAGCGGCCGAAAGAGACGGTCTTGAAAACCGTTGAACGAAAGTTCCGCGGGTTCGAATCCCGCCCTGTCCGCAGCAAGGCCTCGTGATATCCGGGGCCTTTTTCTTGATTCTCTTTTTTTTCCCCCCCCCCCCCCCCAGTTGATGGTCTGTGTGTTCGGCGTAGGAGCATCACATGGTTCGTATCGAAGGTGATCGTAAAGGTCGAGGGGACCCATGGCTGAGTGCCGACGCCCGTCAACGGTGACAGCATCGACAAGGGTCCCGTCGGTTCCTTTGCCGGTGGCAGGATCGGGCTGGTCGGAACGCCGGCCGGTGGTGATGCCGCCGGTGTCGGTGCTTTGTCCTGTGAAGAAGCGGTTGAGGGGTTATCTATCTTTGGCGGGTTCTGTCGACCCTGGTCTACGGGAGGGGGCTGAGATTCATCGACCCCCCCCCCCCACCGTGCTATTTCAGAGTCCGCGGACGCTGTGGATGCGGCAGAAGAAACAGGGCTGTCGCCGGCTGCAGGGTCCGATAGGCGGAGCCAAAGCAAGCAGAACGGCAGCGACCTGTGACAGGTGTGGCATTCCTTCAAAACGTCGCAGAAACAACCTCATCCCCTACGGGCTTCCCACGCCCCCGACGGTGGATGCTCGTCCCATGGCTTCTGGCCCCTACCATCCCCTGCTTCCTGATATTGAACATGGATGGAAACCAGCCAATGCGATTCTCCATAGCATGTCAGTCTGCAATACCAATCATTGGAAGGATGCCGGTGGTCGGGCAGGGGCGGCCCACCTTTTCAGCTATCAGTCCCGTCCCGGGCTTCTCACCGTGGCAGATTCGCCGTGTTTCCGATCATGGCCGATCTTTCGGTTCCGTTGGGTCCCCGATGAATTTGAGACTGCTTTGTATGTGACTCTTATCACCTTGAAGATCGGAGTATCATGCTCCGACATATCTTGGGAAAGTGGTGACAATCCACGGAGCACAATGTAAACTGCATTATAGTGTGCGTCCTTGCATCTGGTCGTCAAGTCGGGCCGGAATTCGGAAGATTGTCGCTTATCGGTCGGTCGAATGAAGAAGATGGTTGTTTGTATCTCATGATCTGAGCAATCGCTCGTCTTTAGTACACTTCAATGGTCTCTATTGCATACGGAAAGGTGCGGAGCTATGGCTTATTTCATTGCTTTCGTTTCATTGCTCGGCGATTGGCTGCTCTTTTCCTTCCCCCTCTACCAGGGTCTGATGGAACTGAACGACTACCAGGAGCTCCTGGAGGACTTCGACGAAATCAGCAAGAAGTGGAAGATGGTGTCACCCTGGTGGTGGTTCATCCCCATCGTCAAAATCCAGAAGGAACGTACACGTGGGTATCGGATCCTCCGTGAGGCCACCAAGAGCAAGAGCGAACGCCACCGGGCACTCAGCTTCATCGACAAGGCCACGGCCTGGTACTTCGTGGCAGTCGCCGGCTGGCTCAAGATGATCCAATCCTCCTATGAGGTTTTGGAAGCCTTCGACAAGGAGGAGAACCTCTGGCTCCTTCTGGCCCTGGTGGTCCTGATGACCGCTGGTGGACTCTTCAATGCCTACTACAGGATCGGCAAGAAGCGTGTCAGCAAGAAGGAGGAGGAGCTCAAGCCGGCTGCGGAGGTAAGCGAAGACTGAGCCTCCTCAGCCCATAGGCCCGGCGGAGGTCGGCTGCAACAAGGGGTCTGATCAGATATACGAGACTCGGTCAGTCGGAGTTGAGGATGTCGCGTATACGCATGGGGTGCGTGGGCTTTGGAGACCCCCCCCCCTCCCCAGGCCGGCCAGTGCCCTGGATAGGGCGAGGAGGACTCGCGGGCCGTGATTCGGCACGGTCTGGAGTCGGGCATCAACTTCTTCGACACGGCCCTGGCCTACCGGGGAAGCTCCAGTGAATGCTTCCCGGGAAGGGCCCTTCGGGGACTATGCCTGCCGGGATGATGTGGTCGTGGCCACCAGGTTCCCGGCACGTTCCGAGGAGGAGATCGAGCAAGGCATCACCGGTCAGGAACATGCCATCACCATGCTTGAGCGCAGTCTGCAGAATCTGGGCATGGATTACGTCGACCTGTATATCTGCCATGTCTGGGACAGCCGCACACTCGTCCGGGAGATCATGGACGGCCTGGCCCAGGGTGCGTCAAGGCAAGGCGAGGTATGTGGACATATCGAACTGTTGCGCATGGCAGCTGGCAAGGCCAACGTCCCGGCCGGCGCGGCGGGCTACCCCCGGTTCGTCTCGGTGCAGGGACACTACAACCTGATCTTCCGCGAGGAGGAGCGCGAGATTGGTGCCCCTCTGCCAGGAGGATGGCATCGCCCTGACCCCATGCAGTGGCCCCGGTCGCTGACAGGTCTGTCCGGCCTGCCCTGATGGCTCAACTCAGGCTTCTGCCCGCCGCCGCTTCAGGGCGAAGGAGGAGCACAGTCCAACCAGGGCCACCACGATCAGGGAGAGGAAGGCCCAGTGGTATCCCTGGCCCAGTGCCAGGGCCTTGTCGACGCCCGACGTATGGTGGGCGCTGCCCAGAGTGACGATCATCATGGCGGCCGCGGTGCCCAGGGATCCGCCGATCTGTCTGACCGTGGAGGCGGCTGCATTGCCGTGGGCCGTCATCCCCCGGGGAAGTGCGTTGATCCCCTCGGTGAAGGTGGTCATCATGACCAGGGAGATGCCGGCCATCCGCATGGCGTAGCAGGCGGCGATCACGACCAGACTGGCGTCGACGCTGAACCAGGCCATGGGGAGGGTGCCGAGCGTCAGAACCGTGAATCCGAGCAGGGAGATGTTCCTGACCCCGATACGGTCGTAGAGGGCACCCGAGATCGGGTTGAAGATGCCCATGACGATGGCGCCGGGCAGCATGACCAGGCCGGAGACCAAGGCGCTGGACCCCCGGGTGTTCTGCAGGTAGAGGGGGAGGACCAGTTCCACTCCCACCATGGAGATGTTGCTCAGGGTGCTCAGGAGGGTGGTCAGGTTGAAGGTGCCGGAGGCGAAGACGTGCAGGTCCACCAGTGGGTGGTCCATAATGAGCTGCCGGTGGCAGAAGAGCCCGACGATAACCAGGCCGAGTATCAGGAGCGAGAGGTTGAGCATGGAGACCCGCCCCGTGTCGCCGATGGCTGAGAGGGCGTAGAGCAGGAAGCCGAACCCCAGGCAGGACAAGGCGACCGAGAGGACGTCCAGCCCGGTGTTTTGCCGTTCATTGACCGTATAGACGCAGAAGAAGGCGGCAAGCAGAATCAGGGCGCTGCCCACGGCCAGGAGGATGAAGAGCATGCGCCAGGACCAGTGCTGGAGGATGAAGCCCGACAGGGTCGGCCCCACGGTTGGTCCCAGGGCCACGACCAGACCCACGATGCCCAGGGCCAGCCCCCGTCGCTCGGGCGGGAAGAGGAGGAGCACCACGTTCTGGATGAAGGGCATCAGGGAACCTGCGGCGACGGCCTGGATGATTCTGCCGGCCAGCAGGATGGCGAAGTGCCCGGTGGAGAAGATGCAGACCAGGGAGCCGACCAGGAAGGTGGCCATCATGACCATGTAGGTGGTTCTCGATCTGAAGTTGGAGAATATCCAGGCCGAGATGGGAATCATGAGCCCCACGACCAGGAGGTAGGCCGTGCTGAGCCACTGGGCGGTGGACTGGGACACCCTGAACTCCTCCATGATGGTGGGGAGGGCGTTGTTGAGGAAGGTCTCCGCCATCAGCGCCAGGAAGGCGCCGGCAAGCAGGACGGCCATCATCCGGTTGCGGTTGCCGTCCCTGGTCGTGGTCGGCATGATTGTTGCATCTGCCTCGGGCTCTGTTTTTTCCATACCGCCTTGTTCCTCCTCCTATCGATTTGTCCGACTCATGTTGGTGATGATTCGTCTCAGCAGGCTTACCAAGGTCTTTTGGTCCTGGTGGCTGAAGCCCTTGGTGGCCATGCCGGTGGTGGTGTCCAGGGCCTGGAGGATTCGTCCTTCCTCCCTGTCCAAACACTGAACGGCCTTGTCCGTCAGGTTCAGGAGGACCTGCCGGCGGTCGTCGTCCGCTTTGCTGGAACCGGCCAGCCAACCCGATTCGGTCAACCGCTTCACCATGCCCCTGACCGTTGGATGGCTCAGGTAGAACCGGTCGGCGATGTCCTTCTGGCGTATGTCCTGGTCCCGGTGCTCGTGGAGGTAGTAAACGATGACGAACTGGGGGCCGGTGAGCTCGGGGAAGATGTCCGATATAAGCTCGTTCATCTGCCTTTCCAAGAGCGTGTTGGCTATTTTTATCAGACCCTCGGGCCGATGTTCCGACATTCCATGTTCAGGCATATCCGCCTCCTATAAGTGTAGCTTGCTACATTATTGGAGAAACAAGGAGGATTGTCAAACGCGGAGGCTTCCTCAACGGCGAAGCAATGGCTGCGAACAGTCACAAGCACCTGATGATTGCCAAAGGACGGTATGCACACCGATGGGTTTGGCAATGACCACCGGCAACCATTGAATGGCCCCCATCAAGAGGCTTCATTCAAGCCCGCTGATGCAGCCAAGGTCTGATGCAACGTATGCCCACATGTCCGCCGGCCGCAAATGGGCATACACCTTACACAGTCTCATGTCATCATTGCTTGCGCGACGCAGGAGGAAATATGAAGCAGGGCGGGAACAGGAAGGCCCCGATTCTGCATGCCAAGACGCATGGCGGAAGCTGAGTCGTCGGGCACTGCTGCTTGATGCTCCTTACCCTGCTGAGGAAGCCTGATGTGATTCGTTTCAGAGGAGGGACGCTTTCCTCAATCGGGGAATTGCTGATATCGGCAGCCCCCCCCCCCCTCCCTCCCCGGCTTCTCGGGATGGCTGGTGTTCATGTCTTAGTACACCGGTCTATCGGCGCCCTGGGTGGTGGGGTCCGCTATCCCCAGGCTCTCCTTGGCACCAAGGTCGGGATCCTTGACGATACGAAGAACCAGGTCGGCCACGCTCTTCCTGGAACCGGACACGCCCTCGAACGGTTCCTTGCTGGTCGTGGTGGAGTATCTGATTTCGTCCCGATCGGTCAGCCAACACAGACGGAGGGTGGTATAGGTCAGCCCCGATTCCCTGAGCAGGCGATCCGATCCGGCCGCTGTGGGCAGTCCCTTGCCGACCATCTCCTTGTTCCACCTGCCGAAGGCACCCGGTACCTCGTCGTATATGCCGGCCACGTTGGCGAAGATGACGCGGTCCACATGATTGGACTTCATGGCGGCGATCACGTTTCGGGTCTTGGCGTTGTCCTGGTCATGGTCGACGGTGTCCACGAATACCATCTCCTGGTCCTTCATGGACTTCTCGACCGCGGCACGGTTCTCCAGGTCCACCTCGGCCAGGGTCACGCGGGGATTGCCCTTCAGGGCGTCCAGACGTTCACTCCCTCTCAGGCCCAGGGTCAGGTGGACGTCGGCGAAATCCTCCTCGTTCAGGATCCGGTCCTCGACGATGCGGGCTATCTGCCCGTTGGCTGCAAGAATGAGCAGGTTCATGATGGTTCCTTCCTGTGGATTTTGCGCTTTTGTGCCTGGGTGGTGTCTATTCGGCCAGCATGCGGGCATGGAGATCCTTGGCCTGGTCCCCGTTCTGGGCGATGCCGACCAGGTTCAGGCCGAACCGCTTCGCCACACGGTCCATGGTGCCGTAGGTGGCGTTCACGGCCCTGGTCTGGTTGCTGTCCGCGCCCTGCACGATCAGGTAGAGGTCGGTCCCTTTGAGGTCCTCGTTCACCTCGACATGGTCGATGAAGGTCTTCAGGTATCCCGACATGTTGGACCAGTAGACGGGCGTGCCGATCACGATCACATCCGCCTCCTTGAGCTGGTCCCAGACCTTGGGGAAGTCGCCATCGCCCTGGCCCACCTGGGGTATCCGGTACTCGGACAGGTTGATCTGCCGGTAGTCCTCGCCTCCCATGAGCTCCTTGGCCAGGGATGAGGTGTTCCCCTGCGCGTTCTGGCTGGCGTTGAGAAAGACCTTCCTGGTGCCCTTGCCGGTATGGCCCGGCTTGGCGAAGGTGGGTTCCTGCTGGTCCGAATTCTGCATGGCGGTTCCTTTCCGGGGAGTGGTCTGAGACTGGCCGGCCACAGGCATGTCCGTGCCGATGGTGCCGTAGCAGATCAGGGCTCCCAGGCATAGGCCTATCAGGAGGGTTGCGGCCAGGGTAATCAGGGTCTTCAAAGGATGTTTTGTCATGCGATGGGCCTTTCCTTGCTTCTGATTGGATGGTATTGCTTCAACCCGGCTTGAAGACAAGTCACCACTCCGCCTGGAGCTGACCGTCGTACAGTCGATTCGTCCCCGTGGATCGAATCCTCCCCATGTTGGAGCTCTTCCTCCTGTGCACACTGTTCGTCTGGTTCTACATCAATCGGGGGGCCTCGAAGCGAGATGGACTCTTGGCCCCCTTGCCTGGTCGTCTTTCCTAAGATGGCCTTTATGGGGATTGAACCCAAGGGGGGTGTGGGCATGGTTGATGGAACAGCCGAACCGGCACATCGCACTGGCTTATGTGAAGATTCTTCGGGCGGTCCTGTTGATGACTGCTTCTGCATGAGTGATGCCCATGTCAGCCCCGGTGCCTCACCTGCTCCAGGTGAAGATTCCATCCGGGTCGAAAACGAAACGGCACCATCCTTGCAGGTCCAGATGGAAGACCGGCTCGATGGTCTGGGAGTGCCCTGGCGGTTGGTCCCCCATCCCCGCATCGAGACGGTTCGGCAAGGCTTGGACAAGGGTCTTCCCGCCCTGCTGGGGCTGAAGGACTCGGACCTGTCGAAGTGTCTCCTCCTGGAGGACGCCGGCGGGAAACTGGTCCTCCTGGTGGTTCGGGCTGCCGTCCATCCGGACCTGAAAGAGGTGCGACGCCTGGTCGGATGTCGCCGTCTGCACCTGGCTTCCCCGGAACGGTTGGAAGAGACTCTCGGTTCCGAGCCGGGCAGGGTCTCCCTGTTCGACCTCATCGGCCATAGGGATGCCGTGTCCTGCTTGGTTCTGGACCGTGCCCTGGCCACCGGACCGGGTGATACCGCCATGCCTGCGGACTCCCACCGGGCATCCATCTGTCTGCCGAAATCAGCCCTTGAGGGGGTGGCTCGGCGGCTGTGTCCGCAGGTCTACTTCCTGGAATGGGTATGTTGATGCCGCTGGCCCTCGATCGTCCTCATTCGGGCGGCAGGTGCTAGTTCAGGATGCGACGGCTTCACCAGATTTGGGTGGCGGTTAAACGATGAAGTAGCCACTGAGGAGACGGTCCCGGCAGCGACGCTATGCGAATAAGGATGCGGTCATGCTGAAGAGCGGAAAGGACACGCACGGGGATGGTTGTCAATCCATTCTCGGCGATTCGAATCAGGGGCGGATTCCCTTTGCAGAGTCATCCAGTGCCGAACCACCACAATCCGGTACAACGGAAGCTGACTCTTCGGGGAGGGGGCGTCTGTTCCTGTCCACGAGCAGGTTTCGGATTCCGGGGAGATGCCCCGTCAGGGCTCCGGGTCGAGGGAATCCCGCAATATGTCGGATGCTGTGAGGGTTTATCCGGATCCGTCGTCTCAGGTGAAACCCGGCACCTATGGGAAGGCGGAAGGAATCACCCCGGATTCGATACGAGCCAGGACGTTCGATCTTCTTCCGGCCTTCCTCTACAGTGGAAACGTGGCAAAGGAAGTCGATTCGTTCCTGCATGATACGGCCACGAAGTTGGCGATGGCGGAGGCCGGGCAGATATCGGCCTAACGGTTGATCAGGGGAAACAGTGCCGTGGTTCCCTCTCACGGGATTTGGCGAACGGTATTCGACAGAGGAAGTCGATTCCTTCGTCGACCTGATCAACGCCAGAATCTCCGCCTGCATCGCAATGACCAGGGATAGATTCTTCGGGATGCGCCATCCATCGGGCGGCGATGCATCGGGACAGGCCGATGCCCTGGTCGCGATTCCCGGTCACCGGACTCCGGCTCCGTGGCATCGGTCCCCTGCTTCACTTCTCGCAGGTTATCTGCATCAGCACGCCGAAAGGGTCCTGGATGACGGCATGGAAGTCGGCGAACTCATTCGCCTGGGGCTCCTTCAGCACGGTTGTCTCCGGATGGGAGACGGCCTTGTCGTATATGGTCCGGGCCTGTTGCGGATCCGTCACCATGATGTCCAGCGACACCCTGCCGCTCTCCCGCATGGGAACGGCGTCGTCGACGGGGTTGTCCGCGATCTGCAGCTGGACCGCACCCACCTGGTTGACAGAGTGGGAGATGTACTCCTCCTGGCCCGGCGCAATCGCCAGATCAGGGTTGTATCGCTCCTTGAACTCCCGGTTGGTGATGGAGAAGAGGGTTCTGGCACCCAAGACATTCTGGTAGTAGGCGATGGCCTCCCTTGCCTTGCCGTCCAGGGAGAGGAAGATGGTTACCTGCGGTGGTTCCGGGGTCATGGTCCTGCCTTTCTTTGGTTTCTTGTCGGACGAAAACAACCCTATGATCGAAAGGTGTCATTTTCTGAACCCTTAGGTGGTTTCCGATGAACAAAGCGGAACGGATCAATCAGGAACTGGTCTTTGTCAATATGCATAGAGCCTTTCACCTGAACGATCTGATGAATCAGTTCGGCATCTCCAGGAGTACGGCAGTGCGAGACCTGGATGAGCTGCGTGAACTAGGACTGGGTATAGTCGCCTACCGGGGCCGCTATGGGGGATACCTTGTCGAGGCTGCCGTACCCCTGCCTCCCATCGTCTTCAGCGAAGGGGAGGACCTGACCCTCTTCCTCGCACTCCAGCTGCTCCGACCTCTGACTACCACACCCTTCGGGTACTCGTACCAACACATCAAGGACAAACTCATGCAGGGGTTGCCCGACGACAGGCGGAAGGCCGTCCGGGCCGCCATGAGCGCCATCCGGTATCAGGGGACGTATCGGCATGCGGACGGCAGCAACCTGGCCGAACTGTTCACTTCAATCATGGAAAGACAGACGGTGGCCTTCACCTATGGATCCAAGCAAACCCGCCTGCTCAACCCCATCAGGCTGACCCTGGACGGTGGTTTTTGGTACTGCATCGGTTCGGACCCCGACAGTCGGGAGTGGCGGACGTTTCGCTGCGACCGGATGGAGATTGCCGATACCCGTCCCCGAACCGGCACCCTGCCCGACCTGAAGGACGAGCAGAGGGCCTGCAATCGTGCCGAGGCGGCTGGGCGCACCATTCGATTCCGGGTGCTGCTCACGAAGCCCGGGGAGGATTACTTCATACGCAACAGTTATCCGAACATGCGTCTGCTGCACGAGTGTGGGCGAACTTTCCTGACCGGAACAATCAGGCCCGATGAGTATGGGTTCCTGGTCACCTACCTGCTGGGGTTCGGTGACCAGGCCACCATAGTGGAGCCCAAGGATCTCCAGGAACGCTACAATGGTATGCTCATCCATCTGCTCGATAGGTGATGGGTTGCGGGCCCGGCCTGTACTGTCTCTCGGTAGTATCGGTGGAAGTCGGTGGTTGGTCCGGCAGGCAAGACCCCGGAGCAGGCAGAGGGTCTCGAAGCGGGAGGGTGCGTTGGGTATTGGAACCGAGGTCGGAATGAACGGCAAACACAGGGACGGTGTGCGCGCTGATGCCTCGGCGGTTGCAACCGAGATGCCCTCCCCGGCAGGGCATTCCCGTGTGCGGGCCATCCTGGCATGGCTTCGCCGGTTCATGCCCCTCCTGACGGCCCTGGGCACACTGCTGATGGGCGGGTTCTTCCTGGCCCGGACGCCTGTGGGGCATACGCCCGACGTCTGGTCACATGTCTATCGGATCAGCAGCATAACCCACGGTGATCTGCTGGCCCATCCGGTTCATTCCCGGAGCTTCCTGCACAACGTCGGTGAGGGGGCTGTTGGGGGTCGGGTCGACCGAGCCTGGGTGGACTACGGTTGGAGTGTCTTTGACGGGTATGATGCCTCGATAGCCCTCCGTGAGAGCGTGGAGCCCGGGCCCGGTGATCTTGTCGATCTCCCCTTCAACAATACGGCGACGAATTCCCCGGTCTCCTATGCCCCGCAGATCCTGGCCTTCGGGATCGGGGGAATTCTTCATCTGCCCGTATCGGCCATATACCGGGCGGCCGAGGTCTGCATGCTGCTGGTCTACTCCCTCTGCATGTTTCTGGGGGTCAGGGTCCTGACCCGCTGGAGGATCGGGGTGGGGCTGACCATGCTGTTGCCACCGCTCCTCTTCCGCAGCAGTTTCGCCATCTCGGCCGACTCCTTCACCCAGGCGGTCGTCTTCCTCTTTACCTGCATGGTCTTCCGCTCCGTTTACGAGAAGGTCTCGCATCGGTACTGCATCCTGCTGGGTGCGGTCGGTCTGGTGGTGGCCATGTCCAAGTTCATATACATGCCCCTGGTGCTGGTCATGCTCCTGGTGCCCCTCCTGCAGAAGTGGGTCAGGGGCCTGGACCGGGTGAATCGCCTCGACCTGGCGTCCACAGCCGGTTTCGGGGTGCTCTCCCTGGTCTGGATGGGAATCTGGATGAGGGGTAACGGTTGGTATGCCACGGCCCCCATGTTCGTCTCCTACCAGGCCATGCAGAGCAGACGACATGACCTCCTCATCCCTGGCGGCCTGGGCGACGCAATCTGCAGAATCGTCTGGGCCATCCTGCATGGGCAGAGCAACAACATGGTCCAGGGCGGTTCCCGGAGCATCATCCTGGCCTGGGCGGGCACGGCGCTGCTGGTCGTCATCCTGGTTCTTGCCACCTTGGCCAGGACCGGATCGAATCCCGACCTGGTCTTTTCCTGGTGCTTCACCCTGCTGGGGCTGGGGGTCCTGGCCCTGACCTACCTGGCCCTGTGGCTCCAATACAGCAACCCCGGCCTGCCGGGTGTCCAGGGGATGCAGCTGCGTTACTTCTTCCCACTGGCTCTGGGGTGCGCCCTGGCTGCCCTTACCAGTGCGAGGACCCTGCTCTTCTGGTTCCGTAACCGTCGCAGGGTGAAATAAGGAGTGCCCGAACTGGCGGACTCCGCCTGATCGGCCTGACGCCCCGGCTTTGTAGTTCAGGGCAAGTACCATGTGGACCATGGAATTGCGGGTAGATGGTTACGACGGCTATGACGATGATGGGGGGCGCGGATCCGTCCGCCACCTCATCTTCGGTCTGCGGGGGACCCTGGTTGACTGGGACCCCCGGGCGGCCCTGGCGGGGCAGTATCCCGACGGGGTGATCGACATGGTGCTCGACCCGGAGGATGAATGGGGAATCTGGCGGTTCAGGACCCTGATGAATCTCGGATGGGACCAGAAACGTGTCCTGGCCGACTACGAGAGTACGCACGGTCCCGCCGTGGCCTGGGTGTTTCGCCTGTATCTGGAGGGGTTCGCCCGGACCGTGAAGGGCATGCAGCCCGGCATGGCCGGCCTCCTCGCCGACCTGCATGACCGGGGTCTCCATCTTTGGGGCCTGGCCAACACCACCGCTGAGCATGCCCGTCAGGCCAGTGAACTGCTGGAGCCGCTGGGTCTCCTGGAGGACACGCTCATCTCCGCCGAGGAGCACCTGCGCATGCCCGATGGGCTTGTTTATCGGTTGGCCCTGAGAAGGTTCGGCATCCCCGCCGGACGAACCATCTTCGTGGGTGATTCGTGGGATGACGTGGCTGCGGCCGAGACATGCGGAATCAGGGGCCTGCTCTTCACAGGGGCCGCACAGCTGCGCACGGATCTTCGCGGTTTCGGTCTGCCCTGCTGAGGAGCCGGCCGGGCTGGGTGAGTCAGTCCGGTTTCAGGACTGTCCCCATGCATCAGTGTGGTGGCCGAGGTTCGGGTGGTCTCACTCCCGACCGGTCTTCCTGCCTTTGCGTTCCGAGTGCGGTTCGGGGTGGGTATTGGTCTTCCGCTCGAAATCGCAACGGCACAGTGCTTTTCCATTGGGGAGCGTCGTCATGGATGAATATACGGAATCGTATCCCTGACCTTTCATGGTGTGGATGAGTGAATCGGCATCGATGTGATGGTAGACCGTATCAAGCTGATCAAAAACCCTCGCGTAGGGTGAATCGGATACGAAGTCCATGGACTGGTTCACCTGAATCACACACGAGACGAATCGTGGGTCAATCCGTTCAAGTGCCGTCGTGAAGGCCTGGTACCCGACGTATTCCAAAAAGAGGTCGGCGATGACCATATCAGCCTTGGGCAGGTCCATGGAGGTGTCGGTCATATCTGCCAGTACAGGCTTGAAAACGCCGGCAAGTCCGGGGAACCGTTCTTCGCAGGCGACCAGGTAATCGGGGTTCACATCCAGTCCGTACACACGACTCGCCATGGAAGTGTCAACATACTCCAGGCCGTTTCCTCCGGCGATGCCGCAAATCATGATTCGGTCCACTTTCCTGCCCTTGAGCTGGTCTTTCATGATCCGGTTCAGGGTCTGAAGCTGCTGGACGGTGTCCAGCCGCATGTGGTTCTCATAATCGTCCAGGTCCACATGGAGCCAAGGGTTGTCATCAAGCTTGTTCACGTTCGTCCTGCCTTCGTTCCGGGATTTCCTGAATTCGTTCAGACGATGCGGCGGTCGGCGGCCCAGCGGGTCAGCTCGCTCCGGTTGGAGAGCTGGAGCTTGCGCAGAACGTTGGATACGTGGGTTTCCACGGTCTTGATGGAGATGAAGAGTTCGGAGGCCACCTCCCGGTAAGTGTAGCCGCGGGCGATCAGGCGCATGACCTCCTGTTCCCTGGAGGAGAGGCTGTCCAGTTCGTCGTCACGGGCCGGAAGGCCGGAATCCCGGGCCTCATCATCCTGGAAGGCCGAGAGGACGAACCCGGCCAGCTTGGGGGAGAAGACAGCGTAGCCCTCGTGGACCTGACGGATTGACGAAATCAGGTCGTTGGCCGAGATGGTCTTGGTCACGTACCCCTGGGCGCCGGCCCTGATGACCGACCCCACGTCCTTGGGGGAGTCCGACACGGACAGGGCCAGGAAGACGGACCCGGGGGAGAGGGAGTGGGACCTGGTCAGGATCTCGGCCCCGCCGCCGCCCTGGCCGCCCGGTACGTGCACATCCAGGAGGACCACATCCGGTCGGGTCTCCTTGACCATGAGAATGGATGATTCCACATCAGGGGCCTGCCCGACAATGCTGAAATAAGGTTGCAGGGTGGCGATGACACCGGTGCGGAACATTTCATGGTCATCCACGACGGCCACGCGAATCCTCCCGGCCCCCTCAGCGGGGGAGGGCCTGCGGTTGGCCCCATTCGAGCTGGAAACCTGTTGGTCTGATACGTTTGGAGAGGTGTGATTCCCCTTGGTTGCGATGCTTTTCGATTGGTTCACGACTTCCTTCTGCTCGTTGGTCTCTTCACTCATGTGCGTATCGGGTCCGCCTTCCATGGGTCATCATCTTCGGTGGGGAATGTCCGCGTCGGCGCTCGCGGACTGGAATCGGGGACGGCATGGGGGAATGAGTGACCCTTCTCAGGCAGAATTCTATCACCAGCGGGATTCACGGGCCGGCCCCGCGTTCGGCCCGTGGGCTTGCCATTATTCAGCCAACGGCTCCTGGTCGGGCATCCGCCATTTTCCCGGTTGCCGCCTATCAGACCGCTGGTCGGGTGCCTGGTGGTCGTCCTCATGGTGCTTGTCGGCTTCCTGGCTCGCGTTCGACAGGGGCATGTGCATCCTCACCTCGGTTCCCCAATCGGGGCGCGAGACGATCTCGACCTTGCCGCCCCGGCGTTCGACCCGCCCCACGATGGATTGCCGGATTCCCAGTCTGTCCGCCGGTACCTTGCCCATGTCGAACCCCGGTCCATGGTCGCGAACGAAGATCTCGACCTTGCTTCGTCGGGCCTCACAATACACGGATATGGGTTCTCCTCCGTGGGTGACGGCATTGACCAGGGCCTGGCGTGAGGCATCCAGAAGGGCATCGGTCTGGGCGCAGGGCAGGGCGTCACCCACCGTGACCACCTCAATCGGCCTTCCGGATGCATCCTCCACCTCGGCCGCGATGTCTTGAATGCCGGTCTTGACCGACCTGTCCGAAGGCGTGCGGTCCTGGTAGAGCCAATTGCGCAGGTCGCGTTCCTGGGATCTGGCCAGAGTGAAGACGGTCTGGGGGTCGTCGGCATGAAGCTGGATCAGGGCCAGGGTCTGCAGGACCCCATCGTGCAGGTGGGCGGTCATGTCTGCACGCTCCTCCTCGCGTTCCTTCATGGCCCGTTCGCTGCTGAGCTGGTGGATCAGCGAGTCGATCCAGGGCACCAGGATGGCGGCGATGCCCACCAGGAGCACCCCCGCCAGGGAGAGCATGGTCACCGCCCGGTTGAAGGGGAGTGTGGCGAAGAGGAAGATCACAATCGCCAGGAGGATCAGGCCCAGACTTGTCAGAAAGAGGGGGATGCGGAAGCTTCTGGCGCTGCTGGTCTGTACCCAGGAAAGGCCGATTCCCGACAGGAAGATGATGCCCGGGAGGATGATTTCCGGTTTCATGCCGCTGTTCAGCATGAAGAGCGGTATGAGGAGGAGGATGATGCCTATGCCGGCCGCCAGCCGGGCTCGAGAGGTCTGTTTCAGGACCTGACCCAGGGTGGGGTCTGCACGGTCCTCAGATTCCGGGTTGGATTCCGTAGCGCCATTGCCGCGGGCAAGGGGGGTCTGGCTGACAGGGCGGGAGGCCATGGCGGCTGCCGGGTCCCCGGAGGGGAGCACCAGCCAGAGGAAGACATAGGGAATCGCTCCGACGATGGTGAAGGCCAGAACCAGGGCGACCAGACGAACCCAGCCCACGCCGATGCCCAGATGCAGGCTGATGCCCTTGCATACTCCGCAGATGATCCGTCCGCGTTTCGGCCTCATCAGCGGCATGCGTGCCGGTCGAATGGGGGCAGGCCACCACAGTGGGTAGGTCTGCCCGGCCTGAGGGACAGGTTGCGGCGGCGGTGTCCGCATCCGTCCACCGCTCCGTTGGCCTCCCTGGGGTGTTCTCTGCCGTGATCTCATGGTTCCATTATTTACTGCCAGGGAGGATCAGGAAGGGTGGATTAGGTTTTTCAGGGTTAAATCAGGGTGTTCCCCCATGCCGTCCGTGGGTCGGGTCTGCTGTAATGATGACATGAGCGGAAATACGGATATTCACAATGACCGTCCCGATGACCGGTGGACCGACAGGTTCTTCCGGATGTGCCGGGAATCCTACCTGGTGCGTCCCGATGACCGGTGGATCGGAGGTGTCTGCGGCGCCATAGCCAGACGGATGGGTTGGAGTACGGCCCTGGTCCGTGCCCTGATGCTGCTCTGTGTCTTCCTCTTCGGAGCGGGTGCGGCCTTCTACGGATTCGCCTGGTTCGTCCTGCCGGACAGCCGTGGCGCCATCATCGCCGAGGACATCCTTGACGGCAGGTGGCAGGGATCCATGGTCGGCATCATCATCTGCTGGCTGCTTGCGGCCTGGGCCTTGGGTATCGGGGTCGCCTCCATCATCATCGCGGCACTGGTCCTCTACTTCTTTATCAGGTGGAGTCGGCAGCAGGCCCGGAACCACTTCCACGCCGCAGGTCCCGCTGGTCCAGGTCCCTACGCTGGTCCAGGTCCCGGTCCGCAGGGGTACGGTCCCTATGGACCTGGTTCCTTCAGTTCCGGTCCATCAGGTCAGGGTTCCTTTGGTCCCGTCGGTGGAGCCGGTTCGGGCCCCTACAACCCAGGTCCGTCCGGACCTGCAGGACCTGCCCCCCATGATCCGGGCCCCTACGGTCCTGCTGGTCCCGCCCCTTTCGTTTCCGGTTCTCCTGACACCGGATCGGCAGGTAACAGCCCCTATGATTCTGCTGGTGGAAACCCCTATGCCGCCGGTTCGACGGATCCAGGCGCATACGACACTGACCGGCAAGGCGATGGCTCTTCCGGTTCCCGTCTTCCTGACGCGTCCACCTCGGGTCGGACCGAATCCGCCATAGGGTCCCAGGCTGAGGCGGTAGGGGGTTCCTGGTCATCCGATTCGGACGGGAGCGGGGCGTTCAATCAGGGACCTCCAGGGGGCCTGTCCGGAGAGAACGAGACGGATGATCCAGGTGCCGCCGCCGGACCCACCATGGCGGCCGACGGGTTCGGCAGTGGCAGGTATGGCTACGAATACGGTGACAGTGGGCAGCCTGTATATGGATACCCTTTGCAGCCCCCTTCCACCCCTAAGCCGCATCGTCTGCGTCGGCGTCCAGCCGGTCCTGGTCTTGTCTGCCTGCTGCTGGGGCTGATTCTGCTTTCCGGAGGGGCTGTCTGGCTGCTGGCATCCATCCATCACGGCGGGATTCTCGATGCCCTGCGGTACGCCTTGGTATGGGCTGCCGCCGTCGCACTGATACTGGGTCTTGTCATCATCGTCCTGGGTTGTTTGGGCCGCAGGTCGGGAGGTCTCACCCCGATGGCCATCGCCGCCGCCATCGCCGTCTTGGTCCTGGCCTGCTGTAGCATCGCCTTCGGCAATGCGCAGTTCGAAATCCGGTCCAACCTGCGCAGCTATGCATCGGTCGGCGTGAATGGAAAGAACGAGGGGAAGAGGCTGGGGTCCACCAAGCGGGATATGGAGCGGTACCGGAAGGGGCTCCTCCTGATCGGCGATTCGGATGACCAGGGTCGCGCGGTCATTGACCTCTCGGAATTCGAACAGAACAACGGAACCCACAAGGTCGATATGACCGATTCCGTCAGACGGGTATCCGGTTGCCCGACGGGAACCATCCGCCTGGCTCTCCGTCATGCCGATGTTCGGATCATCCTGCCCACAGGGTGCACCTATGCCTACAGCGTCGCCAACAGCGACCCGATGCGGTGGAGCACTTCCTATGGCTATGGTCCTTCGACCCGGGGCGAGGAGGATTGGGCTGCGGACGACGGAGATGTCCACATGCCCGATTCGCCGGAGTTGAGCGTCCAGGTCGAACCCGCCATCTCCGGACGGGTCAGTTTCGAGGAGAAGGGTACGGCCACCCTGCCCGAGCGTCGAACCGACAGCGGGAAGAAACACGGACATCTGGACAACGACAACGACTCCTATGAGGGTCGGGAGGATGAGGACTATGAGTGAGCACGACAATTCGGAAGGACTGAACGACGGTTCCCCTGAGGATGATTCCATCCTGTCCGACACCGGCATTCAGGAGGACATGGATCTGTCGCGGGAGGATGAACAGCCACCAACCCAGGAGATGCCCTCCCAGGACGATGAGGTGGATACCACTTCGATCCCCTCCTTTTCGGCAGCCCCCACGGCAGGGGCCACGGGGAACGACACTTCGTCGACATGGCAGGGAGGGGGAGGAGGAACCCCGTTCATGTCCAACAGCGCGCCGGTCTATCGGGCACCAGAGCAGGAATCCAGGGAGAAGATCCGCCCGACAGGTCCCAGTACTCCGACCATCGTTCTGGGGGTCATCGTCTCCCTCTTTGCCGTCATCTTCCTGGCCCTGGGCTTGGTATATCTCTATTATGGGGAGTCTATGACCCGGTCCATCCGCTGGTCCGCGGTCTTCCCGATCCTCTTCGCCGTCCTGGGCATCTTCTTTCTCCTCATGGCCGTCCTCTACGGATTGGCCGCCCGAAGAACGGGTAATCGATTGCGCGAGTCCATTGACGGGTCCGACAAGCCACCCACCTGGACGGGGCGGTATGCTCAGGACCAATCGGAGGGGATGGCCGAAGATGGCACTTCCGTCAAAACGGTCGATACCGATACTGCGTTCTCTTCGCCGGGTCGAGAGGGCTGACCCTTCCGGGGTCGTTCGGTGGTATGGCCGCCAGCCTCATATCGGGGTCGTGTGGAATTACGGCAGGACGGTTTCCCTGGTTCACCACCCGGCGCCGACGTCCCTTCAGGTCGTGTGGGGCTTGGCTGCATGATGCGTATCTGACCGCAGCGGTCGGCCTGCGCCCCTCAGGTTGTATGGCCTGCTGGGGCTCAGAGGCTGAATAGTCCCCAGAATGCCAAAGTCCCCAGGACCATCAGAGATCCGGTGATGGTCAGGGTCAGGACCACCCAGTGCCCCCAGCCGCCTGCCAGTCGGACCTGATTCCTCGACATGTTTGAATCGTTGTGGTTTCGCCGTGCGGAGGAGCCGGTCAGCAATCGGACGATCACCAGGGCCAAGTCCAGCGCCAGAAGGACACTCAGGAACTTGAGCAGACCCCAAGAGGCGATCTCCAGGGATGAGAGTGGTTCCAGGGTAAGGGCATGACGTACGATCCGCACGGCGTACCAGACCAGAAGCCCCATAAGGGCCAGGGATCCAGCCCCCAGCCCCCAGAGCCGGGGGGTCAGGCCTCTGGCGAAACCGATCGACCGGTCTTCAGGGTCAACCGGATTCCTGCGTCTTCCACGGCCCCGAATCCAGGCGCCCAGGCCCAGACCGGCGGCCGCCAGAAGCGAGAGCAGGAGAAGGAGGGGGCCACCGATCATGAGAATCAGGAGGGCTCGCAGTGAACGAAGGAGGCCCGGGTCGGTCCGGGTCGGTGCGGTAAAGCGTTGGTTGGGCTGGCTGCCGGCGATCATGTGGGTGGACCACTGGTCGGCTCCCGTCCCCTCGGATACCCCGTTGATCCAATTCTCCAGGTCGTGTGTGTAGTGCGACTCCAGTGGCAATCCGTCCTTGGCCAGTCGGCTGCCGGTCCTGATCTGATGGTTGGTGGGGTAGTAGCGAAGGGTCACGTTCCGGTTCCCCGCCGCTTCGGTCCGCTTCAGAATCTCCCTGGCTCCCTGCTCCACGGGCATGGAGACGTCGTTGGTGCCGTAGTTGACCAGAGTGGGCTGGCTCAGGTGGTCCAGGTAGGGGAGGGCCTTGAAGTCGGCGTATTCCAGACCCAGAACCGACAGGTCCATGCCCAGGAGCTTGGGGATGACCCCCCGGATGCCCGCGGGGGCATGAATCAGGTCCAGGTAGGAGGTGGCGGCCATGGGCATCTGCTGCCGCCCGGGATAGACCGGAGGAGAGGTCATGATGGAGAAGGCGATGTCCCGGTGACGGGCCGTCATGATGCTGGATATCCAGGTGCCCTCCGACTCGGCGTAGATGCCCACCTTGCCGGGATCCACGCCCGGCCAGGCCTTCAGTACCTCGAAGGAACGGTCGTAGTCCCTGGCCATGGCCCCATAATCGCGGTGAAGGGCGGAGTAGGTGTCCAGGCGTTTGTCGGCGACCAAGGTAGTGATTCCGGCAGAGGCCATGGCCGAGGCCAGGTCGCCATAGACCTCGGATGCCTTGCCTGTGCCGGCCCCGTGTATGAACAAGCAGGCCGGCCTGGGTCCCTTGGCCCCTTGTGGCTGCCGCACGATTGCATTGACGGAGACCCCAGGTGCCAGATTGACCTTGAGGAAGGTCTCCTTGACCTTATATGTCCCCTCGGGGGTGGTCGGCCCCAGGTCCGAGGCGATGGCGGTTTTCCGTTCGTCCACCCTGATGTGGTCGTGGTACTCCCGGACATTCCAATCGGGGGTCATGGAGGAGCCCAGTAGGGCCAGAGCGGCCAGAATCACCAGGAAGGAGGCCACCAGGGCCGTAAGTCGTTTTCCGATTCGCACTGGATTAACTCTACCCAGAGCCACTTCCCTGGTCGCCCCTGCAACACGCCATCCATGGTCCGGGTCCGCTTACGGCTTTCGGTGTTTCGTCTGCGGTCTGGGCCATCCTCCTGCGTGTTCGCCCGCCTTGCCGCAGTCTTCCTGCCGGGCCCGGTCCGGCCCGAACAGGCCACTAGGTCCAGGCCTGGGTTCGTACCTGAACCTGGGCCTGCTCGGCTGCGTCCAAGCTGTCGAATCCGCTCTGCCTGACCGTGGCCAGAACCGTTTCCTCGGTCAGATTCCGCCCCTGGGCAGCCAGATTCTTGACCATCTGTTCATAGAGGTCCAGCGTCCCGGCCGAATAGGTGCCCAACTCGCCACGGAGGTAGGTTTCGAATGAGGTGGTCTCGGGGGTGTCCTGGCTGGTTCTGAGCACCCGCATCTCGCTGCCCAGTTTGGGGTAACGCTGGTGGAAGTCCTCGGCCCAGGCCACCTGCTGGTCGATGATGGCCTCCTGCCGGGTCTGGCGTTCGATGCCCAGCCTGGGCAGGTAGGGGGCGATGTCGCGTCGGTACTGGTCGGGAACCGTGGACTCCATCATCCTTCCGTACTTCTCGGTCAGGAGGTTGCGGCCCTGTGCGTCGGCCTGGTCCAGGTCATCGGCGTAGCTGGCCAGGAGGTCGTCAGGCCAGGTCAGGAACTGACTCAGCCTCATCTGGTGGAAGACGGGCCAGTTGCCCTGGCAGTTGGCGGGGCCCCCCTCGTTGTTGACCCCCTGGAATTGGTTCCACTCGTGCCTGACGATCCTCTCCCGCAGAGATTCCTCCCTGTCCGTGGTCTGGTCACGGTCATCCTTCGCCATACTGATATTTCCTTTCCTGGTCCCCATTCTGTTCCGTTCATTTGCGCAGCCTGCTCAGATACTGTGCAGGGTCGGGTCGTCGCTGTGGATGTGTGCCTCGATATAGGGACGTTGCCATTCCAGGAAGGTCTCCCGGCTGTTGGTCAGCCCCTCGGTCCGTAGCTCCTGGACGATTTGTGCGCAGATGCGTTCAACCTGCTCCTGGATCTGCTTGGCGGCAGGACCGGAGCCCTTTCCACCCTCACCGAATCCGGCACCCCCATAGCAGGCGGCCGAGGAGAGTCTGAGGATGTCCTCCAGTTCCTGGGTCACCTCGCCCAGGCGGGCGGCAATCAGCCTGCTCAGCCTGCGCAGGGCCGCGAACTTCCACTTGTAGTAGGGCAGGTATCCGACGGTCAGGGGGTTGTTGACCAGGAAGACCAGTGAGGCCGTTGCCTGGACGAATTCGTTGATGGAGAGCATCGCGGCCGCCCCGTCCCCTCGTTCCAGGGACCTGGGCAGGTTGTACTGACCGGCCTGGGAGATCATGCCCAGGCGGCGGGAGATCAGGCTGAACCGCACGTCATCCGGCATGGCTTTGAAGCCTTGCCGGGTGGAGAGCATCTGGCCCAGGGGGTCGGCGAAGATCTTCCCGTTGGTGGCTGCAGCCAGGGTGGGCTCGTCCAGGAGGAGCCACTCATGGGGGTGGTCCTCGGGAGGAGCCTGCCTGTACCCGGTCAGGGACTCGAAGAAATCGCCGATCCCAAAGACCCCGACCCGTCTGTTGGCACCCTTGGCCCGCACGCTGTCGGTACGGGGGTGGAAGCCCATGAAATACTGGGGGAGGGCCTGGTAGTCGGCCTCGAGATTCTTGCCGATGGCCAGGTAGTCCTCATCGGTCAGCCATATGCAGAACCCGGGCCCGAAGTCGTGGTCCCTGGAGACCGCGTCGTCAAAACCGTAACAGTCCGAGCCGTGCCCCATCAGACCCACAGCCATGCGGCCCAGGTATCGGGGATACTTCTTCTGGACCATGGGTTTACCGACCTGCTCCCAGTAAGCCTTGGCCAGGTCCAGTCCGCTGATGTCGGGTGTGGTGGAAGTCTGCCGTGCCGATGCATCATGTCCGGCGCTGTATTCATTGCCTGCGCTCGAGCCGGCTCCTGTTCCTGTTTCCGGGGCGGAGCCGGTGTTGGAATTCCGGTTGTTCCTTGACGCTTGACCGGGGATCCGATTGCCCTGGGTGGGAACCCGGGCCTCCGGTGCGTCCGGATCCTGCCCGGCCTCCTTGGCGGCCTGCTCCGCCTGGTCAAGGTTCTGGCTGGTGATGGCATAGTAGTCGCTGCCCTTGCCGTACCTGGCATCGATGATCGCCAGCGATTGACGGTAGGCCCGCACGGCCTGGTCGAACCGCCCGGCGAAGAACCTGACCTGGGCGTACCCGGCCAGGGCCGAGGCGAAATGGGCACTCTGCTCCAGGTGACCCCGTTCGTAGATGTCCAGGGCCCTGCTGGCCTGATCGGTGGCATCCTGAACAATCTCGTCCTGATTGGTCTCGTGCTTGCCGTCCGCGCTTTCCTGGAGGAGCAGAAGGGCCAGGTTGGTGCTGGTCGAGGCCAGATCCAGGTCGGTCGAGGGATCGGGGCTGGAGTCTTCCAGGATGGTCATGGCCTGGCGCAGCTCCTGCTCGGCCTGGTCGAGCCTTTCGGTCTCGCTGTAGAGCATGGAGAGGTTGTTGTGGAGGGCGGCCAGTCGCCTGTCGCCGGGCTTCAGGGTCTTCTGTGCCGAGGCCAGGGCCTGTCGGTATAGGTCCTCGGCCTGGTCATACTGCTTGGCGGCGCGCAGACCGGTGGCCGCATTGATCAGGGTGGTGGTCCAGGCCTCGGTGCCCTCGATCTGCATCCGGGCGGACAATTCGATGGCCCGTTGGATGATCCACATGTTGTCCTTGTGCCGTCCCTGGGAACGGTAGAAGCCCATGGTCTCGTTGAGCACGGTCAGGAGACCGGCGTCGTCGCCGGCGTTCTCGGCATCCACCAGGGCCTGCTGGAGGTAAGGTTCGGCCTCATCCCGCGCCTTGCCGGCCTGGAAGATGGCATCCAGCCCATCCAGGAAGGCCTGGCTGTCAAAGCTCCCGTCGGGCCTTAATAAGGCGGGGCCTGGCTCTGAGGGCACGTCGGCTTGCCCATTCGGCTGGGAAACCTGCGGTTGTGCGCCCTCTGACGGTTCTTCTTCCTTCATGCAGCTCCCTTGCCTCGCCATGTCTGTATCCGATTGTGGAGAACGACATGGGTTCGTTCCGGTTCCGTATCGAATGTACCCGATTCTACCGTGGGGACCTTGAGATTGGATGGTGGTGTATTTCACACGAACCCCCGGTCTGCCCCGGCTGATCGGTCAGTACAGAGAGATAGGTTGAAACTGCAGTCGAATTGAAAACTGAAAGATGGTGAAATATGCAAGGATGGATGTTTACCAAGACCGATGAGCCTCTGAAGTGGCAGGATCTGCCCGATCCCGTCCCGGCTGAGGACGAGGTGGTCATTGAAGTGAAGGCTGCAGGTCTCTGCCGTACCGATGTGGGTATCATGCATGATCCCGCATGGATGCCGCTGGTGTCGGCACCGGTGATCCTGGGGCATGAGAACGCAGGCATCATCAAGACCCTGGGTTCCGGGGTTACCGGATTCAAGGTGGGTGACCGCGTGGGGGTGGCCCCGCAGGACAAGGTCACCGGCAAGACCGTTGGGGCACAGCGCAACGGGGGATATGCAGATCTTATGGCCGTCCCCGCCCGTGAGTTGATCCCCCTCCCGGATGAGGTCTCCTTTGAGCAGGGCGCCGCTGCGACCGACGCGGGTATGTCCTCCTACCATCCGCTCTTCGTGGTCGGCGGTGCAAGGAAGGGCATGACAGTAGGCATCATCGGTGCGGGTGGGCTCGGACAGTTCGCGGTCAACATGGCCCTGATCGAGGGGTGCCACGTCTGTGTGGCCGATACCAGCCCCAAGGCTCGTGAGTGGGCCGGCGATCTCGGCGTACGGGACGTTCATGAGCAGGTGCTGGACCTGAAGGATGACGAGCCGGATCTGGTTGTCGATTTTGCCGGTTTCGGCACAACGACCAATGATGCCATCTCGGTCGTGCGCCCCGGAGGCATGGTGGTCCTGGTCGGCATGGGGCGGCTACAGGCCACCATCGATACACGCCCGCTGATCACGAGAAACGTGACCCTGCGCGGCAACAACGGCGGGACTCCGGACGATATAGCCCAGGTCTACCGGTACTTCCAAACCGGGAAGATGAAGCCTTCGCTGGTGGAGACGACCTTTGCCGATATTCCCGAAGGTCTGGAGACCTTGCGCAAGGGTGGCGTGACCGGCCGCATGATAGCCCTCAGGTAGGTAATCGAATCA
>NZ_CALYOY010000016.1 GCF_945269915.1 uncultured Bifidobacterium sp. | reverse complement strand
GCCAGACAGGATTCGAACCTGCAACCTGCTGATCCGTAGTCAGCTGCTCTAATCCATTGGGCTACTGGCGCATGTCATCGTCAACAATCTCTTGTTTTCGACAACTCATATATATTACCGCATTTGACGTGGGCGTCCAGTCTGGTGTGTCGCTGCAGTCCGATGTACATGGACTGCAGCGACAGACGGACGCTTGCCTATGCGACGGTCAGAACCACACGCCCATTCTGCGAACGCACACCCTCGTCCCTGCCCAGGCAGCCGGTGAAGTCACGGCCGTCGGAGGAGGCGATGGTCACCTGATTCCCATTGCGCTCGGCGGAGAAGACGACATCGTCGCCTGCCTCGTCCCGGACGCGGGCCTGGGCCTTGCCGTCCTGGGCCATGAAAACGGAAACCGTGGCATCGGTTCCATAGGCGTATTCGGTGCTGGCCTGACCCTCCCGGGTTACCAGGACGGTTCCGTCTCGAACCCAGAGCGGCACGGTATCGAAACCATACCGCTCGCTGATCCAGCGACCGGCCTGGCGGCAGTCCTCCTGCCTGCCGGTGAACCAGTTGGTCCACACGCCCTTGGGCAGGTAGTAGTCCACGTCTCCGGAGTAGGAGAAGACCGGGGCCACCAGCAGGGAGGGACCCAGCATATACTGTCGGTCGCAGTCAAGGGCGGTACGATCCTCGGGGAACTCCATGAACATGGACCGCATGACCGGCAGACCATCCTCATGTGCCCCGAGTCCCACCTGGTAGAGGTAAGGCATGAGCGATATCTTCAGCTTGGTGAACTCACGCAGCACACTGACGGCGGTCTGGTCGGGAGGATTGACCACACCCCGGCGCTCATCCTCCTGGTCGAAGAGCCAGGGCACCCGATAGACGGTGGAGCCGTGCAGACGGGAGTGGGAGGAGAGCAGACCGAAGGCGATCCAACGCTTGTAGACCGCTGGATCGGGATGGGCGCCCTCGAAACCGCCGATATCGTGGCTCCAGAAGCCGAAACCGGAGCTGGCCAGGGAGAGACCGGCCCGGAGGGTCTGGGCCATGCCGTTGAAGGTGGACTCACAGTCCCCGCCCCAGTGCACCGGCTGCTGCTGCCCACCGACGGTCGCCGACCTGGCGTACAGGCAGGCCCGTCCCTTGCCACGGGCCTCCTCGATGGCCTCGAAAACCGCCTGGTTGTACAGCTGGGTGTACCAGTTGTGCATGGTGGCGGGATCAGACCCATCGAACCAGACCACATCCGAGGGGATGCGCTCACCGAAATCGGTCTTGATGGCATCGACCCCCTGGTTCAGGAGGGTCTTTATCTTCTCCTTGTACCAGTCGCGGGCCTCGGGATTGGTGAAGTCCACCAGGCCCATGCCGGCCTGCCAGAGGTCGGTCTGCCAGATGTCACCGTTGGGTTTGCGCACCAGGTAGCCTTTGGCGGCACCTTCATCGAAGAGTGCGCTTTCCTGACCGATGTAGGGGTTGATCCAGGCGCAGACGTGCAGGCCCCTGTCCTGGTGGAGACGACTCAGGGTTCCCTCGATATCGGGGAAGAACCGCTTGTCCCACTGGAAGTCGGTCCAGTGGAACTCGCGCATCCAGTAGCAGTCGTAGTGGAAGACGCTGAGCGGTATGTCCCTCTCGGCCATGCCGTCAATCATGGAGGTGACCGTCCGCTCATCGTACTTGGTGGTGAAGGATGTGGTCAGCCACAGACCGTATGACCAGGCAGGAACCTCGGCGGCCCTGCCGACCAGGGCGGTGTACCTCTCCAGAATCCGCTTGGGATCAGGCCCTGCGATCAGATAGAAGTCGATGGTCTCGCCCGGCACGCTGAACTGGACGGTCTCGGTGTTCTCGGTGGCCACCTCGAAGGATACATGCCCTCTGTTATTGACCAGGACACCATATCCGTTACTGGTCATGTAGAAGGGGATGTCCTTATAGCCCTGTTCGCTGGCGGTGCCGCCGTCCTCGTTCCAGATGTCGACGGACTGGCCGTTCTTCAGGTAGGGGCCGAACCGTTCGCCGAAGCCGTAGACCCGCTCCCCCACACCCAGGCCGAGCTGGATGGAGGTGAAGACCGGCGACTCGTCATAGGCATTGGCCGTGGGGGAAACACCGAACTCCCCGACCGGCTGGGTCGACACCGCTGCGTCGGGTTCAAGAAGGAACCTGGCCAGGGACTTGCCCCGGGCATGGGTCAGTTCCCTGTCAGCGCACCTGAAGGTCATATCGAAAGTGCTGCCCTTGGTCACGGTCAGGCTCAGATCACCGCTGTCCAGGCGGACGGTGGCACCCTCCTCGCCGACCTCACCATCGCCGGGGCCCTGGGCTCCGGCGCTTACAGTCCCACCGTCCGAATCCTGCTCATTGACCGGGAACCCGGGGCAGACCCTGCTGCCCTTCCAATGCGATGCCCGGACACGGATAATGCCCTCGGCCGGCGATGAGGCATGGATGCGGAAGATCGGAAGATTGAGTGTATCCGCCCTGTCATGAATCACCTGCGTGGTGGCCAACACATCTATGCTCCTGCCATCATCGCCAACCGATAGTTCATAGGGCGAACGGGCATACAGCGCCTCGACCCCGGGTCGAGCCAGCCAGTATCCATTGGTGAATTTCATTTATTTCACTGCTCCTGTCGTGATGCCCCTGGAGAGGGTGCGCTGGAAGATGAGGTAGAAGATCAGCGTGGGCACGATGCTGATCAGTGAGGCCGCCGCCGTGGTGGTCACATCCATGAGCCTGTCCCCGGTCAGGGAGGCGATGGCGATCGGGACGGTCTGCTTGGCGTTGTCGATCAGGAAGGCCATGGGAATCATGTACTCGTTCCAGGTCCAGATGAAGAAGAAGACCAGCATGACGCTCAGCGTGGGCGTGGATATGGGGAAGACGATGTCCTTGAGCACCCTCCACCTGCTGGCACCGTCGATGGTGGCTGCCTCCAGGATGGCCTTGGGGAAGGTGCCGTAGACCGAGGAGAGCAGGTAGGTGCCGAAGGCGCTCTGTATGACGGTGAATATGATCACTATGGCCCACTGGGAGTTGTACAGCCCCATGCTCTTGAACATGATGTAGAGCGGGTAGAGCAGGGCCTCCTGGGGCATCATGTTGGCCAGCATGATCAGGAGGACGATCCAGCGCCGCCCCCTGACCCTGCCGATGCCGAGCGCGAATGAATTCAGCACGGAGAGGCCTACCGCCAGAACCGACACCAGTCCGCTGATCCAGATGCTGTTCCAGACCTTCTGGGGGAACCTGACCCTGGTCCAGAACTTCTCCAGACCGGCCAGACTGAACTCGCTGGGCCATGAGAGCGGGCCTGATGCGTTGTAATCGGCCGCGGTCTTGAAGGCGTTGAGGAGAAGGATGAAGAAGGGGAAGAGCATGATCAGCCCGCCGATGATCAGCAGGACCAGAATGGCCCAGTCTCCCACCGTCCGGTTCTTCCTTGCCTTGGGAAGCGTGGTATGTGCACTCATGTCTTACTCCTCATCCTCTTTCTCAACCCGCTGCTGAAGGTTGGTGAAGACAATCGATATGACGATGATGACCACCGTCAGGGCCGTTGCTATGGCCGCTCCGTACCCGACCTGCTGGGACTGGAAGAACTGGGTATAGGAGTAATAGGAGGGCACGATGGTGCTGTCGCCAGGGCCGCCCTTGGTCAGCATGTATACGGGAGCGAAGACCTTCAGGGCGGCGATGGTGCAGGTCAGGGCAACCACGAAGATCTCGGGCTTGATGGCCGGCAGGGTGATGACCCTGAACCGCTGCCACCAGTTGGCCCCATCCAGGCTGGCCGCTTCGTACAGTTCCGGATCGACCCTCTGCAGCCCTGACATGAAGATGACCAGCGGATACCCCAGCTGAATCCAGATCATGATGATCATCAGGAATATCAAAGCCGTATCAGGCGATCCCAGCCAGTTGTGCTGGAAGCGCCCCAGGCCCATTCCTTTCAGAATGGCATTGAGGGCACCGTTCTCTGGCCGGAAAATCCAGCCCATGACCAGGGCGGCCACGGAGATGGGCAGGAGCTGGGGGAAGTAGTAGATGGCTCTCATGGTCGAAGCGGTCTTGGCACCGAAGCGTTTCTGCACCACGTCGAACACCAGAGAGGCCAGAATCAGACCGATCAGGATGGGAATGACCACCATGGCCACGATCATCCAGATGGAGTTGCGGAAGGAAGCCCAGAAGGTGGCATCCCTCATGAGTCTGGACCAGTTATCCAACCCGATCCACTTCGGCGGACGTATGCCCCGGTAGTTGGTGAAGCTCAGATAGATGTTCCAGATAGCCGGCACGATGATGATCCAGAGCAGGACCACCAGGCCTGGTATCAGATACCACCAGAAACGGTTAGACGGATTACCCGGTATCCGGGACATCCCACGCTCTTCGTCGGTTCTGGCGGAGACCGATTCGGCGCCTTTCTTTCTTCGAGATCCCATGTCTCACTTCCTCATACACAAATGATGTCCGGGCGGTGTCCCGCAGGACCGGGAATCCACTTCCTCAAGAAAGCAGGTCCGTTGACCGGTGCTGCGGGACCATCCGGTGAATAAAGCCAGGCTCGGATTGACTGATCGGGCAATCCGAGCGTTCTTGTGATTACTTCTGCTTCACGCCTGACGTCTCAACACCCTTGTCGTACTTGCCTTGGAGTTCCTTGAGTACGTCCTTGGGGGCCTTGGTGCCGTTGACCAGCTCCTGCAGGCCGGCATTGAGCTCGTCATAGAGTGTGGAGGTGGGCCAATCGGGATAGTACCCCAGACGGTCATCCTTGATGACCTCGTTGAACCCCGATATCAGTTCCTTGCTCTTGGGGTCGGTTATCTTATCGGCATCCGCGGCGATGGGCAGGCCACCGGAGTTGCCCATCAGGTTCTGGTTGTCCTTGGTCAGGGTCATGTTGATGAACTCGGCAGCGGCATCCTTCTTCTTGGAGCGCTCGGGAATGACCCAGATGTTGCCTGATCCGCCAGGGATCTTCTTGGACTCGGGGAAGAGACCGACCTGCCACTTGAGGTTGGGAACATCACTCTGGAAGCGTCCGAACCACCATGATCCGGAGAAGAACATGGGGTAGGTGCCCTTCATGAAGTTCTGCCCGGCATCCTCGGCCTTGAGACCGGTTGAATCCTTGCTGATGTATCCCTTGTCGACCCAGTCCTTGATGGTGTCGGTGGCGTAGGTCATGGCGGGACCCTCCCAGTCAACCTTGCCGTCATAGCGCTGGTAGGCGTTGATCAGCTTGGTATCCGCCTTCTGCAGGACCAGCTGCCACCAGAGGTGCTGCAGAGGATACTCGGCCACACCCTCGGACAGCGGTGTCACACCGTTGTCCTTGAACTTCTGCATGGCTGCTTCCAGCTCGGGCATGGTCTTGGGAATGGCGATGCCGTACTTCTCGAACATCTCCGTGTTGTAGTACATCATCACCTCCTCGCCGTAGGTGGTGATGCCATACCAATCACCGGATCCCATGACGCCCTTTTCGTCATACTTACCGGGGGCGGCGAGTGAGCCGGTGATCTTCTTATCCCAGTTGTACTTCTTGACGTAATCGTTCAGGCTGGACAGCAGTCCCTGGCTCGAGAGCAGGCCGGCCGTGGCGTTGCCCTTGTTATACTCCATGACATCGGGGGCATCGTCGGAATTCAGGATCTGGCTGGCGTTCTGCCTGATCTGCTCGAAGGTCTTCTTCTCGAAGTTGACCTTGACGCCGGTCTTCTTCTGGTAATCGGCGATGGCCTGCTTCCAGGCCTTGCCCTGTGCGCCGTTATCCTCCTCGTAGTACCAGATCTTGATGGAATCAGGGTGCTCCTCCTGGGCGCTGTCACTGCCGCCACAACCGGACAGGGATGCAAGTCCCACGAGACTCGCCACGGCTGTCAGCGCCGCCATGATTGTCTTAGACACCTTCATAGGAGTCCTCTCCTTTCGGCCTCATTGCTCAAGGGTCATCCGCGATGAATAACCAGTACTTAATTTATTCATTGCACTATCATCGGCCGACTATTTCGACAATTTTCGACAAGTCGTTGCAGTGGAAGATACGGACCGTTCAGCCTCTGCCGGAAACCGGACCGACCGATCCTCGGCGAAGGTAACTCGAAGGAATCAGCTCAACCGCCCCGAGATTGGATTCACGCCCTTCAAGACGGTCCATGAGCATGTCCACTCCGCGGGAGCATGTCTTGTTGGGCTGCATGGGAATCTCATCTATGGGCTGTTCCATGACCGAAGCGTTGCCGAAGGTGCTCAAGGCCAGGAGCGATACATCGCCGGGAATGGACTTGCCTCGTCTGAACAAGGAACCGATGACGTTATTCATGTGGCTGATGTTGGTTTGGGCCATAATCGCCGTTATGCCCGGGGTCTGCATGTAGGCTGAGGCGATGACCTCCTCCACGTGCACTGCGTCATCACCGGTGGAGTATCGGAAGTCCAGGTGCATTCCCAGCACCTTTGCTCGCGTTTCAACGGATTCCCTGGTCCGGACCAGGAAGTTCGATCCTTGGCGGTAGCTTTCCTCACTGGCTCCGATCATGAGCACATTCCGATGCCCCAACCGGTAGAACTCATCAATGGCCATCCTGCCCATGGCTTCGAAATCGGTATCCACGGAAACAAGGTCCGCATGGTCCTTCGCGCAACCGATAGAGACATAGGGCACCATGGATGTTCGCGCATGAGCCACTCGCTCATCGTCGGTATTGACGTCCAGCAGCAGTACCCCGTCGACCATGCCGCTGTATGACATGCGCAGCAGTTCATCCTCCTCGTTTTCGTCCGTAAGCAGCACGACGTTGTAGTGGTAGCGACGCGCCCTGGCCACAACCGCGAAGAAGAACGCGGCATAGTTGCTGTAGTCGGTGTAGCTGTGCATGGGGGAACTCAGCGCCATCAACCTGGTCCGGGCCCCCTGGCGCAGCATGGCGGCTCCCCGCTTGGGACGGTAATCCAGGAGACGAACAGCCTCAAGAACCTTCAACTTGGTCTCATCGCTGACTCGTCGTTTTCCCGAGAGGACATATGAAACGGTGCTGATGGAAACTCCGGCTTCGGCGGCGACATCCTTGATCCCAGCCACGAGACCTCCTGGAAAAAGGGGAAGTAGGCATGACCAAATATAGCATTGCTTATCCGCGGCCCAGGAAAGCCGCTCCGAGACGGTGAAACAGGCCATCCCGTCAATACGAATGGCCGAGGGTCAGATTTCAGCCGTATCCGATAACCGGAGCAGGTATTCAACATTGCCATGGACTCCGGTTATGGGCGATGACACCCGCCCCTGACCCCGAAACCTGATTCCAGGACACGCCTGGTCAACCGTTCCACGGCCTGGACAAGGCGGTCCTCTCCTCGTTAGCCGCACCGTTTGCGGCTGGCGTCCAGCTTCGTGTGTCGCTGTAGTACGGGGGGAAAACGTCTCAATTAGTCGAACCAGACCACAGTTCAAATGCAGAACACGAATTGATGACAGCATAAGCGATCAATTCGGATTCATGCCTCTGCAGAAGATCCGGACCGGAACAATGGTCCTGACAGGTCAGACCCGATGCACTTCCCGGCGGGAACCAAGGCTTGGGGATATCGACAATCCAAAAGCAACCAACCCATCGGCAAACAGACAATCCACATACAACCTGCTTCCCGGATGGTGGACGACTCAGGGATGGCTCAGCACACCGGTTTGCGCAACTCTGCCCAACCACTTCATTGAGGGTTTGGGAACCCTCTTGAAGGTGTCGGGATCACATGAAGCCAAACCAAAGGTGGGTCTAAACGAACCCCATTCGTAATTGTCAAGCAAGGACCAATGCAGATAGCCCTGCACGTCTATTCCATCGTCCATGGCCGTATGGAGCCCAGCCAAGGCATCATAGGTATAGTCGATGCGCCGAGAATCGTCACCTGTGGCAATGCCGTTTTCGGTAACCACTATCGGAACGTGGCCAGTCACCTCCCAAGTATGGCGGACTGCGTGTTCCAAGGATTGGGGGTAGTACTCCCAGCCGGTCAGAGTACGCTCCGCACCGTCGACGACGGGCAGGGGCCCTTCTGGTCCGATGATGGTCCGCAGATAAGCCTGGACACCGACGAAATCATCTCCCTTGGCTGCCTCCGTGAATATGTCCTCACGAGGATATCGGTACTCCTCCATCTGGCGGGTGCATCCCGGAGCGGCCTGGAAATCCTGGCAGGCAATGGTCCAGCCGGAACGGATGGCGTCCACCTCGGCAAGAATCTCCCGAGCTCGGTCATGCGCCCGGATCAGCGATTCGGAGATCACAGGATCCGGAGAAGGCAATTGGGAGGCGGCCATGTTGGATCCCTGCGAACCTCCCCGTGTCAAGGCGACCATATTGGGCTCATTAATGGTGCAGACCCAGGTCACACCGTCCAGAATAGGGAGAACCCTGGCCACATAGCGACCAAACAGATCGGCTGAATCCTCGGACCTCCATCCTCCGCGATGGGCGAACCAACGCGGCAAGGTCATGTGGTTCAGAGTCACTACAGGAACAACATCCCGTTCAAGGCAGACCTCAATCATCCGCCGGTAGTGCAAGAGCTGAGCCTTGGAGAAGAACCCCTCCTCGGGCTCAATCCTGGCCCACTCCAGAGAGAATCGATAGGCACCCAGACCACCTTTGACAATCAGGTCAATATCATCCTCGTATCGGTTGTAACTGTCCAGGGCATCCCCTGAAGGTTCGGCCAGGTCGGTATCATCCCGATGCTCCCGTTCCCACCAGTCCGAGCTAACGTTGTTGCCCTCCACCTGGTGGGCAGCGGTTGCTGCACCCCAGAGAAAATCCTGCGGGAATGAGTAAGTTGACCGTTGCATTGGCAATGGTGGACCTTTCTGTGACGGAACTTGATGCTGCTGGTTCAATAAAGACAAAAATCACGCCATCGACGGGGAAGGCCCGATGATGGCGGTCGCTTCCATGCCCCGGCCCCAAATAGAGTCCGGGGTACAAAAGCTGGGATTACTTGATGCCGGTCATTGCTACACCCTGGATGAAGTAACGCTGCAGGGCCACGAAAAGCAGGAGTATCGGCGTAATGACCAAGACCGCACCTGCCAGCAGGACTCCATAATTCGTGGCGTTCTGCCCTGTCGAGTACAGGGAAAGCGCCACCGGCAGGGTATAACGATCGTTGGTCTGCATAGCGACCAATGGCCACAGGAAGTTGTTCCAGGAGGCCAGGAAGGTCAGTATGCTCAGGGTCGCTAGAGGCGGCCCGCACTGGGGAAGGACTATGGACCAGAAGATCCTCAGCTCACCTGCACCATCCACCCGGGCCGCCTCCAGGAGGGCATCCGGAATCCCCATCATGAACTGCCTCATCAGGAATACACCAATGGGCTGAGTGAGGAAAGGCAGGATCAGGGCCCAATAGGTATTGGACAACCCCAGGTTGGAAACAATGACAAAGAGCGGCACAAAGGTCGAGACACTGGGCACCATAAGGGTGATCATGACGGCTCCGAAGAGAATGCGCTTGCCAGCGAAATCCATCTTGGCCAGCGCATATCCGACCATGGAGCAGAAGACCACGTTCCCCAGGACCGTAATCACCGCAACAATCATGCTGTTGACGAAGTAGGTCCCAAAGTTCAGCTCTCCGAACCACTTGGCATAGTTCTCCAGCGTCGGGTTCTTCGGCCAGAAGGTGGGCGGGGTGGCGAGAATCTCCCCCTGGCTCTTGATCGAGCCCAGGGCCATCCAGATGAAGGGGAATATCCAGACCAAACCGACCACGGCCAGAACCGTATAGGTAAGACCGCGTCCCCTTGTAAACCGCTTCCACAAAGAGGGCTTGGTCCGGTCTGCCTGGACAGAACCGGAATATACAGAAGTCATGATTGCCTCATTCCTGCGTGCGGAGCACCCGGAACTGCAGGGCGCTGACCAAGGCGATGATGATGAAGAGGATGTAGCTGGCCGCTGATGACAAGCCGTACTGCCCGAAGCTGAACTTCTGGTAGACATAGTAGGAAGCAGACAGCGTCGAGTTCAGGGGCCCTCCCTGGGTCATGACGAAAGATTCTTCGAAGAACTGCAGGTAGGTCACGGACAGGAGCACGGCCCCCAGGAGCAGGGTCGGCCTCAGAAGGGGCATGGTGATGCTCCAGAAAGTCCTCGTCCTGGATGCGCCATCTATGGCAGCCGCCTCCTTGACGTCCTCAGGGACTGCCTGGAGTCCGGCCAGGAAGATGATCATCAGGGTACCCATGTTGCGCCATGTGGTCATGACAATCAGAGCCGGCAGAGCGAAACGGGTATCATGCAACCAGTCCGGGCCCTGAATCCCGACTAGGGCCAGGGCATCGTTGAGCAGTCCATTGCGCTGGAGGATATATCGCCAGACCACTGAAACAGCCACCACGCTGGCCACGACCGGGGCATAATACAGAGCCCGGAAGAAACCGTTCAAGTGCTTGGCGCCCTTGTTGAGGGCCACGGCAAAGCAAAGCGCCAGGGCCATGGTTATGGGTAGACCGACCACCACGAAAATACCGGTGATACCGAGGGATCGCAAGAACTGAGGATCCTTGAAAAGGGTCGCATACTGCTGGAGCCCGACGAAGTTGACATCGAAAGGGGTCCTGAGGTCCCTGGCGGTGATATCGGTAAACGACATCATCAGTGACGACAGGAGGGGCAGGAGCATGAAAACCACGAAGACAAGGGTGAAGGGCAAGGCGAACCCCCATGCGATGAGGGTCCGCCTACGACGTAGGACCGAGGACGAACGCCCCGTATCCTTCGACGGCTGCTTACGACTCATGGTCAGTTGCCCATCCCGGCTGACTCTGCCTCGGACTGGAGTTGCTCCAGGCCCTTGTCAACACTGATGGCGCCCTTGTTGATCTGCTCCATGATCTTATCGCCCGAAGCATTGACCTGTGCCCAGGTGGTGACGGACGGGGTGGTCTTCATGCTTTTCATCTGGGTGGCAAAAGCGGTCAGCTTGTCGTCTTCCTTCAGCTCAGGATCCTCCCAGGCCTTGGACGAGGCCGGAAGATCGGTGGAAAGCTTGTACCACTTGGCCTGGGTCTCAGGCCTGCTCATCCACTTGACCATCTTCCAGGCGGCATCCTGGCTCTTGGAGTCCTTGAACACGACCATGTCGCTGCCTCCCGAATAGGAGACCGACCCCTTGTCACCCTTGGGCAGAGGAGCAGTGGTGAACTTGTTCTTCATACCGGGACCACCTACCTGCTCCACCTGACCGATGGCAGTGGGGCCTTCCAACATCATGGGGGTCTTTCCTGAGGCGAAGGCGGCCATGTTGGCACCGGCGCTCGTATCGGCATTCACATCGGCTATGCCGTCCTTGAAGAGATTGCTGGTATAGGTGATGGCCTTGCGCATCTCCGGGGTGTTCAAGGTCCACTTCCTACCCGACTTGTCCGTCAACGAGGCACCAGCCGAGAAAGCGAACGGAAGATCGGCGATGAAGTTGTCCGTGCCCGCCGGGTTCAGGTAGAGACCGAAGTCCGTGCCGTCCAGCCTCTTCATGTCCTCGCCCATTGCGCTGAGCTCATCCCAGGTCCTGGGAGCATGGTCCCAACCGGCCTGCCGGGCCAGATCAGTGCGGTAATAGAGGACGCGGGTGTCGATATACCACGGCACACCCAGCTGCTTACCGCCGACCTTGCCGCCCTGAACGGGACCGGAGGCCATATCATCCATGGAGAGGTTGCCCGGTACGGTCGAGAAGGCATTGCCGAAATCGGCCATCCAGGTGTTGGCCATCTGGGCCAGATCCGGGCCATTGCCAGCTGCAATGGCCGTTTGGAACTTGTCGTGGGCGGAAGCCCAAGGTATGGAGGTCACCTTGACATGAACGTCAGGGTTCTCCTTTTCAAAGTCCTTGACCAGCTCGGGGAGCTTCTCCCCCTCGGCACCCATGGCCCAGAGCGTCAGATCTCCTTTTGCCGGCTTGCTGTCGATGCTGGCAACAGCGGAACCATTGCCCTTGGCGTCTCCACCTTCGGTACGCCCGCAGGCTGACATTCCGGCCATTGCAGCCAGGCTGCAGACCACGGCAGCCGTCACACGGGCCCCTTTCATTATTCTCTGCATTACATTCCTCCTCGAATAAATACGAAATAATACAAATCTAAGTGCTTAGATTGCAGTTTATAGTCTATGCGCTTAGATTCTAAAGGTCAAACGGTCGGACAAGGCACCAACGCCAATATACTGATTTGGATGACTACGGGCGGACGACACGCACGTCAGACCGCCTGACCATGGCAACCACAGCTCTCTCTGACAACCAGCCTTGCCGGCGCCATGGCGCTCCGAGGCTCTTTCCAAGGCTGTCCATCCCTCTCGGCAAGGCTATCGGCCGCCAGCCTCCCCAACCGTTCCATATAAAGTTGGACGGTGGTCAGGGCTGGGGTGGCGAATCTCCCGGCCAGGATGCCATCAACGCCCGTCACAATGACATCCCTTGGGACACGGATACCTAAATCAAGGAGGACATCCATGACGGACAGTGCCATCTGATCATTGGCACAGACCAAGGCATCCGGGAGTTTATCCTCACGAACCACATGGGCCAAGGCCTGGTAAAGCACCCGATGATCCAAAACGGCGTCGATTGGTCGACACGCCGGAAGGCCCCGCTTGTGCACCCGTCGCTTCACAATATCCAGTCGCACACCCACCTCAGGGAAATCCAGGGTACCGATGAAAACAATCCGCCTGGCCCCATGCACATCCACCAGATGGTCGACGATCCGATTCATTCCGGATTCATTATCAAAGGAAAGATACATGACGGGCAAGTCGCCCTTGCTTTGGCTCAGCATGACTACCGGAATGGTCTTGGCCAGCCGTTTCAATGCTTCAGGACTCTCTCCCCAGGAGAAGAGCGCCAGCCCGTCCACTCGTCCTGCCAGATCGGTGATTGATTCCCCCCGTTTCCCGTCATCCGAGCTGCTCAGCAGGACCGCCTGACCCTGATGCCAGCATTCCAGCTCGAACCCCCGTTGGACCTCGTCCACATAGAGAGGGTAGGCGCGGATATTGGGCTCTGCTCCGTCCAGGTCAGAGTCCACGTCCGATTTCAATCCAACGTCAGAGGCAGGATTCCCCTGACCCAGGGGGTGTTCCAAAAGAAGATCAAAGGAGTACAAGCCCAGCACACCTGTCCGTCCCTTGGCCAGGCCACGCGCATTGGCACTGGGTATATAGTCCAGTTCCCGAGCGGCGGCAAGAACCTTACGCCGTGTCGATTCACGCACCCGATTCGGCTGTCTGTAAGTGAAAGAGACGGTTGCAATGGAAACACCAGCCCGCTCGGCAACATCGTACACGGTAGCCCTGCGCATGATTCGTACCTCACCACTCCATCGACTCTCCCCGTCGGGCTTGAAAACCCAGGACAGACATCGGTCGGCATCTGTCCTCCTTGTTCACCTGAACCAGGTGAACAAGGAATACCATCCCTACTCTATAGGGTCTCCATCACAAGGGGCATGGACTTGAAGGGACCGGCTCGGTCGGAGAGCTCCGTCAAGACAGCCGTTTCCGATATTGACTATCCAGAATCGAGACGGTCTCGATATAGGACTATCCGTCGGAGGCCTGCCTGCGTTTCGACAGCCAGAGCAGGTACTCGACATTGCCATGGGCTCCGGTTATGGGTGATGGCACCTGACCCTTGACTTCGAAACCTGATTCCAGGGCGCATCTGGTCACCCGTTCCACGGCCTGGACACGGCGGTCCTCCTCAGTGACCACACCATGATGGCCCAGCAGGGTCCTGCCGACCTCGAACTGGGGTTTGATCAGGAGGATGCACTGGGTGCCAGGGGCCACCAGAGCCGGAATGACGGGGATTACGTAAGTCAATGAGATGAAGGATACGTCTGAGACCACGTAGTCGGGCCGGTAGGGCAGATCTTCAGGGACCACATCGCGGATGTTGACCCCGCTCATCCCTATGACCCGGGGATCCTGGGCAATGCGGTCGAGCAGCTGATCCTCGCCCACATCGAGGGCGATGACCCTGCTGGCCCCCTTGCGCAGGAGGAGGTCGGTGAAACCGCCGGTTGACGCTCCGATATCCAGACAGAGGCGGCCTTCCGGACTGGGCAGCCCCATGGGCTCGAAGGCACCGAAGGCACCGGCCAGCTTGTAGGCCCCGCGCGAAGCGTAGTCGGGACCCTTGTCGACCTGAACCACGTCACCGGCTTTGACCTTGGCCGAGGGTTTCGTACAGACCACGCCGGAAAGACGGACCGAACCCTCCAGGATCAGCCGCTGGGCCCGGGAGCGGGAATCCGCCAGTCCCAGGTCCTGAATGGCCTTATCCAGACGGCCGGACCCCTCTATCGAGGCACCGGACTCCGCCTCACCTGCGATTCCCGCATCGTCAGTCCTGGCCATGCAACTCCTTCTGGAGTGCATCCAGGGCACTCTGAAATATCCTGACCTGCTCCTCGAGACCCAGGTCATCCACCCGGGCCAGTTCAGGGAACCGGCTGACCAGTTCCTCCATGCCTTCCGTACCCCCACCGGAGGTTTCAGACTCGTTCCCAGCAGGAGGAACTCCGGCCGATGAAGAGGATGGAGAAGAAGGGACGTGTTCCGCCCCCTGCTCGACAGCATCGGAGGAGACTTCTGTCCGCGGTACGGCCATTGAGGGCCTCTTGATCTTACCGGCCAGGAGCACGTCCATGGGCGTAGGCCCACCACGGTCCTTACCGGTTTCCTGGCTCCCCATACCCCTCAGACACCGATCCTGAATTGAGGAAGACGCAGATCATGCACATCATGACCCCGGTCCATATACTCCCAGACGGCACAGGCACTGGCCCGGACGGCATCCAGGTCTGCACCGGGATCGTATGGCCTCCCGTCCTCAGCCTGCCCGGTCGCTGTATCTTCAGCCCGCAGGTCCAAGACTCCATCCCGCAGGACAGCCCCGGCACGTCCGCAATGCCAGACCTGGTCCGCCGACTTCCCCGGGGCGGAATGGGGCTGGACGAGTCCGAGCAGGTCAGCGCTGATATAGGTGGGGCGGTACTGGGGCTCCGCCAGAATGATGGATTCGATGCTGGCCACGCCGGTCAGGACCACCAGGGACTCGTATCCGCCCCGGTTGGCCGCTTCGATATCGGTATCCAGCCGGTCGCCCACCGGCAGGCAGTCCTTGGTGGGAATCGGCCCCGCGCTGCCGGCAAGAAGTTGACGGGCCTCGTCGTACATGGCTGATTCGGGTTTGCCGGCCGAGGCCTCGGGCGTCCTACCGGTGGCGATGACCACGGTCTCGATCATGGCACCGTTGCCCGGAGCTATGCCGCCCTCCCGGGGGATGGTCCGGTCCATGTTGGTCGCGAAGAAACGGGCCCCCTGGCCGATGGCATAAGAGGCCTCGGCAAGCTCCTCCCAGTTCTGCTTGGGATTCCAGCCCTGAATGACGGCTTCGGGATGATCCTTGGCCTTATCGACAACCTCCATCCCGTTGGCCCTGACCTCCTGACGGAGGTGATCCGCACCGATGACCAGGACCCTGGCACCCTCATGCAGATTATGGCGGAGCATCCTGGCCGCCACGATGGATGAGGTGATGATCTGCTGGTCATCGAGTTTCAGTCCGAACCCACGCAGCTGGTCGGCCACGGCCTTCCGGGTCCTGGACGCGTTATTGGTGGTGTAGGAGATGGTCATCCCCTGCGATTCGGCCTGGGATATACCCGTGGCCGCATTCCTGATGGGGTCGGCTCCGCGGTAGACCACCCCGTCCAGATCGAGAAGGGCCAGACGGTAGGTCCGGGCCAGTGAGGTTTCGGCACCTTTCAGGAATGCGGTCATGAATCAATCCTCCCTGGCCCGGTCCGCCTCGTCCAAGGCGTCTGAGGCCCGGTCTTCCGAATCTCCATCGGCAACCGGATCCTGGGTATCGTCCAGATCTTCATACACCTGGACGGAGTCCCTGTCGGCCGATTCGTCGGATGCCTCGCCGGTTTGTCCGCCATGCTGACCGGCAATGACCGAAGGAATCCAGCCGACCCGGGCGGGAAGCACCTCGGGGCGGACAGGATCCCGACCCCAGACAAACCGTGCAGACCGATCGGCATCCAGCTGATCCAGGTAGTCGCCATCGTGCGGATCGATGGAGAGCTGCTCCATCATCGAATCGTCCAGATGCTCCAGGTCGTAGTCGATCAGGATCTCCTTGGGTGGAACATCCGGGTCCTCTTCCTCGTCGGCGTACTGGGCCTCAAGCTTCTCCAGGAAGGGTTCCAGTTCCAGGGCCTCCTCGGGACGACCGGCCTGGTCCAGGAAGTTCTGCTCGGCCTGGACGGCACGCATCCGGTAGTCCCCGCTCAATCCCCTGGCCTTGACCAGGGCCTGAACCGTCTCGATGGCCTTGTCCCAGAGACCCAGGTCGCCAAGGGCACCCGCGTAGACCAGGAACATCTCGACCTTGGACTCACCGGTCAGCTTCCGGGCCTCCCCGGAGGTGGCCTCTTCGATGGCCTTGCGGGCATTGCCCAGGCCCCGCTCGCAGTCGGCTATGAAGGGAAGGTAATCCGGGTACCCGTTCATCCGGTAGGCCGTGCGGAACTCCTTCAGGGCCAGCTTGTAGTCACCCTGCCTGTAGGAGACCAGAGCCAGGGTTTCCCGGGCCAGGTCGATCCTGGAAGCCTGTTTGGCGGCCCACTTGGCATGAGCCAGGGCCCCCTCGGGATCGCTCTCCTCAAGGGCATAAGCTGCCAGGACGTGCAGACCGATGTTCTCGGCGTGCTCCTTGCTCAGGCCGCGCAGGCGTTCGCGTTCGTCCTTGGAGAGCATGGACCACTCAAGACCCTTGGGCATCTTGGGCTCACCCGGGCGACGGTCCGTATAGGGGTTCTGCGAGGGATAGGAGATGGTCCCGTCGGAGTTGCGGCGGGCCTGGTCATAGCCCTCATGGCGGTCGCGCCGGTAGAAGCCCCTGCGGTTGTCGCCACGGTCATTGCGACGGTCATAACCTCGAGAGTCACGCCTCTCATAGCCGCCTTGGCCACTACGGTCACCTGAACGGTTGAAGCCATTGTCGCGACGACGGTCATCGCCGTGACCCTGACGCCTGTCGCTGTACCCTCTGGACCTGCGATCGTCATGACGATCATCCCGGCGCTGATAGCCGCGGTTACCGTCACGACGTCCGTAACCGCGGTTGTCGTCACGACGCCGATGACCACGATTGTCATCCCTGCGGCCGTAGCCACGGTTGTCTCCATGACGGTCGTCACGCCGATCATTGCGGCGGTCATTGCCACCAGAGTAACCTCGGTTGTCATCCCTGCGGAATCCGCCCCGGTCCTCATGACGGTCGAACCAGCGGTCCTGGCCCTGGTTGCGGTCGTCCCGGCGCCTGTCATCCTGACGGCGGTCGTCCCGGCGCTGATACCCGCGGTCCTCTCCCTGGCGACGATCATGGAAGGCGCCACCCCGGTTGGAACCATATCCGCCACGGCCCCCGGAGTGGCCACGGTACCCATCATGGCCACGGTTGTCGGAACGGTGGCCGCCGCGGTCATTACGGTTGCCCCTCTTCTGGAAGTCACGGCGATCCTTGTCACCACGACCGTCATAGCCGTTATGGCGGTCATACCCGTCACGACGCTCATCATCGTTGCGACGCCCCTGGTATCCACCCTGACGGTTTCCACCCTGGCGGTGGTCGCCATACCCCGAACGACGGTCATCGTGGCGGTACTGGCCCTGATGGTCATCACGCCTGCGGTCCCCACCACCCTGGCCATCCTGCCGGTCGCGATGGCCATGGAAATCTCCCGACCCGTGCCGGAAGCCACCGGAACGGGAACCTCCCCGGTATCCGCCTCCCCTGGAACCCGAGGACCCGTGGCCCTGGTAGCCGCCCTTGCCGCGGTAACCCGAATGCGAACCGCCTGAGCGGGAACCCCCCGAGCGAGGGCCGCCGGAGTGACCCCGGTCGTTGCGGGAGTGACTGTGTTCTTCTGCCATCTGTGTCCTTTATTCCTACTTGTCGGCCCGGCGTTCAAGAGCGCCCAGGGCCTTCTTTCCTCTGCGGATCAGAGCGAAACGCCCATGCAGAAAGTCGTTCTCATCCAGGACCCTGTCCTGGTCCTCCACCCTCTGGTTGTTCAGGTAAAGCCCGCCGGACTTGACGGTCTTCCTGGCCTCGGATACCGATTTGAAGAGACCGGCACTTACACCCGCTTCAACCACGCGCTGACCGACCTGGGCCGGGGCGAAGACCCGTCCACCCGAGGCATCCTCCACTTTGAGACCATCCAGGGCGCTGTCGAGCACATCCTCCTCCAGTTCGTCCAGGGACTTGCCACGGCCGAAGAGGGCCCCGGAGGCATCGATGGCGCCCTGGGCGGCACGGTCGCCGTGCACATAGCTGGTGACCTCCCAGGCCAGGACCTTCTGGGCCTCGCGGGCACCGGGGTTGGTGGCCACCTCCTGCTCCAGCTCCTCGATCCTGGCCTTCGGCAGGAAGGTGAAGGTCTTCAGGAGCTTGACCACCTGGTCGTCGGGCTGGTTGAACCAGAACTGGTAGAAGCGGTAGGGGCTGAACATGGTCGAATCCAACCAGACCGCGTTCCCCTCGGACTTGCCGAACTTCTTGCCCTGGGAATCGGTGATCAGGGGGCTGGTCATGACGTTGACGCCGGCCCCGCGCACCTTCCGGATCAGGTCCAGTCCCGAGGTCAGGTTCCCCCACTGGTCGCTGCCGCCCAGCTGGAGGGTGCAGTGGTATCGGTCGAAGAGTTCCAGGAAGTCGTTGCCCTGGAGGACCTGATAGCTGAACTCGGTGAAGGAGATCCCCTCGTCGGAATTGAGCCTGCGGGCCACGGTGTCCTTGGCCAGCATGGTTCCCATGCGGAAGTTCTTGCCCACGTCACGGAGGAAGTCGATGACGCTCATGGACCCGGTCCACTCGAAGTTGTTGACGAAGCGGACGGCCTGGTCACCCTCGGTATCCAGGAAACGGCCGATCTGTCTATGCAGACGCTCGGTCCACCCGGAAACGGTCTCCTTGGGGTTCAGGGTACGTTCGCCGGACTGGCGGGGATCGCCGATCAGACCGGTGGCGCCCCCGACGACCGCGATGGGGTGGAGACCCGCGGCCTGGAGGTGACGCATGTTGAGCAGCTGGACCAGGTTGCCGACATGAAGGGAGGGGGCGGTCGGATCGAACCCGCAATAATAGGTCACCGAAGTATCACCCAGGGTCTTCTTCAGCTCGGACTCATCCGTACACTGGGCTATGAGACCGCGCCACTTGAGCTCGCCGAAAAGCGAGTCGAATCCCGCTTCCTTGAAATCAGTGACCTGTGCCATGTGAGGCAACTCCCTATCAAATTCTCGCGAATATGGTCGTAACCTATCCATTCTTGCAAATGAGGGCGACACAGGAACCGGTTTCAGGCCCGTTGTTTCGCCTAAAAGGGAGATGGATGCCGACGACCCGATCAAAGGGAACGAAGGTCACCCACGAAGGCCTCGGGCAGTTTGGAGACCACACATTCGGCCATGCGCCGGTAGCCTTCACACCCGGGATGAAAGTGGTCGATGCCCCAGAAGTCCTGACGATCCGTGCCGACGTCGTCATGGGTGGCGTCCACGTAGGTCACCCCTGCTCCGGCACAGATCTCCTCGCTGATTGCGGTCTGCCGGTCGATGCGCCGTTCCACTTCGGCCCGCAGGGCCTTGCCCAGGGCCGGATCCCGGTAGAGCTGGCCAGAGCTGAGAACCAGGACCCTGGTGCCCTTGGACTTGGCATCCTCAACGGTGGCCGACAGGTCGGTCCGCCACTCCTCCCAGGAGCGGTTGGCCATGATGTCGTTGGATCCGGCGCAGATCACGAGAAGGTCGGCGTGGCCCGTGACCTCCGGGAGGAGCCGGTACCGCACCCGGCGGATGGTGGCCCCGAGACGGCCATATGTGGACCAGCTGACCGTCCTGCCCAGGCGTACGGCCAGGGACTGGGCGATGTCGGGGATGAACCCCTGGCTCTGGTCGGTGACTCCGCACCCGACCGACATGGAATCACCGACGGCGACCATGGTCAGGGGCTCGGCATCCCCGGAGGAAGCCGACGATGCGTCCGGTACCCTGCATGTTCCCTGACGTTCCCCTGCCGGTTCGGCGGCCAACTTCACATGATGCTTGGCCCACCAGGCCTCGACCAGCACCGCAGGATTCATAACCGACCACTGCCTTTCCCACCGAGAATCCGGGAATCGGCAGACTCCGCGGACCCTTGGGGAACCGCCTCATCCCATGTACCGAGATGGAATTGTAACTCAGGTACCTGCGACAGGCTTACTGCGGCATGTGATAGGCCGGACCATCGGAGGTCGATTGGGCGAACCCGTCAAGGTCGGCCAGGAGGGCCCTGGCCTCCTCCATCTGTTCGGCAACACGTCGCGGCGAGGTACCCCCGCGACCATTCCGGGCCTGAACGGAGCCGCCGGCCGAAAGGACCTCGCGGACCTTCGGGGCCTGGTCAGCCGGCAGGTAGTCATGGAAGACCTTGATGAAGTCCTGATCGTTCAGATCCCAGAGCTCGCAGTTTCTTCCCTCGGCCAGCTTGACGCAGGCCCCGGAGAGTTCATGGGCGTGTCTGAAGGGAACCCCCCGTTTGACCAGCCACTCGGCCAGGTCGGTGGCCAGGGCGAACCCGGTCGGCGCCTGGTCTTCAAGACGGTCCTTATGGAAGGACAGGGTGGCGACCATCCCGGTGAAGGCGGGCAGGAGGACCTCCAGGGTGTCGACCTGGTCGAAGACCGCCTCCTTGTCCTCCTGGAGATCACGGGCATAGGCGGTGGGCAGGCCCTTCAGGGTGGCCATGAGACCGGTCAGGTCGCCGATCAGACGGCCGGCCTTCCCCCGGGCCAGCTCGGCTATGTCGGGGTTCTTCTTCTGGGGCATTATCGAGGAACCGGTCGAGTAGGCATCGTCCAGACGGACGAAGGCGAACTCCTGGGTGTTCCAGATGATGATCTCCTCGGCCAGGCGGGAGACGTCGACCCCGACCATGGCGGCGATGAAGGAGAACTCGGCCACCACATCCCTGGCGGCCGTCCCGTCTATTGAGTTGGCGCTGACCCGGGAGAACCCCAGTTCCTGGGCCACGGCATCCGGATCCAGTCCCAGGGTGTTCCCGGCCAGGGCACCGGATCCGTACGGACTGGCATCGGCACGCTTGTCCCAGTCAACCAGGCGTTCCAGGTCGCGGATCAGCGGCCAGACGTGGGCCATGAGCTGGTGTGCGAGGAGGACGGGCTGGGCGTGCTGCATGTGGGTCCGCCCCGGCATGACCGTTCCTCCGGCCTTCTGGGCCTGGTCCATCAGGGCATGGGCCAAGGCCAGGATCTCCCCGGCCACGATACGGGCGTGCCGACGCAGCCAGATGCGGATCAGGGCGGCTATCTGATCGTTCCTGGAACGGCCGGCCCTCAGTTTCCCGCCCAGCCGGTCACCCGCCAGGTCGATCAAGCCCCGCTCCAGGGCGGTGGCCTCATCCTCGTCGGCATCATCGGGGACGAAGGTGCCGGAGTCGACCTGATCCTGGAGCCGGTCCAGGGCATCCTCCATGGCCTTCAACTCCTCCGGGGTCAGGAGGCCTGCCCTGGCCAGGGCACGGGCATGGGCACGGGAACCCGCCAGGTCGTCATCGGCCAACCGCCAGTCGAACTGTGTCGACTTGCTCAGTCTGGCAAGTTCCGGCGAGGGACCTGAACTGAATCGTCCACCCCAGAGGGCCATCCCCCGATCCCCGGGAGCATCCTTGGCCTGATCAGCCTGCTGCATCTGTCCTCCACTTCCCCCGCGCCCCTGCCCGGATAGGGAATCCCTGGCCGGACGCGCGTCCCTGTTCCTCTCCAATTGCTCCTACTCGACCGTCTGGTCCGGCACTTCCACACCCCTGCCGAAACGGACGTCACGGGCTGCGGCCACCCTGTCGGGCAGGCCGTAGATCTCGATGAAGCCGTTGGAGGCGTCCTGGTCGAAGCTGTCACCGGACTCGTATGTGGCCAACCTGTAGTCGTAGAGGGAGGTGTCGGAACGGCGTCCGGTCACCACGGCCCTTCCCCCATGCATGACCATGCGGATCCGCCCACTCACATACTCCTGGGTCTCCTCGATGAAGGCGTTGAGGGACCTGACGGCCGGCGAGAACCATTGTGCATCGTAGACCAGCTCCCCCCAGCGCTTGTCGATGTCGCGCTTGATCCGGTGTTGCTCGCGCTCCAGGCAGCAGTTCTCCAGCTCCTGGTGGGCGGTGATCAGGGCCACGGCGCCCGGTGCCTCGTAGAGTTCACGGGACTTGATGCCGACCAGTCGGTCCTCGATCAGATCGACCCGGCCGATGCCCTGGGCACCGGCACGCTGGTTCATCTCCTCGATGGCCTGGAGGGGGGTGACCTCCTTGCCGTCGATCCTGACCGGGATCCCCTTCTCGAAGTCGATGGTCACCTCATCCTCGACCGGGGGGAAGGCCGGGTCGTCGGTGTAGGAGTAAACGTCCTTGGTGGGGCCGTTCCAGGGGTCCTCCAGGTAGCCTGTCTCGATGGCCCTCCCCCAGACGTTCTGGTCGATGGAGTAGGGACTCTTCTCGGTCTGCTCGATGGGCAGGTCGTGTTCCTTGGCGTAGGCGATCTCCACGTCGCGCATCAGGCCCAGGTCGCGAATCGGGCTGATGGCCTTGATGGTCGGATCGATGGACATGATCGAGACCTCGAAGCGGACCTGGTCGTTCCCCTTGCCGGTGCAGCCGTGGGCGATGGTGTCGGCCCCGAATTGGTGGGCGGCCCGGACCAGATGCTTGGTGATCAGAGGCCTGGAGATGGCGGAGACCAGCGGGTAGACCCCCTCATACATGGCATTGGCCTTGAGGGCGGGCATGCAGTATTCGGAGGCGAATTCATCACGGGCATCGACGATGTAGGACTCCACGGCCCCGCAGGCAAGGGCACGTTTCTTGATGGTCTGGAGGCGCTCGCCGCCCTGACCCACATCCAGTGAGACGGCCACCACGTCCTTGCCGGTGCGCTCCTTCAGGTAGGGAATGGCCACCGAGGTGTCCAGTCCACCCGAATAGGCCAGTACGATGCGGTTCTTCTCGCTCATGACACTGCTTCTTTCCTTGGTTCTTCGTTGGTTCGACGGTTGCTTGTGGTTTGCAGGTTGACCCGGGGTTGGTCCGATGATGGTGCCGGCACCACTCAGGCCGAGGAGGGTTCCTCCCCGGAGGTGATGGAGAGGAGCCAGTCGGCCCGGCTCTTGGCACTGGCATCGTCAGCGGCGATGATCAGTACCGTGTCATCACCGGCGATGGTACCCAGAACCCCCTCCAGGGGCTGACGGTCCAGGGCCGAGGCCGCATACTGGGCCGCACCTGCCGGCGTCCTGACGACCAGGAGATTCCTGGCCCGTACCACCGATGTGATCAGACCGGTCAGGACCTTGGAGAGGTAGAGCTCGGTCTTGTTCTCGGAACCGGCATCGCCCCCCACCGGCACACCGGCATCCAGGACGGACTGGTCGGTGGTGTCGGGGATCCAGTAGGCCATGGTCCCATCCGGATAGCGCAGTTTGGTGGCATGGAGGTCATCCAGATCCCGGCTGAGGGTGGCCTGGGTCACATCGATCCCCTGCTCGTCAAGGATCTCGGCCAGTTGCTGCTGGGAATTGACACGGGTCCGGGCCAGGGCCTGCCGAATGGCATCCAGGCGGGCCACCTTGGAGATCGGTCTCATCGGGCCACCCCCCTGAGCAGGTCCATCCTCCCGGTGGATTGGGCCACCAACCAGGTCAGGAGGGCCTTCTGGGCGTGGAGACGGTTCTCGGCCTCGTCCCAAACCACCGACCTTGGGCCGTCGATGACCTCGGCGGTCACCTCCTTGCCGCGGTAGGCGGGCAGGCAGTGCTGGAAGAGGGCATCGGGCTTGGCCTTGTCCATCAGTGTGGCATTGACCTGGTAGTCCCAGAAAGGCTTGGACCTGGTGGCGGTCTGGTCTTCCTCGCCCATGGAGACCCAGGTGTCGGTGAAGATGCAGTCGGCCTGGTCCACGGCCTGGTCCGGATCCGTGGTGACCAGGATGGAACCGCCGTTCCGTGCCGCCAGGGCGGTCGCCTGTTCGACGATGCCGGAGTCGGGCAGGAAGCCGTTGGGGCCTGCCACCCTGACGTTCATACCGGCCACGGCCCCGCCCAGAAGGTAGGAATTGGCCATGTTGTTGGCCGCGTCACCCAGGTAGGCGATGGTCATCCCGGCCAGGGCATCGACCCCACCCCTGTGCTGGGCAAGGGTCAGGAAATCAGCAAGGATCTGGCAGGGGTGGAAGGAGTCGGTCAGGGCATTGACCACGGGGACGGTGGACTTGTCCGCCATGGTCTCCACACGGTCCTGGCCGAAGGTGCGCCAGACGATGGCCGAGGTCATCCGGGTCAGGACCCGGGCCGTATCAGCCACCGGTTCGCCCCTGCCCAGCTGGGAACCGTTCTTGTCTATGACCAGGGGGTACCCGCCCAGTTCGGCCACCCCCACCGAGAAGCTGGACCTGGTTCGGGTGCTGGGCTTGTCAAAGATGATGGCCACGGCCTGGGGACCCTCAAAGGGGCGGGCCAGATAGCGGTCCTGTCGGAAGGCCATACCCAGTCTCAGGACCTCCAGTTGCTCCTCGTGGCTCAGGTCATCGTCCCTGAGCATGTGCCTCAGGCTGTCTGCCATCCGCTTCCTCCGAATCCGTTTCGCTCGTCTTCCTTGATGGTCTCTGTATGCATCACTCTTCTGGCTCCAACCCTGTCCTGCCCGGAACCCCGGCCGGGTCGGTCAATCATCCGGCAGATCGCCTGGCACCTGCGACAGGATGTCGACGGCCTGGTCGATGTCGTCCGGACCGATGACCAATGGCGGGGCCAGGCGTATGGCATCGGGAGCCACCGCGTTGACGATCAGCCCATGGTCCAGCGCCCATGATGCCAGGGCGTGCGAGCAGGTGTGGGCCAGCTGGACCGCATCCAGGAGTCCCCGCCCGCGGACGCCGACATACAGGGGGTTGCGCGTGTCCATGATTCCCTGACGAAGCCGCTCACCGCCGGCCTGGGCATTGGCCAGAAGCCCCTCCTTCCGAATCGTTTCCAGGGTTACCAGCCCCAGGGCCGAAGCCAGGGGGCTTCCAGCGAAGGTGGACCCGTGCATGCCTGGGGTGAGTACCTCCGACAGCTCCTGGCCGAAGGCGATCATCCCACCCATGGGGAAGCCGCCGGCCACCCCCTTGGCAAAGGTCAGCAGGTCCGGCCTGGCGCCTCCGGACAGGGTCGGGTCCTGGAAGGCGAACCAGTACCCCGTCCTCCCCATGCCGGTCTGGACCTCGTCGACCACCATCAGGGCATGGTGGTCGATGCAGAGGGAACGAACCGAGGCGACATAGTCCGGGTCAAGGGGCCTGACCCCGGACTCCCCCTGAATCAGTTCCATGATGACAGCCGCGACCGGCCCCTTGGTCTCATCCGCAAAGGCCGCCTCCATGGCACCGGCATCACCGGCCGGCACGAATTCAAGGCCAGGAACCAGGGGCGCAAAGGGTTCGCGGATGGTCGGTTTCCAAGTGGCGCTCAGGGACCCCATGCTTCGTCCATGGAACCCCCTGGTCAGGGCCAGGATCCTGGCTGGACCTGTGCCGTTCGGGTGGGGCAGCTTGTTGCCATGGAGCCTGGCCAGCTTCAGGGCGGCCTCATTGGCCTCCGTCCCAGAATTGGCAAAGTAGACATGGGACCCTTCCGGTGCACCGGAAATGGACAGGAGGCGTTCCGCCAGCTCGATCTGGGGCCGGGAGGCAAAGTAGTTGCTGATGTGGGCCATCCGGGAGGCCTGGTCGGCCAGGGCCTGGTTCCAGGCAGGATGGGCGTATCCCAGGGCATTGACGGCTATGCCGGCCATCATGTCCAGGTAGGCGTTCCCGTCCAGGTCCCAGATGCGGACACCCTGGCCATGGTCCATGACCCTGGCAGGCAGGCCGAAGACGTTCATATGGGCCTTACCATAGCGGGCCAACCAATCCCGGCTGCGGGGACCGGCCGGAGTGGTGGCCGGCCCTCCAGGGGCCGCCTTCCCCGATTGACCCATCATGGTTTCACTGGGCTTGATGGTCATGGGACCCCCTCATCGTGATGCCGTCGCCGGGAACCACCATGGTCCCGATCCCGTTCTGGGTGAATATCTCATTGAGGATGGAGTGGGGACGGCGGCCGTCGATGATGTGGGCCTCATCCACTCCTCCCCTGACGGCCTGGAGACAGGCCTCCAGCTTGGGCCTCATCCCGGCGTGCATCCGACCCAGAATCCCTTCCAGATGGTCGGTGCCGATGCTGGAGACCAAAGAGTCCTCCCTGGGCCACTCCCGGTAGAGCCCCTCCACGTTGGTCAGGATGATCAGTTTCCGGGCGCCCAGGGCCGAGGCCAGGGCACCGGCTGCGGCATCGGCGTTGACGTTGAGGACCTGGGTGGGGTCGTTCTCATCCGGGGCCACCGAAGAGACCACAGGGATTCGACCCGCTTCAATCAGGTCCTCGACGGCGGAGGCATCCACGCCGACAACCTCACCGACCAGACCCAGGTCAAGGGGCCTGCCCTCAACCAGAGGCTGACAACGGCTGGCCGAAAAGAGTGATGCGTCCTCTCCTGAAAGGCCGACGGCAAAGGGGCCATGGGCGTTGATGAGGCCGACCAGTTCCCGCGAGACCTGCCCGGTCAGGACCATGCGCACCACCTCCATGGTCTCGGGGGTGGTGACTCGCAGGCCACCGCGGAACACGGATTCGATGCCCAGGGCATCCAGCATCCGGGTGATCTGTGGACCGCCCCCGTGGACCACCACCGGATGCATGCCGACCTGGCGGAGGAAGACCATATCCTGGGCGAAGCACTGCTTCAGGTGGTCGTCCACCATGGCGTTCCCGCCATATTTGACAACGATCCGCTGGCCGGCGAACTCTTCCAGCCAGGGCAGGGCCTCAATCAGGACCTCGGCCTTCCGGCTGTCGTCAAGGTCCATGCGGACCCTGCCATCCCGATCTACCGGGTCACTCATCGTCCCCTCCTTCGCATCCATTCCTGCTGCCATCCTTCTCCCTTGGTCTCAGCTGGAGTAATCGGCGTTGATGGTCACATAGTCATGGGTCAGGTCATCGGTCCAGACATCAGCCCGGGCCGCACCCTGGTGCAGGTCGATATCGATATGGACCTCGGCGGGTTGAAGGTCCACCAGGTCGGGATCGAGATTTGGCCTGCCCCCGTCGCAGACCCTGACCCCGTTGAAGTCCACGCTGACCCGGGCAGGATCATAAGCGGCCACCGATTCGGGGACGGTCCCCAGGGAGGAGACCACCCTTCCCCAGTTGGGATCATTTCCTGCCACTGCGCATTTGAGCAGGTTGGAACCGGCCACGGCCCGGGCGCAGGCCAGGGCCGCATCCTGGTTCTCGGCCCCCTGGACCCGGATACGGATCTGATGGTGGGCCCCCTCGCCATCCCCGATGATCTGACGGGCCAGGTCGGAGCAGGCCCGGTCGAGCAGGGCCTGGAACTCCTCCGGGTCGGGGCTGGCCCCCGAAGCCCCGGATGCCATGAGCAGGACGGTGTCGTTGGTGGACATGCAGCCGTCCACGTCTATACGGTTGAAGCTGGTGCCGCAGGCCTGTCCGAGCGCCGCCCGGGCCTGGGCCGGGTCCAGGACGGCATCGGTGGTGATCAGACAGATCATCGTGGCCAGTTGCGGTGCAATCATCCCCGACCCCTTGACCATGCCGCCCAGCCGGTAGCCGGATCCGTCCAGGGTCACGGTCTTGCTGGTGGTGTCGGTGGTCAGTATGGCCTTGGCGGCCTCGGCACCGGCCCGATCGCCTCCGTCCAGGTCTGCATGGGCCTGGTCCACCCCGGAGAGGATCGCGTCCAGGCGAAGCAGGTGACCGATGATTCCGGTGGAACAGACGGCCACGCGTTCCGGTTCCAGCCCCAAGAGGCCACCAGCCCGGACGGCCGTGCTCCTGGTCTGTTCCAACCCCTCCGGACCCGTGCAGGCATTGGCGTTACCCGAATTGATGACCACGGCCCCGGCATGGCCGTCCGCCAGGATCCGTTCGGTCCAGATCACCGGGGCAGCCCGGAAGCGATTGGGGGTAAAGACCCCGACCGCCGTATCCATGGGCCCCCGGTTGACGACCATGGTCAGGTTCTTTCGGTCCGACCCCCCGGGACGGTGGGCCTTGGCGGTCCCTGCCTGGAATCCCGCCGCATATGTCACGCTCATGGTGCCACTCCTATGGTCGTCAATCCGGTCTGCTCGGGCAGACCCAGCGCTAGATTCATGGATTGCACGGCCTGTCCGGCGGTGCCCCGTGTCAGATTGTCGATGGCCGCAAAGGCCACCAGGCGCTGTGCAGGCCTGTCCAGGACCACCTGGACCTGGGCATTGTTGGACCCCAGAACGTCCGCAGTTGCAGGCAGCACGCCCTGCGGCAGGAACCTGACGAAGGGTTCATCCCCATAGGCCCCGGCCCAGATGGAACGGATGTCCTCTTCGGAAAGGTCCAAGCCCTTCCGGGTCAAGGGAGCCGAAACCGTGGCCAGAATCCCCCTTGACATGGGGGACAGGATTGGTGTGAACCCAAGTCTGAATTCGTCCCGGTCCCCCTGGGGGCCAGCGGCATGCCTGCAGTTCTGGATGATTTCAGGAATGTGCCGATGGGAGCCGCCCACACCGTAAGGATGGGCCGAGTTGAGAGCCTGGGCGGCCAGAAGGTCCATCCGGCCGGAGGTCTTACCGGCCCCGGAATAGGCCACAACCAGGTCGGCCACCAGGTCATCGGTCCGGACCAGGCCGGCCGCCAGGGCCGGTTGGATGGCCAGGGTGACTGCCGTCACGTTGCAACCGGGGCCGGCAATCCTGCGGGTCCCGACCAGGCGGTGCCTCTGTCTCGATCCCCCACCGAGCATGAGCTCAGGAAGGCCATAGGTCCAGCAATCATGGAAGGGGCCTCCGTAGTAGTCATCCCAATCCCGCCGGTGCTCCAGACGGTGGTCTGCCCCCAGATCCACCACCAGCGCGTCCGGGTCCAGGTCCTCGGCCAGGGCGCCCGAGGATCCATGCGGCAGGGCCATGATGATGACGTCATGACCGTTGAGAATGTCCGGGCGGGTTTCCTGGATGACCTCGTCGGCCAGGGCCGGGATGTGGGGGGCATGGTCACCGAAGGAATCACCCACCGAGGTTGACCCGGTCAGGGTATCGACCACGAATGCGGGGTGGGCGCAGAGCAGCCGGACCGCCTCGGTCCCGGCATAGCCGGTGGCACCTGCCACCGCCACCGAATACTCCCGCATGCTTTCTCCTCTCACTGATCTTGCCCCATTCTACATAATCATGCAGATATTTGCATACTTATGCAGTTTGGCGTGTCGAACCTCTTGCCGATCCGGTCTGGATATACGAAGACCGCCCGGGCGCAAGGTCCGGACGGCCCATCAACACTGCTTGAAAGACTATCTGCCAGAACCGGAAACGGGCTCAAAGCAGCCGCGCTTCAGGCGCGCACCCCATCGCCGCTACCGGTACCGCCGGAATCACCAGGCAACGAAGGCACGGCGGACTGGAGCATCTGCCGGGTGAGGTCGTCCATGGAGACACCGGAGGTAATCATCCACAGCCAGGCCAGGGTATAGAGCACGTTGATGACGACGGCGGCCAGGGCCAACCCGTACCCCTTCATGTGGAGCATCCTTGTCCTGTATATGGAGATTCCTCCCAGGACTGCCGAAAGGAGTGGGACAGGGAGGAAGATGGCCATGATGAAGGCAATGATGGCGTAGGGATCCCAGTGACCATAGCTGGGGTTCTGTGCCGGGTCGTCCGGGTCGATGCCGTCTGTTACATGCCTGGAACCGCCTCCGGGATTGCCCTGTCCGGCCATCCGGGAGTACCCGGGCACCGCCTGCCTGTCCGAACCGGGGGCGGGCTGGGCATCGCTCCTGACCGGTTCAGGGTCCGGCTTGCCGAAGACATACGGGTTCCACCCCGGATACTGGTCGGCCCGTGCACCGTATGCGGGTTCCACATGCCGCCCGTACCGGGGCTGTGCCTGGTCATCCCGACCGCCGGCTTCCTGGGGTTCCTGGGCCCCCTGCTGGTCTTCCATATCCGTCATGTCCCCTCTTATCTGTGTTCGGCTCAAGCGCGCAGCTGCGCTCCCAACCCGGAGGCCTTCTCCACGATGGCGGACCTCAGCGCCTCGCTGTCTTCAGAGGTCAGGGTCCTGTCGGGGGCCCTGAAGGTGACCGCGAAGGCCAGGGACTTGGCGTCCTGACCGATCTGTTCGCCGGTGAAAACATCGAAGAGTTCAATGGACTCAAGACTAGTCCCTGCGGCTTCTCTGATGGCGGAAGCCAGCTGATCGGCCGTGACCGAGACGGGGACCGTGAAGGCCAGGTCCTGGCGGACGGGCGGGAAGGTCGAGATGGGCTTGGCCTGGAGGGGACTGAAGTCCAGATGGTCGAAGATCCCATCCAGATCCAGCTCAAAGGCGGATGAATGCTCGGGGAAACCCAGTTCAGCGATGACACGGGGGTGGAGTTCACCCACCATGCCGACCGGAGTCCCGTCATCCAGAACCACCTGGGCGGTACGGCCCGGATGCCACTGGGCCGGGACCTGGTCGGCCTCGGGCTGCTCCAGGCGATAGTGGGCACCAACGCGGTCCAGAACCCGCCGGGCGGATTCGACCGCGTCGGTCCAGTCCACGGGACGGTGGTCCTTGAGCCAGCCGTCATCCTGGGCCAGGCCGGTCAGGAGGGCGGCCACATGCAGCCGCTGTTCGGGCAGGCCGGCGTCCAACTGGGCCAGTTGCTCGTCGCTGGGACGGGTACCGCCAGACAGGGTCGGAACGGCCGGCGCCTTGGGGTCGCGGACGAAGATGTACCCGATCTCGTAGAGGGAGACGTTGGTGTTGCCCCGTCGCAGGTTCCGGGCCACGGTATTGGCCAGGGGAAGCATGAGGACCCGCCGCAGGAAGGGCCGGTCGGCGGCCATGGGGTTGGCCAGCTCCACACTGACCGCCTCCTCCTGGTCGGGATCGTAGCCGAAGGCCGTCAGATCCTGCCGACCCACGAAGGGATAGTCCAGAACCTCCGTCAGACCGTACTCGGCCAGGGTGTCGGCCACCCAACGCTTGCGAAGCTGACGATCGGTCAGCCCAACCTCGCCGGTGACCTTGGCCGAGGGGATGTTGATCGGAATGCGGTCGTACCCCACCAGGCGGGCCACCTCTTCAACCAGGTCGCATGCCTCTCCCAGGTCGGGTCTCCAGGATGGGGGCCTGACGCTCAGGACCTGTCCGGCTCCCGAATCCACCTCGCAGCCGATATCCTCCAGGATGGCGACGATACGGTCGCGGTCGGTATCAAGATCGGTCAGTCGGGCAACCTCGGAGGGTTTGAAATCAATGGTGGGCATGGGGGTGGTCCGGTCCAGGTCCAAGGGGGTGGCGTCGATCCTGGCCCCACCGAACTCCTGAAGGAGCCGGGCCGCCATCTGGGCTGCCGCCGGCTGCATCTGAGGGTCGACCCCGCGTTCGAACCGCTTGGATGCCTCGGAGGGCAGCTTATGACGACGGGCCGAACGGGCGATGGTGACCTGGTCGAAGTGGGCCGACTCGATCAGGATGTTCCGAGTCTGGTCGGTCACCTCCCCGTAGAGACCGCCCATGACCCCGGCCAGGCCGAGGATGCGGGAACCGGCCTCCCCCTTGGGGGAATCCGTGATCAGGAGGTCTTCGGTGCTCAGCTCCCGGTCCTTGCCGTCCAGGGTGGTCAGGCGCTCGCCCTGCCTGGCCCTGCGGACCACGATGGGCCCTTCGATCTTGTCGGCATCATAGGCGTGCAGGGGCTGGCCCAGGTCCAGCATGACGTAGTTGGTCACATCAACGGGCAGGGAGATGGAACGCATCCCGGCCCTGGTCAGCCGCCGACGCATCCATGAAGGCGTTGCGGAACCAGGCTGGTAGCCCTGGACAGACCTGACGTAGTAGCGGTCGCAACCCGGCACCCCGTGGATGGGGTTGTCGTCTTCGATCCGCACCTCGATCGGGGCCTGGTCGCTCCGGTCGGCCGCCTGGGGCAGGGCCTTGTTCAGTTCCATGACCGGATCCGTGTATGCCGCCCCGGTCGAATGGTGGAACTCCCGGGCCACGCCACGATAGGAGAAGGCATAGCCCCTGTCCGGGGTGATGTTGATTTCCAGGACGGGGTTGTCCATGTGGAGGAGGGCCATGGCATCGTCACCGGGCTTGAGGGCCTCGTACTCCTGGTCGGTGAACCCGTACTGCCGCAGGAGGATGATCCCGTTGTGGTCCGAACCCAGGCCCAGTTCACGCTCGGAGGCGCACATGCCGTCCGATAAGTGGCCGTAGGTCTTCCTGGGTTCGATTTTGAAGTCTCCAGGAAGGACGGCACCGGGCAGGGTCACGACGACCTTCTCCCCGGCGGCCATGTTGGGGGCGCCGCAGACGATTCCCCGGGGCACCTTCTTCCCGTCATCATCCACGGCATTGTAGGCATCGCCCACATCGACATGGCACCAGTTGATGACCTTGCCGTTCTTCTGGGGCTCGGGAAGGGCATCGACCACGTAGCCGACCACGATGGGGCCGGTCACCGTGGATTGGTGGATCTCCTCCTCCTCGAGACCGACCCGGACCAGGTCCTTGGCCAGTTGCGGATATGTCAGGTCCCCGGGGACCTCGACATGTTCCTTGAGCCAGTCAATATCTACCATCGGCATATCGGATCACTCCCCCATCTCGAACTGCTGGCTGAACCGCACGTCGCCCTCGACCAGGTCGTGCATGTCGTTGATGTCGTGGCGGAGCAGGAGGGTCCTCTCCATCCCCACCCCGAAGGCGAACCCCGAGTACTTGTCGGGATCCACACCGGCCGAACGCAGGACGTTGGGGTTGACCATGCCGCAACCGCCCCATTCGATCCATCCCGGGCCGCCCTTCCTGTCGGGAAACCAGAGGTCCATCTCGGCACTGGGTTCGGTGAAGGGGAAGTATGAGGGACGCAGCCTGGTCCTGGCCTCGGGGCCGAACATGGCTGCGGCCAGCTTGTCCAGGACGCCCTTGAGGTCGGCCATGGTCAGGTGTTCGTCGACGGCGATGGCCTCGCACTGGTGGAAGACGGGCGTGTGGGTGGCATCCAGCTCGTCGGTGCGGAAGACCCGGCCCGTACAGGCCACGTAGAGGGGCACGCCACGGGTGATCAGGGAGCGTGCCTGGTCGGGCGAGGTGTGGGTGCGCATGACCATGTTGGACCCGACGAAGCCGGCGGCGTCCCTGGCCTGGTTCCCCTTGACGTAGAAGGTGTCCTGCATCTGGCGGGCAGGGTGGTCGGGACCGAAGTTCAGGGCATCGAAGTTGTACCACTCCGCCTCCAGCTCGGGGCCCTGGGCGATGCGCCAACCCATGGAGACGAAGAAGTCCTCGACGTCCTCCATGAGCCTGGTCAGGGGGTGACGGGCACCCTGGGGCTTGCGGTCGACGGGGAGGGTCATGTCGACCCGCTCGGCACGCAGACGACGGTCCTCCTCCTCCTGCTGCAGCTGGCCCTCCTTGAGGCCATAGGCCCGGCCGAAGTCGGCCCTGAGCTTCCCTATAAGCTGACCGGCCGTCTTCTTCCGGTCGGCAGACAGGGACCCGATGGCCCTGCTGGCCCTGGCCATGGCGGATCCTGCACCCGAGTACCGCGACTTGAGCGCCTTCAGCTCCTCCAGATCGGAGGCTTCCCGTATTTCCCCAATACCCTCGCTGACCTCATCGGTCACTGCTGCGGGGTCGAACTCTACCTCTGCCACCTTGGGACCTTTCCATCTTGTAAGAGCCTGAAAACAGCGTTATATCGGTCTTTACAGCCTTTATATTCTTTCAATACGACTAGACATGGCCAGTCCATAGAGCAGGACCGCGGCCGAGGTGGCCAGGTTGAGTGATTCTGCCCGGCCGTAAATGGGTATGGAGACGATGGAATCCACCTGCTCCAGGAGATCGGCGGGCAGGCCACGTGCCTCGTTCCCGAAGAGGGCCACCATATCCCGGCCGGGATGTTCGGTCTGGTCATCGGGCCCCGTCGGGTCGCCCCGGGCACCCGACCGGTCCAGGTAATCCGGCAGACTGGTCGGCCTGCGTTCCGGTGTCCCATGGACATCGGCGGCCATGATTCCATACCCCAGCCTGTGCGCCCAGTCCAGGAAGGCTTCAGTACCCATGGCCAGGATCGGTATGTGGAAGGCCGAGCCTGCGGTGGACCGTAGGACCTTGGGATTGAGGGGGTCCACGCAGTCGTCCACCAGGACCAGGGCCCTGCAGCCTGCGGCATCAGCCGTTCTGATGACCGTACCGGCATTGCCCGGGTCACGCACCTGCCAGAAGGCGGCGATCATACCCTCTCCCCCACGGCACTGGCGGTCACCGGAATCCGCCGGCCCGTCATGCCCGGTCCACAGGTCGGAGGGATCCACCATCATCGCGCGGGTATCTCCCTGGGCGACGATTCCCTGGGCATCCGTGCTGATGGCCTTCATGACCCTGGCCGTGACCGGGTGGACATAGATATGGTCGTGGGCCAGGGCGCTCTCGGCGATAACCGACACTACGGGGTTCAGGAATCTAGTGCCGCTCGGCTGGGGTCCCTCCCCAGCCTGGACGTAGAGGTCGGTGATCAGGTCCGGTCGGCAAGCCACAGCCTCCCTGACGCTCTGAGGCCCTTCGATCAGGAAGCGTTCATGGCGCTGCCGGACCCGCCTTTCCTTCAATTCGGCAAGGCGGCGTATACGTTGCGAGCGCGGATTGTCCATCACGGTTTCTGTCAGGGGCATGCCCACCACTCTAGCCCTCTGTAAGCAAGTTCACTGAACTGACCTCGCGAAGGCCTTGGTTCCCGGACTTCCCGGGGATAAGCTTGGTGGACAAGCCAAATCGACTTGGTATTCCAAGCCTGACGACCGGGTCTTTCCATCAGGGGCTGATGCCCGGCGGAGGCAATGTTAGGAGACACCATGCCCGTATACACACTTCCCGATCTGCCCTATGACTACTCGGCCCTCGAGCCCTACGTCTCAGGCAAGATCATGGAGCTCCACCACGACAAGCACCATCAGGCCTATGTGAACGGCGCCAACCAGGCCCTGGAGCAGATCCATGATGCGGCCGAGTCCGGCGACGTGGCCCAGTCCAACCTTCTGGAAAAGAACCTGGCCTTCAACCTGGCCGGCCACAAGAACCACACCATCTTCTGGAAGAACATGGCCCCCTCCATCGGCCAGGAACCAACCGGCGAACTCAAGGCCGCCATCGAGGACCAGTTCGGTTCCTTCGAGGGCTTCAAGAAGTACTTCGAGTCCATGTGCGCCGGCATCCAGGGCTCCGGTTGGGCCGTCCTGGCCTGGGACTCCCTGGGTGAGCGCCTGGTCACCCTGCAGATGTACGACCACCAGGGCAACCTGCCCGTCACCATCTTCCCGCTGGTTCTTCTGGATCTTTGGGAGCATGCCTACTACCTGGATTACCTGAACGTCAGGGCCGACTACGTCAAGGCCTGGTGGCACATCGTCAACTGGGAGGACGCCTCCAAGCGCTTCGACGAGGTCCGCAACCTGAACACCACCCTGGTCAAGTAACCACTGTCCGCCCGAGCAGTCCTCGTGCCTGGGAGCTTACCGGGAAGAGGCCCGGATACCTATCCGTCAAACCACTGACAAGTGGCAGGTGGATGCGGTATCCGGGCCTCTTCCGTGTGCCGGACCAACCACTTGGAGCCCAACGTCCCGGGCCGGTCAATTACCGAAGTATGAAATCCTGCCGGTCAGAGCGGCGGTGGCCAGGGCCGCCACGGGTACGGCCAGGCAGATCAGGAGATAGACATAATCCCGTGGACCCACATCGGACACCCTGGCATGGGTGCGTTCCTCGGTGCCACCGAACCCTCTGGCCTCCATGGCCGTGGCCAGGGTGGTCGAGCGCCTGATCGAGAGTACCAGGAGGGCGAAGGCCTGGGGGAAGAAGGCCTTGAACCTGTTCTCATCTCCCAGACCCCTGCTCCTCCTTGAGGCCGAAAGGGCGGACCAGTCGTCCCTGAGGACCGAGAAAAGCCTCAATCCGGCCAGCCCTCCATACACAAACCGCTCCGGCAGGTGGAGGACCTGGCTGAAGGCATCGGCCAGGTCGGTCGCGTCAATGCCCAGAACCGTGATGATGGCTGGGATCCCTATGGCCAGGATGCGCAGGGCCGTGGCCAGGGCCAGGTCCAGGGAACGCTGGGTGACATGGATCATCCCCCACTGCCAGTAGGTGGCTCCGCCGGCCTTTCCATAGAGGATGATGGCCAGGGCCGAACCCGGGGCACCCAGGAAGATGGGCCAGGCGGATCTGACGATCCTCAAGGGGGTGAACCCGGCAGCCATAAGGAGGAACAGTTCCAGGACCAGGGCCACCGTGGCGGACACCCAGTCCAGGCTGATCAGGAGGGGCAAGGCGGTCAGGAAGGCCCCGATCAGGCGGAAGGCCGGGTTGATGGAGGCGATGTAGGCCGATCTGCTTGACCGCCTGGGCGGCTCGTCACGCTGATCCATGGCGGCAACGGGCAGGAGTACCGGCCGGGACCCGTCAGGACCATCCGGTGACTGCACCGGGCCACCAGAGACCTTCCCCGCTCCTGGACGATCGGGGATGAGATACACAAGGCGGGCATCCAGGGCCTTGACCAGATCCATATCGTGGGTGACCACGATGATGCAGATGCCATCCGCCCGAAGGGAGTCGATCAGTTGGGCCATGCTGGTCCAGGTGGTCCTGTCCTGGCCGAAGGTCGGCTCGTCCAGGATCAGGACCCGGGGTGCGGCGGCCAGGGCGGCGGCCACGGTCAGCCTGCGCTTCTCCCCACCGGACAAGGTGTAGGGGTTGGCATTGGCGTACTGGATCAGGTTGAACCTGGTCAGGAGGTTTCTGGCCCGCTCCCTGGCCTGGTCCTGGGTCATCCCGGTTCTGAGCGGGGCCAGCATGACCTCCCCGAGGACGGAACCCCGGGCGAACTGGTGTTCCGGGTTCTGGAAGACGTAGGAGATGCGGGAGGCCAGATCGGTGGACTTCCAGGCGTATGGATCAGCCCCACCGGCTACAGACCGGGCATCGCCATCGTCCCGGATCAACCTGTCGGAGGCGACGACCCGACCGGCAAGGGGGTCCATCAGGCCGGCCAGGGTCATGGCCAGGGTGGACTTGCCGGCCCCATTGGCCCCGACCAGGGCCGTCACCTCTCCCTGGCGGAAAGTCAGGTTGATACCGGAGGCGATGGATCTGCCATCACGACCGACGGACAGTTCATCCGTCTCCAGGATCGGATCGCCAAGGCCGGAACCAGGGCCACCACCCGACCGGGCATGCGGGGAGATCGGTCCTACCTGATCCGCGGCACCCTTGTAGGGGTCGGGCACCCAGATGCCCAGGGACGCCAGATCCAGATCCCGGTCGGAGAAGACCTGGTCCGGGGTGCCATCGGCCATGATGACGGTCCGGCGGAAATCGCGCTTCCCTGTCCGGCCCTGGTCGGATTCCACAGGCCCCAGACCCAGGACGATGACCCTGTCGATCATGTCCATCCAGGGCTGTGCCCGGTGCTCCACCAGGACCATCGTGGAATCACGTCGATCAAGGACCTCACGGACCGCTCCGACGATTTGCCGCACCCCGTCCGGATCCAGGTTGGCGGTCGGTTCGTCCAGGAGAAGCAGGCCCGGCTCCATGGCCAGGGCTCCGGCCAGGGCCAGGCGCTGCATCTGACCTCCGCTCAGATGCATGGTGGACCGGGTCAGCTGCAGGTCCTGCAGACCCACTGCCCGTAAGGACTCGCGGACACGTTGCCAGATCTCCTCCCTGGGGACCCCCATGTTCTCCGGCCCGAAGGCGACGTTATCGCCGAGCCTCTGGAAGATCGCCTGGGCATCAGGGTCCTGCATGACCAGGCCCACCCGGCCACCGACCCCGCCGGCAGGGTGGCCGTCAATCAGTATCCTTCCCTGGGTCACCCCGCCGTCGGCGTCCTCCACTTCGACGATCTGCTCGTTCTGGCCCTCGGGGACGTCCAGCCCCTGGGCACCCATCTGTTCCCCAAGGAGCCCCGCGATGCCTTCCAGGATCGTCGACTTGCCGATGCCCGAGGCACCCAGCAGGAGGACCCGTTGCCCGGCGGGAATGGTCAGGGAGAGGTCACGGACCGCGAAGTGGCTCCGATAGGCATGACGGTACCCCCAGTGGACCAGGTCCAGCCCGGCCGGCCTGGTCAGGTCCGAATCATTCCCATATGGTGCTGGGTCGGTTTGTGTCACTCGACGGTTCCTTCTTCCTTGCCCGCCCTGGGGAGGCGTCCGGACTCGAACCGGTCAAGGGCACCGGTCCGGGCGATGGCCAGGTAGAGGTACCAGACCAGGACGCCTGCCAGGAGGGCGCCGGAGATCATGGTGGTCACCAGATAAACCAGTCCATAGGGGCCGGCCGGGCTGATGGCCTGGAGGTGGGTGCAGAAGGTGTAGAGCCAGCAGCCGAAACCGGCGGCCATCCCCGACAGGGTGACCGTGGGCAGGTTCCAGCGGCGGTACCGACAGAGGGCAAAGACCAGCTCGGCCATGGCGCCCTGGAGGAGGCCGATCAGGAAGACCTCGACAGGGACCCACTGGCTGCCCAGGAGGGACTCCAGGACAGCGGCGACCACCTCGGCATAGATGGCCGCCCCGGGGCGACGCACAATGACGATGGCCAGGGGGGCGGCGAAGAGATAGAGCCCGTTGAGGATGCCGGCCAGGCCTGGGATGATCCCGTCCAGGAGGGACCAGGGCACCGTGGTGACGATGGCCACCACCCAGTAGATGACCGCGCTGGCCACGCCGATGACCGATGCCACGGCGATGTCGACCACCCGCCAGCGGTTGGAATGATGGATGCGAATGGTCCCCTGAGCCCCGTCGGTCCTGCCTTCGGTACCCTTGGTTGGGGTTTGTTGCTGATTCATGATCTGTGCCTTTCCGTAGGCACACCCGTGGGTGTGCGTCCTGTTCAGGCACGGGCCGAGTGACATCCGTGCGCCGGCATTGCCCGGTAAACGTTCGTCCGGTTGAGGCTGAGCCTCCTCTCAGCCACACGCTGCTTTGCGGCATGCGGCCCCCGTGTCATCAGCCATCCTAGGACCTGCCTTGGTCAAGCCCCCAGGCGGTCCAGGAGGAGGGCTTCGGCGATGACATTGCGCTCGAGACCGTAGAGGGATATGGACTCGTTGGGACTGTGGGCATTGGCCTGGGGGTCCTCCGGGCCGGTGACCAGGACCTGGGCCCGGGGGAAGAGACGTTTGAGTTCGGGAATGAAGGGGATGGAACCACCCTCCCCCTTGTTGACCGGATCGCATCCGAAGGCCTGGCGCATGGACTCCTCGGCATCCCGGACCACACGGCTGTCCGGATCCATGGCCCATCCCATCCCGTTCTCCCCGTAGGAAACCTCGACCTGGGCACCCAGGGGGGCATGCGAGCGCAGGAAATCGGCCAGGGCCTTCTGTGCCTCCTCTGGGCGCTGGGTGGGGGCCGTCCTCAGGGAGATACGGAAGCGGGTGCTGTCGGCCAGGACGTTGAAGGATCCCTCGACCGGATGGGCGTCGAACCCGATGATCGATGCCGAGGGCTTGGTCCAGAGCCTGGATGCCAGGGAACCGGTGCCGGCCAGACGGTAGGAAGCCACCACCCCGGCGTCGCTGCGCACCTGGTCGGGGTCCAGGTCGCGTTGGAGGCCACCGATGGGTTGCCCGCCCTCGAGACCCGGGACCTCCAGCTCGCCCTGGTCGTTGTACATGGAGGCGATCAGCATGGCCGCCAGGGTGTTGGAATCCAGGATGGGGCCGCCGAACTGACCCGAATGGACCGGGTGCTCCAGGACCTTGACCGTGACGTCCAGATCGGAGTTGCCCCGCAGGGAGGTGGTCAGGCTGGGGATGCGGTCGGACCAGTTACCCGAATCGGCCACGATGATCAGGTCGGAGTCGAACTCCTCCCTATGGGCCTCGATGAAGGGGATGAAGCTGGGGGACCCCATCTCCTCCTCCCCTTCGATGAAGACCCTGATGTTGACCTTGAGGTCATCGCCCAGGGCATGAAGGGCTCCGGAATGGATGGCGATGCCGCCACCGTCGTCGGCCGAGCCGCGCCCGTAGAGCCTGTCGTCGCGCTCCACCCCGACGAAGGGGTCCGTGTCCCAGACGGTCGGATCGGGAACGGGCTGAACATCGTGGTGGGCGTAGAGGAGGACCGTGGGGGCTTCGGGGTCGACGATCCTGGAGCCGACCACCTCGTATGCACCCGGGGTGCCATCCCTGTTGGTGGATTGGACCACTTCGGCCTCGATGCCCACCCTGATCAGCTCCTCGGCCACGAATTCGGCAGAACGGCGCATGTGGTCACCGGTGATGCCCTTGGCGGAGACAGACCCCAGGGCGATCTTGTCCTTGAGCAGGTCGGTGATCCTGGTCCAGTCGGACCCCACCCTTCTGCCAATCTCCTCCAACCGTGGATCCGTCATGTCCAACCTCCTGAAAACGCTGATGAGTCTAGGCGTCACCGTAACCTGTTCGCATGACATGGAACCCCTTCACAGGCAAGGACAAGAAGGCCCAGGGCCAGGAATCAGACACCGGGGAGACCCGGGACCGTACCGAGGGCAAGGGGCGACCGACTCCCAAACGTAAGGTGGCGGAAGCCCAGACACTGCGCCCTCTGGTTCCCAAGGACCGCAAGGCCAGCCGCAAGGCCGCCAAGGCACGCATCCGGGCCAGGGAGGACGCCCAGTACGAGGCCATGAAAACGGGGGACGTGGTCCACATGCCCAAGGCGGAACGCCTGCCCTGGAGGGTCTACATCCGCGATTACGTGGATGCTCGGTTCAACCTGCTCGAGTGGTCCTTCCCGGCCATCATGGTCCTTATAGTGGGTATGTTTATATCCTTGTTCACCAGCTCCGTCACGAGCCCGGCCACCGCGACCACCATCAACCTGATCGTGACCATCGCCATCTACGTCTACATCATCATCGGCATCCTCGATACCTGGCTGATGTGGCGCAGGCTCAAGACCAAACTCATCGGGAAGTTCGGGGAGCGCTCCGTGGCCAGAGGGTCCCGTTCAGCCAGCTATGCCTGGCAGCGGGCCATGATGGTACGCCGTTGGCGGGTCCCCAAACCGACCTCACCCAAACGCGGCAACTGGCCAAAGTAGAACGGGACCGGCACACAACCGGCTGATTGCGGGGAATCACAGACCGCCCTCCCCGACCGGGGCCGGGCGGTTTTGATATTTCTCCGGGAACCGGGGCTAAGGGACCGGGTTGGCGGGAAGTGCCCACAGTGTGCAAACCACATGGCCCTGCACCGCCTTCCCCACTAGCATGGGCAACTATGAACCAAGCAGAAGATGGCATTGATTCCGTTTCGTCGGACCCTTTGAACAGTTCCAAACGTCAGTACGACGTCATCATCATCGGGTCAGGGCCAGGCGGGTATTCCGCGGCCCTGCGTTCTGCGGAGCTCGGGGCCCGGGTGGCCCTGATCGAGCGCGACCCCATACCGGGCGGAACCTGCCTGAACCGGGGGTGCATCCCGACCAAGGCCCTCCTGACCGCCACACAGGTCTTGGAGCAGGCGGCCCTGGGCGCATCCATGGGCATCCGGGTCCGGGCCCAGGGCATCGATTACCAGCGCCTGGCCGCCTACCAGGACGAGATGGTCGGAGCCATGACCGGCGGACTTGCCCAGCTCCTCGCCCAACGGAAGGTGGACCTGATCCGGGGAGAGGGGTCCATCGTCGGTGACGGCCTTGTTGCGGTCGAGACACCCGATGGTTCCACCCGCCGACTGACCACCTGCGACACGGTCCTGGCCATGGGCTCCAGGTCGCGCCCCCTGCCGGGCATCCCCTTCGGCAACCGGGTCATCGACTCCGACAGGGCCCTGCAGCTCAAGCCCTTCCCCAAACGCGTCCTGGTGGTCGGTGCAGGGGACGTGGCCCTGGAATTCGCCACCATCTGGCACCAGGCCGGTGCCGAGGTCACCTTGATGATCCGTCGCGACCGGGTCCTCTCCCACTGGGGGCGGCGGACCGGTCTGGTCATGACCCGGGAACTGAAACGTCAGGGCTTCATCATCATCCCCGGCTCCACCTGCAGGTCAATCTCCGATTCCGGCGCCGACAAACCCCTGACCGTCACCTACGGTCCCACCCAAGGCGAAGGGGATGCGGCACGGTTGGAGACCGACCTGGTCCTGGCCGCCATCGGCAGGGACCCCCAGACCGATCAGGACTGGATGGAGGGTCTGGGTATCGACACCGACGAATCCGGGCAGATTCTGACCGATTCCCAGGGCAGAACCAGCCGTGAACGCGTCTGGGCCCTGGGCGATATCACCCCGGGCCACCACCTGGCCCACCGGGCCTTCCAGCAGGGCATCACCCTGGCCGAGGCCGCGGCCGGCCTTGACCCCGAGCCGGTCAGGGAATCCACCATCCCCCAGGTGGTCTATTCGTCCCCCCAGGCGGCCTCGGTGGGCTACACCAGGCAGGAGGCCCAGGACGACCCCACCCTGAATCAGGTCGAGGAGACCATATACCCCATGCAGGCCAACTCGCGCATGCGGATGAGCGGGTACCAGGGCACCCTGAGCCTGGTCACGGCCTGCCCCTCCTCCGATCTGGGCACCCGGATCGTTGTCGGCCTGGAGGTGGTCTCCCCCCAGGCCTCGGAGAACATCGCCGAAATTCAGCAGCTGGTGGGCAACCGGGTCCCCCTGGACCGGGCGGCGGTTCTGATCCATCCCCATCCGACCTTCAGCGAAGCCATAGGCGAAGCTCTGCTCAAAGCCGACGAACGACCCCTGAACATGCGGTAGACTGGTCAACCAGTGAACGTTTCCAAGTGAGGATGGTATGGCACAAGAGGATAGGGCCAAGAAGCCGAAAAAGAAGAAGGGCACGATTTCCCAGATCAGAAAGATCTTCCAATTCACCTATGCCGAGGACAAGGCCCTGCCCTGGCTCCTCCTGGTGGCCATCCTGGTGCCTACCGCGGTGGCCGTCACGGTCTGCTTCATCTTCCACGTCGGCTGGTTGAGCTGGATCCTCTTTGTCCTTCTGGGCATCATGGTGGGCCTCCTCCTGGCCACGATGACCCTGACCCGCCGCTCCGACAGGGTGGGCTATGCCAAGATGGAGGGCCGCCCAGGTGCGGCGGCCGCGGTACTGGGCAACATCTCCAGGGCCGGCTTCAGGTTCCCCCAGGACCCCGTCTGGATCGACGCCAAGACCAAGGACGCCATCTGGCGCGGCACCGGCCGTACCGGCGTCTACCTGGTTGGTGAGGGCGACTACGCCAGGGTGACCAAGGCCATGAGGCGCGAGGAGGAGAAGATCCGACGCATCACCCAGGGTTCCGACATTCCCATCTATATGATCAGTGTCGGTCAGGGCCCCAAGCAGGTGCCGTTGAACAAGCTGCAGCGAGAGGTCATCAGGAAGAAGGCCAGAATGACGTCCGACGAGCTGGCGATCCTGAACGAGCGTCTGATCACCCTCCAGAAACGCCAGAGCGCACTGGGCATGCCAAAGGGCATCGACCCCACCAAGGTTCATGTCAGCCGCAAGGCCATGCGCGGCCGCTGACCGAGCCCATGCATCCACCCCCGACACCGACCCTCAGTGTTCAGTGTCGGGTTTTTCCGTATCAGAGGCTGTCACGCCGGTGTTACCGTTTCGCGGGTACGAAACAACCCCGTAACCTAAGTTGCGGATTGGCGAAAACTCGGGTCTCTTAGACTGTATGACCATAACGGATTTCATGAAAGGAGCAGTTCAGTGACAGAACTGAAGTCAAAGGCCGACTGTGAAGCTGTGATCAATCAGGAGGGCGTGGAGTACGTCTCCGTCAGGTTCACCGACCTGATCGGTGTCCAGCAACACTTCACCGTTCCCGCCAGCGAGTTCCTCAAGGACGCCTTCACGGACGGCATGGCCTTCGACGGCTCCTCCGTCCAGGGTTTCCAGGCCATCAACGAATCGGACATGAAGCTGATTCCTGATCCGGAAACCGCCTACCTGGATCCCTTCCGCAAGCACAAGACCCTGGATGTGGCCTTCTCGATCGTCGACCCGCTGACCGACGAGCCCTACTCCCGCGACCCCAGGCAGATCGCCTCCAAGGCCGAGGCCTACCTGAAGTCGACCGGCATCGCCGACACAGCCTCCTTCGCCCCCGAGGCGGAGTTCTTCATCTTCGACAAGGTGCGCTTCGAGAACAGCATGCAGCGGTCCTTCTACGAGGTCGACTCCATCGAGGCCCCCTGGAACTCGGGTGCCGAAATCGAGGACGACGGGTCCGAGAACATCGGCTTCAAGAACCGCGTAAAGAAAGGGTACTTCCCCGTTCCCCCGATTGACCACTACCAGGACCTGCGCGACGACATGGTCGCCAACCTGCAGAAGGTAGGTCTGATCCTGGAACGTGCCCACCACGAGGTGGGCGGAGCCGGTCAGCAGGAGATCAACTACCGGTTCAACACCCTCCTGCACGCCGGTGACGACCTGATGAAGTACAAGTACGTGGTCCACGAGACCGCGGCCCTGGCCGGCAAGGCGGCCACCTTCATGCCCAAGCCCATCGCCGGCGACAACGGGACCGGGATGCACTGCCACCAGTCCCTCTGGAAGGATGGCAAGCCCCTCTTCTACGACGAGAAGGGCTACGGCGGCCTCTCCGACATCGCCCGCTGGTATGTGGGCGGACTGATCAGGCACGCCTCCTCGGTCCTGGCCTTCACCAACCCCTCGATGAACTCCTACAAGCGGCTGGTCCCCGGCTACGAGGCCCCGGTCAATCTGGTCTATTCGGCCAGGAACCGTTCCGCCGCCATCCGCATCCCCCTGGCCGGCACCTCCCCCGCCGCCAAGCGCATCGAGTTCCGGGCGCCCGACCCCTCCTGCAACCCCTTCCTGGCCTTCTCGGCCCAGCTCATGGCCGGCCTGGACGGCATCCTCAACCACACCGAGCCCCCGGCACCCGTGGACAAGGACCTCTACGAGCTGCCCCCGGAGGAGCACGACCAGATCAAGCAGGTTCCCGGCTCCCTGGAGGAGGCCCTGAACGCCCTGGAGGAGGACCATGACTTCCTGAGTGAGGGCGACGTCTTTTCCGATGACCTGATCGAGACCTGGCTGGATCTGAAGCGGGGTGAACTCGACCAGGCCCGCCTGGCCCCCACCCCCCTGGAGTACGAACTCTACTTCCACATCTGAAACGCACCCGGGCCGACTGGACCCGGATGAGACCGACCCCCGGCGGAGACCCGCCGGGGGTCTTTGCCTTCCCCGGCGCAAGGACGCCCCCCCCCCCCTGGCGCGCCCCGTCCAGCCCCT
>NZ_CALYOY010000015.1 GCF_945269915.1 uncultured Bifidobacterium sp. | reverse complement strand
CCAAGGAGTGGGATTCCCTGTCTTACCAGCTGACCGTGGGTGAGACCCGGTTCAGGGTGATGGTGACCCCCGATGCGGTCGGTACCGAGCATCTGGCCGGTCCGGAGATCACGGTCAAGGTCCAGGGGCATCCGCGACAGGTGTGAGGCCGGGATTACCGTCATGCCGGTGCTTGCGCTGGCTGTGGAGTGACTCGGACTCGGCTTCTGGTAGCAGTGGTTTTGCCCGGAAGTGTTGTATTTGGAGTGTATATGGTCAACATCCTTGATGTAGCCCGCGAGGCCGGTGTGTCGAAGACAACCGTTTCCTATGTGATATCCGGGAATCCGAAAATAACCAAGAAAACAGCCGACAAGGTCCATAAGGCCATGCAGAAACTTGGTTATACGGTGAATCATTCGGCCCGTGCCTTATCGACCTCCAGGACCATGACACTGGGTGTTGCCACTTCGGATATAGAGGACATCGCTTCGTCTCCCCTCCTGAAAGGGATTTACTTTTCGGGATTGTCCGATTATGCCCGCAAACGCGGATATGACATTCTCCTCATGGTTGATGAGGACGGGACTCGAGAAATCGAGGATGCTGCGCGAGCTCGGAAAATCGATGGATTGATTTTGATGGATATCGACAGTCATGATCCCAGGGTCGGTGTTGCCGTCGATTCAGGTGTGCCGACCGTCCTGTTCGGAATGCCCGAGAAGACCCAGGGCCTTGATGTCGTCGACACCAATTTTGAACAGGCCGCCCATAACCTGGTGAATCGATTCGCCCAAGGGGGTCATAAGGAGATTATTCTGGCGTCCAAGTGCAGCCGCTCCGATTCCAACCCGCTGAACTATACGCTCAGATTCATCAGAGCCGCCGAAGACGAGGCGGCACGCTGCAGTATACGGATTGAGCAGGAGTGCATCGATGCGGATGCGACAGAATGGTCCCTGCACGAAGCCCTGTCGCGGCACCCAAATGCGACCGGTGTCATAGTCGAGGACCAGGATACTGCCGTCAGTGCTCGTCTGGAGCTGGAACAGGCCCACGTGGCCGTTCCCGGTAACATATCATTGGCCGTATTGCTGGCGGATATTGTTTATGAACGGATGAGGATGCCCCCGACCTCCGCCTGCATCGATACTCGTACCATCACTTCTTCAGTGGTGGATGCCTTGCTGCGGCGAATCGACAATCCTGGTGCCGGGCCGGGGAAGAAACTGATTGACACTTCATGGCATGACGAAGGAACCATCTCGGTTGTTTGACTTGCTCCCCGCTGGTTTGCAACCGGACGGGAAAGTGATACCATCGACTTAGTTGAACCGGTTCACTAAGTGAAGTGCCGCCGTGGCCGTTCGGTAGGACGGTGCCGCGAGGTGCTTCGCTATAGAGTCTCCGCTGTGGAAGGCTTGCAGTCGAATACGACAACCCGATATGGAGACGGCCTGATATGTGAAGCTGCATGTACAGGTTGGGTCTCACAGAAATAGTGCGCAAAGAAAGGCGATGGGATGCTTTCAGCATTTTCGGTGATTGATGGTGTCATCAGATGGAAGGGAGACGGGGAGTGTCTGCAGGTCGAACCCTGGGGAAAAGACAGCGTCCGTGTTCGTGCTTCGAAGAATCGTCGGATGAGCGACTCGGATGGGGGACTGCTTCCCCGGCGGCAGCCAAGTGAGGATTCCGGGGCCACGATCAGCTTGCATGAGGACGGATCAGTGGCTGAACTCATCAACGGGCGGCTGACGGTTCGGTTGACCATCAGAGAAATTTTCAATGCCGGTGCAGGCGGTCTGGAAAGTAGGTGCTCTCTCGCCTTCATCAACGCCGATGGGAAGACCTTGTTTGAAGAGCTGTCCTCCGGGGGCTCTTTGAACAGGAAAGCCCGGAAATACACCCCCTTGGGAGGAGGGGCCATGTCGGTCACCGCCTCTTTCCTGGCCCCAAGGGATGAGCATCTTTATGGCATGGGCGAGTATCAGCAGGACTTCATGGATCTCAAAGGATGCAGCTTTGAATTGGCCCACCGCAATTCCCAGGCGTCCATCCCCTTCGTCGTATCCAGCGCCGGATATGGTTTCCTGTGGAACAATCCGTCTATAGGCTCTGCAACCTTTTCGTTGAACCGCACTGAGTGGTTTGCGCAATCGACCCCACAGATTGATTACTGGGTGACCGCGGGCGGTTCCCCCGCGGATATCATGCATAACTACGCAGATGCCACCGGTCATGCTCCTGTGATGCCTGACTGGGGTCTGGGATTCTGGCAGTGCAAGTTACGTTACTGGAATCAGCAGCAGGTTTTGGATGTGGCCCGTGAGTTCAAGCGTAGGGGCATCCCTCTGGACGTTATCGTGATTGATTTCTTCCATTGGCCACACATGGGGGATTTCCGTTTCGAGGACGAGTTCTGGCCCGATCCCAAGGCCATGTGCGACGAGTTGCATGCCATGGGAATCAAGGTCATGGTCTCTGTCTGGCCGCAGGTTTCTCTGAAGTCCGAGAATTACGCATATATGCATGCGAATAACCTTCTCGTTAATGCCGAATCGGGAATCGATGTCGGCATGATGTTCCTTGAGCCCAACCAGTTCTATGACGCGACCAATCCGGAAGCCCGTCGGTTCGTATGGGAGAAATGCAAGCACAATTACGTGGATAAGGGTGTTGACGCCTTCTGGCTGGACGAGGCGGAGCCTGAATACGGGACCTACGACTTCTCGAATTATCGTTATTATGCCGGCCCCAATCAGGAGATAGGCAACATTTATCCCCGCGACTACAACAAAGGGTTCTTCGAAGGGCAAATCAAGGACGGCCGGCAGGATCAGATCGTCAACCTGACGCGTTGCGCCTGGGTGGGGTCCCAGAGATATGCCTCCCTGGTCTGGTCGGGTGATGTGGGGTCCACATTCGAAGATTTGCGTGCGCAGATCACCTGCGCGATTCACATGGGCATGGCCGGTATCCCTTGGTTTACGACTGATATGGGCGGTTTCCATGATGGGCGGATTGATTCGCCTGAATTCAAGGAGCTCCTCATGCGCTGGTGTGCCTTCTCCTGCTTTTCTCCCGTTATGCGCAACCACGGTGACAGGAGTCTTGAGCGTCAGGAGGGAAGTTTCAAGGAGTCCATTTACGCAGCGGACGGCAGCCCCAGGCTTCCTTCCGGTGCAGAGAATGAGCCGTGGAGCTATGGAGACCAGGTCGAGGCGGTATTCAAGAAGTTCATTTCGGTCCGTGAGGCGCTCAGGCCATATCTGCATGAGCTGTTCCAAACCGCTCACGAGTCCGGCGATCCCGTTGTTCGCGGGCTGTTCTATGAATTCAACGAGGACGAGAAGAGTTACAACATCTCCGACGAGTATATGCTAGGGCCGGATTTGCTCGTCGCCCCGGTGACTGCAGCAGGAGCCAGGGAGCGCCAAGTGTATCTGCCCGGCGATTCCAGCGTCCATTGGACCTTCGTAAAGTCCGGTGCCTCCTATGAGGGGGGGACCCGCATCACCGTGGAGGCCCCCATCGACGAGATCCCGGTTTTTGCAGTGGAAGGCCGGGACCATGGATTAATCGGTCTGATGTAGACCCTCTGCAAGCCATCCCCATGCCTGCTGCATGGCTTGGGGAGACCTGAGTTTCAAAGGTGAACCGGTTCAATTATCGAAAGAAGGACAATCGTGATATCGATGATCGGTAAATCCATACGCCGATGGTGGGCGGTTTTCTTGCTTCCCACCTTGGTGGCTTTTCTTATCGGGTTCCTGATCCCATTCGTCATGGGCATATACCTGAGTTTTACCAGATTCACTACGGTGACCGATGCCCATTGGGTCGGTCTGAGCAACTACAGCGGGTTGCTTGCAGACAGGGAGTTCCAGCATTCACTGGTCTTCACCGTACTGTTCACCATAGTGACGACCCTGGTGGTCAATGTCGCCGGCTTCTTTGTGGCCTATATGTTTACCAAGGCGATGAAAGGAGCCAACCTCTTCAGGGCGGTTTTCTTCATGCCCAACCTAATCGGCGGCATTATCCTGGGCTACGTTTGGCAGTTGCTGCTCAATGGTGTCTTCGGACACTGGGGTCGGTCGTTGACCTACTCAGGCACATACGGCTTCTGGGGTCTTGTTATTCTCATGTGCTGGCAGCAAATCGGCTACATGATGGTCATCTACATAGCGGGCATGCAGTCCTTGCCTGACGATGTCATGGAAGCGGCATCGGTCGATGGTGCCTCACCCAGGCAGATTCTGTTCAGGATCACCATACCGTTGATGATGCCAAGCATCACTGTCTGCACATTCCTGACGGTCACGAACGGATTCAAGCTCTTCGATCAGAACCTGGCCTTGACCAATGGCGCCCCGTCCAATACCTCGGAAATGCTGGCGCTGAATATATACCGAACCTTCTATGGCCGGACCGGTTATGAGGGGGTCGGGCAGGCCAAGGCGGTCATCTTCTTCCTCATCGTGGCCGTCGTGGCACTTATCCAGAACAAACTCACAACCAGCAAGGAGGTGGCGGCGTGAAAAGGGAACAACTGCGACATGGATGGTTGTGGACCGCCATATTCTCTGCCTTGTCACTACTCTGGATATTCCCCATCGTTCTTGTTGTCATCAATTCGTTCAAGAACAAGATCTATATTTCGCAGAGTACATTCTCCCTGCCGAACTCAACAACCTTCGTCGGTTTCCAGAACTACGCCAGAGGTATCCGCAGGACCAACCTCCTCGCCAGTTTTGGCTGGACCGTGGTTGTCACTGTCGGGGCGGTGGCTTTGATTCTGGTCTGCACCTCCATGTGTGCATGGTGGATTGTCAGGGTCCGTAACCTGCCTTCGAGAATTGCATACCTCCTGTTTCTGTTCAGCATGATCGTCCCCTTCCAGATGGTCATGTTCCCCCTTTCAAAAATCGCGGACATGCTTGGTCTCAATACCCCTTGGGGACTGTGGATCCTGTATCTGGGATTCGGCTGTGGCATGTGTGTCTTCATGTTCACGGGCGTCATCAAGTCCCTTCCCATGGATATTGAAGAGGCGGCAATGATAGATGGCGCAAGCGTGCCCCGAACCTTCTTCACGATTGTGGTCCCCATGATGAAGCCGAGCCTGGTCTCGGTGGCGATTCTGGAGACCATGTGGATATGGAATGACTTCCTGCTGCCGTATCTGACCTTGGATATGCGGCGCTATAAGACGGCGAGCATCGCCATCCAGTATCTCAAGGGTGGGTATGGCGCTGTGGATATGGGAGCCATGATGGGCTGCCTTGTGCTGACGATCATCCCCATTGTCGTTTTTTACCTGTTCTGCCAAAAGTACATCATCGCCGGTGTGACGGCCGGAGCGGTAAAGGGGTGATCATTTCGTTCAACGAAGACTGAGTGCGCAGGAACGGATTCGCTCAGCATCAAGTACGTGATGAGGTATACACACACGAAAGGAAATGCCATGCAAGGAAGCATAAAGAAGGTAAGTGCAACAGTGGCGGTGCTCGCCCTGGGCGTAGCCGGGCTGTCTGGTTGTGGAGGCGGCGGCAAGGCCGATGATGCGCCAAAGGCATCGGGCGGGAAGGTCTATTACATGAACTTCAAGCCGGAGGTTGCCACGCAGTGGGAGGACCTGGCGAAGAAGTACACCGATGAGACCGGCACCAAGGTCAATGTGCAGACTGCCGCTTCGGGCACATATGATCAGGCCCTCAAGTCCGAGATGTCCAAAGCCGAAGCCCCCACGCTCTTTCAGGTCACCGGACCTGTTGGGTTGAAAACCTGGAAGGACTATGTTTCCGATGTCTCTGACACGGAACCGTATAGGCAGCTCACCGACAAGTCAACGGCGCTCAAGGACGATTCCGGCAAGGTCGTTGCCATCCCCTTCGTAACCGAGTCCATCGGTATCATCTATAACAAGGACATATTGAAGAAGTACTGCCAACTTCCGGATGCTGCCGTGAAGTCAGCCTCCCAGATCAAGTCCTTCAAGCAGCTCAAGGCGGTGGCGGATGGCTTGCAGAAGCATAGGGACGAGTTGGGAATCAAGGGAGCTTTCACCTCAGCGGGAATGGATTCCTCCTCTAACTGGCGATTCGGACAACAGCTGGCCGCCGTTCCCCTGTACTACGAATTCAAGGATGAGAACACGGTGCAGAAGCAGCCTGCGACCATCAAAGGTACGTATCTTCCCGAGTTCAGGCAGATGTGGGACCTGTACCTGAAGGATTCGACCACGGAACCGTCCAAGTTGGGCTCAGTCACCCTTGATGACGCGAATTCCGAGTTCGCGACAGGCAGTGCGGCCCTGTACCAGAATGGAACCTGGTCATGGACCGATTTGCGTGATGCCGGTTTCCAGGCCGACAATGTGGGCATGATCCCCATGTATATCGGCGTGAAGGGTGAACAGAACCAGGGATTGACCACAGGCACCATGAACTATTGGTGCATCAATAAGAAGATCTCCAAGAAGGATCGGCAGGCGACCGAGGACTTCCTCAAGTGGGTCATCACATCGGATGACGGTAAGAAGGCCATGAGCGAGGATATGGGCTTCACCACGCCATTCAAGAGTTTTGCCGACGTCAAGACGGAGAACCCACTGGTCGAAATAGCCCAGAAGGACTCCAAGTCCAAGACGGAGAAGATACCCTGGGTCCACACCATGCAGCCTTCCGCAACCTGGCAGAACAATGTATACGATGCCATGCTCGAGTATGCACAGGGCACGGGCAACTGGGATATGGTCGTTCATAGGTTCGTGGATGGGTGGGCGACTGAAGTCCAGGCCACCAAGGACTGATCGTGATTTGTGCTTGTGAAACACATGAGTTGAGAATTTCGCTTATTTCCGCCTTGGTTCAAGACTTGGGGCTATAGCGGCATCACCGCAATAGCATTTGGCTCTTCACCCCTGTGAGGTTTCAGGGGGTGAGGGGCCATTTGCCATACACCCGCCTGCTTTGATTGTCCCCTTATTGGGAGCTGCCCTCCCCCCCCCCCCCCATGCCAAGAGGTGAAGGCCCTGGCCGCACTGCTTCCTAGACTGGAGGGCATGAGCAGGCATCATCGCAATCGCAGTTGGGCCCCTGCCCCCGAGGCCCTGCCCCAGGGGGTGGAGGTCATCGACGACCATACCCATATGGCCTCGGTGGTCCCCTTCGCCCGGGAGATGGACCGGCAGGCCAGGGAACGTGGGCAGGAGCCGGTTCCGGTCTACAGCGTGGACCAGCAGCTGGACCAGGCCCGGGCCGTGGGGGTGGTTGGCGCCATCGACGTGGGGTGCGAGCTGCCCAACCTCCAGACCGCCGTCGACCTGGCCCTGTCCCATCCCGGGGTGGTTCACGCCGCCTTGGCCATTCACCCCAACGAGGCCGTTCTGCATGGCCATCGGGGGGTGCCGGGTCCGGACGGGTTGCCGATCACCTACCGGCCCTGGCACGATACCCCTTTCGAGGAGGCCCTGGGGGAGGTCCGGCGGTTGGCACTGGCCTACCCCGACCAGGTGGTGGCCATCGGGGAGACCGGGATGGACCTGTTCAGAACGGGCCGGGAGGCCGCGGGCATCCAGCGCCAGGCCCTGCGCGACCATATGGCCCTGGCCAAGGAATTGGACCTGCCTTTGCAGATCCACGACAGGGACGCTCACCAGGAGGTCATCGACACCCTCCTGGCGGACGGTGCACCGGAGCGGACCGTCTTCCACTCCTATTCGGGCGATGCGGACATGGCCCGGGTCGCAGCCGAGCACGGCTGGTATCTGAGCTTCTCGGGAACCGTCTCCTACAAGGGGAACGAGGGGATTCGCCAGGCCCTCCCCATCGTGGGGCCGGACCACATCATGGTCGAGACCGACGCCCCCTACCTGACTCCCATGCCCTATCGTGGCCGGACGAACGCCCCCTATATGATTCCCTACACCCTCCGGGCCATGGCCGACGCCCTGGATAAGCCCATTGAGGAGGTGGCCAGGGCCACCAGGGAAACCACCAGGAGGGTCTACGGAATCTGACGACCCGGTCCAGCCGGCCCAGGGGTGAGTGCTGGAGGGCGGCGGGTCGGATGCCATCGCACATCCTCAGAGGACTCGGACAGGGGTGAGCGCCTGCGGCCGGACACGGGGCCTTGCGTTCGGGCATCGGGATCAGGCCCTGAGGAAAACCTGCAGGAAACGGATTAAAACCGTCGTTGCGGTTGTACCAGAAGGGGCAAAAGGTGCTACGGTAGTCGTCGCGGTATACGCGGGAAGCTCGGTGCTGCCTGCGTGCATTAGAGGAGAAGGCTTTGGCCTATGGAGGGCTGTATGGCTAGTGAGCGGCATGAAATGTCGACCGAGGATGGAGCCGAGGGGGTTGAAGAGACCCCCATCTTATCCGAGTCGTCCGAGTCCGACGGTCGGTCGGAGCGGACGATAAGGAGGGAGGAGTCCGGGGATTCGACATCCCGCAGGCCTTCCAAGGTCGTCAAGAAGGTCAGGGCGACCAAGGCATCCAAGACCGGCAAGGCCGTCAGGACCGGCGGCAGCCGACAGGCGGTCGAACAGGAATCCATCCTTCCGCCCGAGAGCTTTACCCGGGCCCCCAGGATTTCGGCCAAGGCCCGCACCCGCGAGGAGGAGAACGAACTCAAACGCGCCCGCCGCGAGGCCCAGCGTGCAGCCGTACGCCAGCGGAACCCGCCGCGAGGCCCCCTGGGTCGCTGGTGGCGCAAGATCCAGTCCTCCCCGGACAGGATCAGCCTGGGCATGTGCATCGTGGCCCTGGGCGTGGTCTACGGCGATATAGGAACCTCCCCCCTCTACACCTTCCAGACCTTCGTGTCCGGGCAGGGCGGCATCGGCAAGGTGGACCGCCCCGCCGTCCTGGGCATGCTCTCCCTGGTCTTCTGGTCCATCACCCTGATCACCACGGTCAAGTACGTCCTGGTGGCCATGCGGATCGACAACAAGGGTGAGGGCGGCATCTTCGCCCTCTACACCCTGGTGCGGCGCTACGGCAAGTGGCTGGCCATCCCCGCCATGCTGGGCGGCGCCGCCTTCCTGGCCGATTCGGTCCTGACCCCGGCGGTCTCCATATCGTCGGCAGTCGAAGGTCTGAAGACCATACCCGTCCTGGAACCCGTCTTCAAGGAGAACGGGAACCTGACCATGGTCATCACCTTCGTGATCATCCTTATCCTCTTCGCCGTCCAGTCCCGCGGAACGGAACGGATCGGTAAGGTCTTCGGCAGCGTGGTCATGGTCTGGTTCGCCTTCCTGGCCGTGATCGGCATCTACTGCATCGGTGGGGACTGGTCCATCTTCGAGGCCCTGAACCCGGTCTATGGCATCCGCTTCCTCTTCAGCCCCCGGAACCCGGTGGGCCTGACCATCATGGGCACGGTCTTCCTCTCGACCACGGGAGCCGAGGCCCTCTACTCCGACATGGGCCATGTGGGCCGTGGCAACATCTACGCCACCTGGCCTTTCATCAACATCGCCCTGGTCTTCAACTACTTCGGACAGGGCGCCTGGCTACTGCGCAACACGACCAACCCGGCCCTGCAGGGGGTCACCGGGCTCAACCCCTTCTTCCAGATGATGCCCACCACGGTGCGTTACGTGGCCGTCATCCTCTCGGTCACCGCCGGTGTCATCGCCTCCCAGGCCCTGATAACCGGGGCCTTCACGATGGTCTCCGAGGCCACAGGTCTGAACTGGATGCCCCACCTCCAGGTGCGTTACCCGGCCCGGACCCGCGGACAGCTCTACATCCCGACCGTCAACTGGGTGCTTTGCGCAGCCACTCTGACCGTCCTGGTCCTCTTCAAGGATTCCGAGCACATCTCAGCCGCCTACGGCCTGGCCCTGACCGTGACCATGATCACGACGACCGTCCTCCTGGCCGACTACCTCTGGCACGACCGGAAGCGGATCGGTTCCATCGTCTTCGCCGTGGTCTTCCTGGCCATCCAGATCCTCTTCTTCCTGGCCTCCATGGCCAAGTTCATGCACGGCGGCTGGTTCACCATGCTCCTGACCGCAGCCATCCTCTACATCATGTACACCTGGGACCAGGGAACCAAGGTGGAGCGCTCGCAGCGACGGCACATGGCCGCCAAGGAGTGCCTGCCCGCCCTGGAGATGCTCCACAACGACTTCCGCATCCCCTACTTCGCCGACAACCTGGTCTACCTGACCTCGGATGCCGAGATGCGCCGCCTGGATACGGACATCTTCTTCTCGATCTTCGCCAACCATCCCAAGCGTGCCCGGGCCTGGTGGGCGGTGTCGGTCCAGACCACCGACGCCCCCTACACCCGTAAGTATTCAGTCGAGAACTTCGGGACCAATTACCTCTTCCGGGTGAGGATGAAGCTGGGTTTCAAGGTGGATCAGAACGTGGCCACCTACCTGCACCAGATCATGCACGAACTGATCGATAGTGGGGAACTGCCCAAGCAGCCCTCGATCTATCCCAAGGTGGACGAGGATCCGCAGATCGGTACGATCACCTACGTTCTGGTTCACAAGGCCCTGATGCCCGAGTCCAAGATCGACTCCCGTGGCGCCCTCTCCCTCAAGGTCAAGTACGCCATCAGGAAGCTGGCCGGATCGCCCATCAAGTGGTTTGGTCTGGCCCCCTACAACCCGATCGTCGAGGTTCAGCCCCTCTTCGTCTCGACGCGTTCGGTACCCAAGCTGACCAGGGTCATGCTGCCTCCGCGCAAGGTCAAGCCTCCGAAGCATCCCAAAGCCCAGTAGCACGGGGAGTGAGCACAGGCACGGCCAGGTCCGGCCAGGCGCTGACCACCATGCCGGGGAGGCCTTGCCGGCTCGGGAATGGTGGCCTTTGGCGGCCTGGTACGACTTGCGGGTGGGCGATTGGACCCCCGACACGGCTGCCCCGGTATGGAAGCAAGCCCACCCAAATCGGCATTGAGCCATAGAATTGGCCTGGTGAAAACCTAGACCCGGTCATGCCCGGGCGGTCGTTCGAAAGGTGAAGTGATGACAGAAGCTCAAGCCAATATCGGAGTCGTGGGCCTGGCCGCCATGGGTGCCAGCCTGTCCAGGAACCTGGCCCGGCACGGCAACACCGTGGCCGTCTACAACCGGCACTACTCCCGTACAGAGACCCTGATCCAGGAGCACGGGGATGAGGGGAGGTTCGTTCCCGCCAGGACCCTGCAGGAGTTCGTCGGTTCCCTGACCAGGCCCCGCACGGCCATCATCATGGTCAAGGCCGGCGACCCGACCGACCAGATGATCAATGACCTGGCCGATCTGATGGAGCCTGGCGATATCATCGTCGATGCCGGCAATGCCTACTTCAAGGACACCATCCGCCGCGAGAAGGCCATCAGGGCCCGGGGTCTGCACTTCGTGGGCTGCGGCGTTTCCGGCGGCGAGGAGGGCGCCCTTCTGGGACCCTCCATGATGCCTGGTGGAACCGATGAATCCTGGCGGACCCTGGGGCCGATCCTCAAGTCCATAGCGGCCCAGGCCGAGGGGGAGCCCTGTGTGACCCATATCGGCACCGACGGCGCAGGCCACTTCGTCAAGATGGTCCATAACGGCATCGAGTACTCCGACATGCAGGTCATCGCCGAGTCCTACGACCTTATGCGCCGCGGCCTGGGCATGGAACCCGAGCAGATCGCCGACGTCTTCGAGGAGTGGAACCAGGGCGACCTGAACTCCTACCTGGTGCAGATCACGGCCGAGGTGCTGCACCACACCGACTCCGCCACCGGCAGGCCCTTCATCGACATCGTGACCGACCAGGCCGGTATGAAGGGCACCGGCACCTGGACCGTGCAGACAGCCTTGGACCTGGCTGTGCCGGTCACCGGCATAGGCGAGGCCGTCTTCGCCCGGGGGCTCTCCTCCTCCGCCGACCTGCGCCGGGAGGCCGCCCGGAAGGGTCTGAACGGCCCCGAACCACAGGCCATCCTGAGTGATTTGGCCGCCGATCCCGACCAGCGCAAGGCCTTCATCGAGGACGTGCGCCAGGCCCTCTACGCCTCCAAGATCGTGGCCTATGCCCAGGGCTTCAATGAGATGCAGGAAGGTGCCAACGTCTACGGATGGAAACTCGACATGGGTGCCATCGCCCGCATCTGGCGCGGCGGTTGCATCATCCGGGCCAAGTTCCTGAACAGGATCTCCGATGCCTACGGTTCCGGCGAGGAATTCGGCTCCCTCCTCTTCGACCCCTTCTTCAAGCAGGCCGTCGAGGGTGCCCAGGATTCCTGGCGCCGCGTGGTGGTCCGCGCCACCCAGGCCGGCATTCCCATCCCGGTCTTCGCCAGCTCCCTCTCCTACTATGACGGCCTGCGTTCGAGGCGCCTGCCTGCAGCCCTGATCCAGGGCCAGCGCGACCTCTTCGGTGCCCACACCTATGGGCGCGTGGACCAGCCCGGTGTCTTCCACACCCTCTGGGCCGGAGACAAGTCCGAGATCAAGCAGGACTGATTCCCCACCCCTGCCACAACGAAGGCCTGCCCGCAGAGACGCGGACACACTCCGTCGATGGGTTGACAGCGCTGGTGCCCCGAACCGACCCGGTCCGGGGCACCAGCATTATTGGTCTGATCTGTGGGCTACGCATGGGACCCATCCGGTACACGGTAATTGTCGGAGGCTACTCCTTGACGATGGGGTGGCCGCCGAAGGCGCTGCGCAGGGCCGAGACCACCTTCATGGTCATGGGGTCCTGAATCTGCGAGGACTGGCGGGCGTAGAGGGCCGAGGTGATGGCCGGGGTCGGTACCCCCAGTTCCAGGGCATCCCCGATCATCCACCTGGCTTCCCCGGTTTCCTCGGCTGTGCCGGCGATGTGGGTCAGGTGGGGGTCCTGCTGGAGGGACTCGGCCAGGAGGTCCAGGAGCCAGGACTGGATGACCGACCCCTTCCGCCAGGACTGGACCACCTCACCGGGTTCCTCGATCAGATCGGAGGCCTCCAGGACGGCGTACCCCTCGGCCATGGACTGCATCATGCCGTACTCGATGCCGTTATGGACCATCTTGGCATAGTGGCCGGCACCGGTGCCGCCGGCGTGGACCAGGCCGAACTCGCCTTCGGGCTTGAGGGTGTCGAGAACGGGCTGGATTCGGGCCACGTCCTCATCGGACCCGCCCACCATCAGGGCGTAGCCGTTCTCCTTGCCCCAGATGCCGTTGGAGGTGCCCACGTCGACCAGGCCGATTCCCTTGGCCCCCAAAGCCTTGGCATGCTCTTGGTCCTGGGCGAAGCGGGTGTTTCCCCCGTCGATCACCAGGTCGCCGCTGTCCATCAGATCGCCCAGCTGGTTCAGTGTGGACTCGACGGGCTTGCCCGCCGGTACCATGACCCAGATGGCACGTGGGGCCTCCAGGGCGTCGATCAGGGCCTTGAGACTGTCCACGTCTCTGCCTGAATCCGGGGAGATGTCGTATCCGACGACCTGGTGGCCACCCGCGCGCAGGCGGTCGGCCATGTTCCTGCCCATGCGGCCCAGGCCGATCATTCCGATTTTCATAATGCTGTTCCTTTCTGCTGATTGGCAAGGGACGTCTACTCGCCGGTATCGACGCGGTTGCTCTGCCGTATGGACGGTCTCCCCTGGTTTCTTGAGATCGCTGCTCATCGCTGCCGGGATTTCCGAGCCGCCTGGCGGGCGCGCTCGGCCCTGACCTGCTCCGTGTGGGTCTCGACGTCGCATTGCAGTCCCAGGGTGTCGATGACCTCCTCGGCCTCGATTTCGGGGGCCATGCGCAGCCCCACGTCGATGGTCAGGTGGATCTCGTCCCTGCCCAGAGGTTCCAGGGTCTCGAACTGCGACTTGAGCATCTGGGGCTTCATGAAGTGCCCCTGGCGGTGTGAGAGCCGTTCCATGATGGAGTCGTAGTCCCCGCTCAGATGGATGAAGACCACGCCCGGCATCCGGATCCTGTCACGATAGGACCGCTTCAGGGCGGAGCAGGTGACGGTGCCGGGCACCTTCCTCTCCATGTGGTCCTGGATCCAAGCGTGGATCTTGTCGAGCCAGGGCCAGCGATCATCGTCGTTCAGTGGAATCCCATGGGCCATCTTGTCGATATTGGCCCGGGGATGGAAGTCATCGGCCTCGGCCATGTCCCAGCCCAGTTTCTCGCTCAGGTGGGTGTTCATCGTGGTCTTGCCGCAACCGGAAACCCCCATGATGACAAGGATCGGCGTGTGGTCCTTGAAATAATCCGGGGGAACCGTGTTTTCCACGGCCGAGGGGATCGAGTGCTCGTCGAACCCCTCGGCGTTCGTTGAGAGTGTGTCTACCATATGTGTCCTTTCAATGGTTGGGTGAGGGGCTGGAGCTCAGCCGGCGATGGGGATGAAGATGCTGGCGATCATGACCAGGACCAGGACCACCACCGAGAGGAGGCACTCCAGAACCGACCAGGTCTTCAGGGTCTCACCCACGCTCAGACCGAAGTATTCCTTGATAAGCCAGAAGCCGGCGTCGTTCAGGTGGGAGAGGAATATGGACCCGGCACCGATGGCGATCACCAGGAGGGTGGTGGCCATCGGGGTGGCATGCATCATGGTCATGGCGTTGCTGAGTATGCCGGCCGTGGTCAGGATGGAGACGGTGGCCGAGCCGGTGGCGACACGGACGAAGACCGCGATCAGCCAGCCCAACAGGAAGATGGAGATGCTTGAGGTCTCCACGAAGTTGCCGATGATCTTGCCGATGCCCGTGGCGACCAGGACTCCTTTGAAGCCCCCACCTGCGCCGACGATCAGGAGGATGCCGGCCACTGCGGGTAGGGATGCGCCCAGGGAATCGTTGACGGTCTTCCAGGAAATACCGGAGGCGGCCTTGAGTACCAGCATGGAAACGATCAGGGCGATGGCCAGGGCCATGACGGGGTTGCCGATGAAGTTGATGGTCTGGGCGAATCCGTCTGTGCGGTCCTTGAAACCGGGCAGGGCGATTTCGAAGATCGAGGTGAGGAGCATGAGGACGGCGGGAAGAAGGATGCAGCAGAGGGAAATGCCGAATGAGGGAAGCTTGGTCTCCTCCTTGCCGGCCTCATCGCTTTTGGCTACAAAGTCCGCAGGTGCCTGGACCGGAACCCACCGGGCGGCCACCCTGGAGAAGAGGGGGCCGACCAGGACCAGGGTGATCAGGGCGAAGGGGATGCCGAACATCATGGTCAACCCCACATTGCCGGTTTCCTTGAACTGGCTCAGGGCGGCCAGCGGGCCGGGATGGGGTGGTACGCAGGCGTGCATGATCGACAGGCCCGCCAGGGTGGGAATCGCAACGCGCATCAGCGGCAGTTTGGTGCGTTGGGCCACCAGGATGATGACCGGCACCAGGATGACCAGGCCTACCTCGAAGAACATGGGGAGGCCGATCAGCGCTCCTATCAGGGCCATGATCCAGGGTATGGAGGCTGCGGAGGATTTGGATACCAGGGTGTTGACCACCTGGTCGGTGGCGCCGGTATCCATGAGCACCTTGCCGATCATGGCACCCAGGCCTATCAGGATGCCCACTGATCCCATGGTGTTGCCGAACTCGCCGGTGAAACTGGTCAGCGTTGCCATGGGTCCATAGCCTGACCCGATGCCTACCACCAGTCCGGCCGCCAGGAGGGATACGAAGGGATGGAGTTTGACGACGGTCACCAGGAATATGAGCACCACCAGGCTGAAGATCAGACTGATGCCCAATTGTGTGGTGTTGAGCTTGGCGGTCTCGCCGGCGGCGACCAGGACCCGCTCGGTGGTTGCCAGGTGCAACATGGTTTGCATTGCTGCCTCTTCTCTGAGGAATCGGGCGAATCCGGTCTCCCGGATTCGTTTTTTTATTTTGCATGACATAATATCGACCGAATGACATTATGTATGTTTTAACTGCTACAAGTGTACACACCCTGTGGACGGCGACGCCGCCGCCACGATTTCATTATGGCAGGTTTCACCTGTATTTCCAGTCTGAGACACCTCGCCGGGAATGATTGGTAGAGTGAGTTTCATGGGAACGGAACCGTCGTTGCATGACAGGCTGCTGGATCAATGGGGTATGGATATCATCAGCGGCGATATAGCCGAGGGGGAGCGTCTGCCCGCCCCCGCCCCGGGTCGGGAGCTTCCCTCCCGAACGGTTACCAGAGAAGTGACCCGTGTCCTCGAATCCATGCGACTGGTCACTGTAAAACGTAAGGTGGGAGCCGTCGTCAACCCGGTCAGGGTCTGGAACATCTACGACCCCATGGTCATCGAATGGAGACTGCGCGGTCCGGACCGGGAGGGCACGCTCCACGAACTCTCGGAGCTACGGGGAAGTGTGGAGCCCACAGCGGCCCGACTCGCGGCCGCCAGGGCCAAGCCGGAACAATGGGCCGCCCTGACCCAGGCCGCCATTGACATGGTGGCCCACGCCAACCAGGCGAATGAGTCCGACTACCTCCAAGCTGACGAGTGTTTTCATAGGACCCTTCTGGAATCATCCGGCAACGCCATGTTCGCTGCTCTTGGTGATGTGGTGGCCTCTGTCCTGGCCGGACGTACCCGTCATGAACTCATGCCACGCCGGGCCAATGAGCAGGCGCTGAGACTCCACGGCGACGTGGCGGCCCTGATACGCCAGGGTGACGGTGATGGCGCGCGCAGGGCCATGGAGCGTATCGTCGACGAATCCGACCAGGCCATTCATGTCATGACTCGCTCGCAGGAGTAAGTCGTCGGCAGGGAAGGATGGCATGGTCGCCGATCCGTAACGATTGGTATGGTGCCAGGACCGCCAACCGCCCATATGCGTCTCTGAGCATGCGCCCAGATGGCTTCGACACGGCTTTGACCGGCCGTGGGGGAAGGAGGGTTGCCGCAACAGGGTGCGCAGGGCCATTCCGACCGCTGTTCGGCACCTGGTTTTCCGATTGATTCTGCATCCGCGCGCCAGATAAGGAGACCGTTTGGGTGCATGCTTTCAAGGCGGTAGGGCTCTCCCCCGATTGAAGGATAAGAAAGAAGGCAGCCCGCCAAGGGGAAAATTACTGGCGGAGCTGCCTCCCGGCCGGGAAGCGGGGGAGCTTCCCTTCTCATGGCCGCTTACTCGAGAGAAATCCTGAATAACAGGATGAATTCGTGGAACCGCGGATTCGCGGTGACGCCGTGCTGCTGATACGGCACATCGCCCTTCCTCACCACATATCCATCCTGATCACCTCATGCCTCCGGCTGCGTTCGATGTTTGCGTTGGGCGGCGATGGCCGCCATGGTCAGAAGACCGATCAGCAGGAGGAGTATGATTCCCCCTCTACCGGCATTCGGCAGTATCCCGTAACGCTCGAAGGTATAGACGTTGCCGGTGTCCGTGGTCTGTGGCTCCCCGGCCAGTGTCCATTCGATGCCGACGGGAACCTGGCCGACTTCGTGGCTGGGGGTGATTGCCTGCCAGGTCCCGTCCGGTTGCCGGCCATTAATCGTTCCGTCGCTATCACCGAAGGTAAGTCGGGTGGGAATGCCCATGGGCGGGATGGCGATACGGGTGGCCAGCACCAGATCGGTGTTGTCGGAACCGGTTCCGTTCTGCCGGGTGTTGTTCCAGCCGAATCCATAGGCTATTCCATCCGAGCCGATGGCCAGGCTGTGGTTGTCGCCGGCGCTGATGCTCCCGGCCTTGAGCCCCTGACTGGCATCGTTGGGGTCCCTGGCCGTCGCAGGCTGCCCGGTGGAGCGTCCATCACCGAGCTGGCCGTGGGAGTCGTCCCCCCAGCCGTAAACCACCTGGTCGTTGCCGATGGCCAGGCTGTGGTTGTCGCCGGCCGCCACCCGCTTGTAGGCGAAGCTGCCGGATGCACCCCGTGGGAGGGCGACTTGAACGGGTACGGGCTCGTCGTCCCCGTCGGATTTGACCTGGCCGCTCCCGTTCGATCCCCAGGCCCAGGCCCTTCCATCCTGGTCCAGGGCCAGGGAGTGGGACGATCCGGCGCTGATCTGGATGTATACGGGGCTTTTGCTCATGCCTGATGGCACTGCCAGCGGTTTCGGTACCTTGCTTTCGCTGCTTCCGTCACCAAGACCGAGTCTCCCGTTGGCATCGGATCCCCAAGCGTATACCTTCCGGTCGTTGCCGATGGCCAGATTGTGCTCGCTTCCAGCGCTGATCTGGACATAGGAGAAACCGGATGGGGCTTCACCGGGCTTGGCTACCCGGATCGGAGTCGGGGAACTGTATGTCCTTCCATCACCCAGTCCGCCCGTGACGGATCCCCAGGCATAGACATTCCCGTCGTTGCCCAGAGCCAGGGTATGCCTACCGCCCACGGCCACCTGAGTGAATCTGAAGTCTGGGTTTACATCTGATGGAAGAACCACCTTGACGGGGTTTGCCGAGGTGTCGGATGTACCGTCGCCCAGGCCTGTGGTGTTGGTGCCCCAGGCATAGACCATCCCATCGGATCCCAGGCCCATGCTCATCGTGGTGCCTGCGGCGGCCTGCAGCCAGGTGAACCCGGGTGCGGACCCTCTCGGAGTTGAGATTGCAACGGGTTCGTTTCGATTGGTTCGCGTGCCGTCCCCAAGTTGGCCGGAGCTGTTGTCGCCCCAACCGTAGGCTTTCCCGTCACTGCCGATAGCGAGTGAATATCCGGCACCGGCGCTGACCTGTGCCAGACGCATGTTGCCGGTTGATGGTGGGGTGAGGGTCACGGTGTCGCCGCCGGTATAGATGCCATGTGTGGGGGTGAGGGTCCATTTGGCGTTTGCGGGGCTCCACCTGGCTTTCAGGGTGAGGCTTTCCTGGATGGGTTGGTTGAAGTCATAGGCGGCGCTACCGTTGAACCATCCGTCGAATCGTTGACCTGGTCTGGTGGGGTCGGCAGGCCGGATGACGGTGGTGTCCTCGTCCGCGGTCTGCGATGGCGGCGTAGGCGAACCCCCGTCGGCATCGTAGGTGATGGTGTAGCGGTTAGGGGTATAGGTGAAGTCGAGAGCGGCGTCGGGTTGGGTGAGACCGTTCCGATTCCAGTGGATGATGAGGGGGACCATGCCGGGCCGATGCCGTCTGGGTGGCGCGATGACGGTCCAGGTGCCGTCGGCCTGTCGGGAGGGATCGGCTCCCGGTGTTCCGTCGAAATCGACGGAGATGATTTGCAGGTCGGGGTAGTCGATGGTGACAGGTGTGGTGCTGCCGGCGGTGGTGTCATCGCCGAGTTGGCCGTGGGCGTTGTCACCCCAGGCATGCGGGGTGCCGTGAATGTCGATGGCGAGGGTATGCCCGGTGCCATCGGCGGTACGGACCCAGGTGGCATCGGGGGCGGGTGGATCGACGATGACTGGCGTGGTCGTGTCGGCGTGGCTGCCGAGTTGACCGTGGGTGTTGTCGCCCCAGGCGTACATGCGGCCGTTGTCGGCGATGGCGTGGGATACGTGGCCGCCGGCGGAGATCGTGGTGATGGTGATTGCTGTGGGCAGTTCGGGTTTGATGGGTCTGCCGGTGTCGGTACCGCTGCCGTCGCCGAGTTGGCCGTGCTGGTCGGAGCCGAACGTATAGGGAGTGTCGGTGTCGGTGTCGGAGCCGATGACGAGGGTGTGGTCGGTGCCGGCCGTGACATACAGCCAGGTGAAGGCGGGGGATGTGCCGGTCGGGGCCTGCACCTGGGTTGGGGTGCCGGTGGCGCCGCCGGTGTTTCCGTCGCCGAGTTGGCCATGGGTGTTGTCGCCCCAGGCGTACATGTGGCCGTTGTTGGCGATGGCGAGGGTGTGGCTGCCGCCGGCCCGGACCTGTGTGTAGACCATCCATGAAGGGGTGGCTGGCGGCATGGCCCGTACGGTTGGGGTGCCGGTGGCGCCGCCGGTGTTTCCGTCGCCGAGTTGGCCATGGGTGTCGTCCCCCCAGGTCCATGCCCTGCCCTGGGTGTCAAGGGCGATCATATGGGCGGTGCCTGCGCTGATCTGGGTGAACCTGCTGTCGCCCGTGTCTACCTGTCGGGGTGTGGGGTCGTCGCCGCCGGTGTTTCCGTGGCCGAGTTGGCCGTGCCCGTTGTCGCCCCAGGTCCAGATGTGACCGTCGGTGTCGAGGGCGGCGGAGTATCCGTCGCCGGCGGTGGATTGGGTGAATCGGACACCATCAGGGGTGGGAACGCTGGTGGGGGTGGAGTGTTTAGCCCGGGTGGGGTCGCCGAGTTGGCCGTGGGTGTTGTCACCCCATGCATACAGAAGACCGTCACTGGATACGGCCAGAGAGTGGGTGTCTCCGGCGCTGATGCCGGCCAGGCGAGTGTTGGTCGCGTCGTCGGGTGCGGTCAGGGTCAGACTTGTGCCTCCGGATGTGAGACCAGAGGCCGGAGAACGGGTCCAGGAACCCGGTCGGCTCCATCTGGCAGTGATGGTCGTGTCGCTGGTGACGGGCTGGGTGAAGTCATAGGCCGCGTTGCCCTGGAACCAACCGTCGAACCTGTAACCGGCGCGTTGCGGGTCGGCTGCCGGCCGGATCGCCTGCCCCCAGTCATCCACGTCATGGCTGGTGACCGGGTCGCCGTTGGCCGGGTCGAACCGGACCCGGTGGCTGACTGTGAGATACGTGTAGGGAAGGGTAACCGTGCCGGAGTCCAGGTCCCGTCGGGACCAGGAGACTTTTACATCCACCGGGCCCGGCGTGTGCGCCGGCGGGCGCACCTTCCAGGAGCCGTCAGGGTTCCTGACCGGCACGATCATCGAAGGCGTTCCGTCGAAGGTGACTGAGGACACCGTCAAGGGCCATGGGAACCATACGCTTTCCGGTTTCGGATTTGCGGGTGGTGTCTCTGTGTTGTTGGCGTTGACGCTGTTGTTGCCGAGCTGGCCACGGTCATTTCGGCCAAAACCGTAGACGTTGCCGTCCGATCCGATGACCAGCATGTGCCAGTGGTTGCTGCCGATGGTGAGACCGATGTAGGTGAAGTCGCTCGGTGTCCCGTCAGGTTTGGGTATGCGTGTGGGTGTGGCTACGCCCGTGCTGCTACCGTTGGTGGTGGTGGTGCCGAGTTGACCGTATAGGTTGTTTCCCCACGCCCAGGCTCCCGTGTCCGTGATGGCGGTGGAAAAGTCCCAGCTTGCATTGATGTCGACGACGCCGGACAGGCCTGGTACCCGTCCTGGGCGGGCACGTTCTCCGCTGCGTCCGAGCTCCTTGTAATTATTGCCTCCCCATGTATAGACGTTGCCGTCGGTGGCTATGCCCATGGACACGTACGCTCCGGCACTGATCGTGGTGAACTTCAGGTCGGTGCTGACCGGGCCTGGCTTGTTGACAGGGTAGGCGTCGCTGGGGTCCCGCCCCAATATGCCGTAGTAGTCACTGAGGGTGTTGGTTTCATAGCGGCCCCAGGTCCAGGCGGTGCCGTCGGCGGCCAGGGCCATGGAATCCCGGTCGCCTGCACTTATCGCGGTGAAGGTGGTTCCAGCGGGCATGTCAACTTTCCTGGGGGTGATGTCATTCATGCCCGGACGACCGAGCTGGCTGTCCTTGTTCCATCCCCAGGTCCAGACGTTGCCGTCGCGGTCCAGGGCCATGGAATGGATGTTGCCGGCGCTGATGGCGATGAACTGAACACCAGGAGGAGTGGAGGCAAGACCCGGTGTCGGATAGTATCCATCCATAGAGCCGCGTCCCAGACGTCCGGCTTCGTTGTTGCCCCAGGTCCAGATTCTGCCGTCGCGGTCCAGGGCCATGGAATACCACCCGCCGTTGGAGACATGGGTGAACTTCACGCCATTGGGCATCCTGACCATCACCGGGGTGGCTCGATCCGCCGAGGTGTCCCCTTTGGATTGTCCTTTTTCGCCGTTTCCCAGCTGGCCGCAATCGTTTCTTCCCCATGCGTAGGCGTTTCCGTCGCTGCCTAATGCCAAGGAATGAAACTGTCCTGAGGACACCTGGGAAAAGGCAATGCGGCTCGGGGGATCGATGCGCACATCGTTGCCACCGGTCCGCGGACCCGACGTGGGATGGATCGACCACTGGTTTTTGTATGTCCACCTAGCGGTCAGTGTGGTGGGCCCATTGATGGGCTTGCTGAAGTCGTAGGCGACATTTCCCTTGAACCAGCCGTCGAATGTCCAATCCGTCTCGCTCGGATCGTCTGGGCGCTGGATGGTGTCTCCTACGGCGACCTGCTGGCTGGGGATGGGGGTGCCATGCTCCGATTGGAAAGTGACGGCGGCCGCGGCACCGGTGTAGGTGAACCTCTGGCTGTTGTCCTCGGATTGGCTTGCACCGGCGGTGTCGGTGGACTGGATGGTGAGGGTGACGGTGCCCAGATGGTGCCTAGGGGAGACCACGTGCCATCCGTCGGCTTGCTTGTTGATGTCGCCGATGTTATGGCTGTCGCCGAAAAGGACGGAGGTTATCCGCCGGTCGGTCGACCGCCAGACCATGCCTGGCTTCGGATTGGCTGCCGCGGATCCGCCTGTTGCGGTGTTGGTGGTATTGGTGCCTAGTTGTCCATAGTCGTTGCGGCCCATGCTGTAGGCGTTCCCGTCAGACCCGATGACCAGCATGTGCAGGCTGGTGTTGCCCCTGGTGAGACCGGTGTAGGTGAAGGTGGCGGGTGTTCCATCAGGGTTCGGCACGCGGGTGGGGATGGACGTGTCGGTGGTGGTGCCCAGCTGGCCGTAGTCGTTGCTCCCCCAAGCCCAGGTACCGGTGTCGGTGATGGCGGTGGAGTAGTTCCAGCCGGCGTTGATGTCGGCTGCACCGGTCAGTCCGGGTACCTGCCCTGGTCGGGTCGTGTCGCCGGTGCGTCCCAGTTGTTTGGATCCGTTGCCGCCCCAGGTGAATATGGCGTGGTCGTTCGTGATGGCCATGGAATGGGTGTATCCGGCGGTGATCGTGGTGAATTTTCGGTCGGTGTCGACCTGGCCGGGCCTGTTGGCGGGGGTGGCATCGGTAGGCGTGCGGCCCAGTACGCCGTAGAAATCATCTCTTGTGCCGCCGTTGTCTCCCCAGGTCCAGGCGGTGCCGTCGGCTGCCAGGGCCATGGAATGGTAAACACCGGCGCTGATTGCCGTGAAGACGGTTCCTTCCGGTGCGGTCACTTTCGCCGGCGTGTTGTCGCTTGCCTTGCTGCCGTATGGAGGACGGCCGAGCTGACCGTTAAAGTTGATGCCCCAGGTCCAGATGTTGCCGTTGGTGTCAAGGGCCATGGAATGCAGATTTCCGGCGCTGATAGCCTTGAAGGCCGTGCCTGATGGGATGTCAGCCAGGCCGGGTGTGGTGTAGGAGGTGTTGATGGAGCCGCGGCCCAGTCGTCCGCCATCGTTGAATCCCCAGGTCCATATCCTGCCGTCGCGGTCCAGGGCCATGGAATACCAACCACCTGCGGACACCCGGGTGAATTTCACGCCCGCGGGCATGGACACCGGTACTGGAGTCGTTCTGCTCGTTGTGGTCCCATCGCCCAGTTGGCCGCATTCGTTCATTCCCCATGCATAGGCGTTCCCGTCACTGCCCAATGCCAGGGAATGGTACTGGCCCGTGGTTACCTGAGCAAGTCGAACCGGATCCCTGGGCGAATTCACCGTTACGTCAGTGCCGCCCTGCCATGGTCCGTTCGTGGGGCTGGTCGCCCACTGCCCCCATCTGGCCTTCAGCGTTATATCGTTGGTGACGGGCTTGGAGAAGTCGTAGGCGACATCACCCTGGAACCAGCCGTCGAACGTCCAGCCGGGGCGCGATGGGTCGTCGTGCGGCCAGGAGGCTATCCCGCCGTCGGCCACGGTTTGCGGGGCGGGCATGCCCGTGGTGCCCTCATCCGATATGAATTGGACGGCGTGGGTACCTACGGCCTTCGGCGACGGGCCAGAAGGCTGTGCCGAAGTGGGCTGCCGAGTGGTGGCCAGAGGATTCGGCGTCGCCAGGGGTGAAGGATGGTTCCCTGCTTCCGGCCGGGGGTTCGCAGGCTGACGAGATGGAGTCGATTTGGTGGCTTGTGGGGATGGATGCTCGAATGGTGTTGTGGTGGGGGAGGGCGAGGAATCGCTATCTAGTTCGAGGTCTGACGACCTTAAAGCTGGAGTTCCCCCCCCCCCCCCTGCTTTGAGACCCCATCGATGTATCGGTGTCTGGTTGCCCGGCACTGGCGGTATGTGCTTCTGTCATGAGGCCCAGGCCCATGGCCGCGAGCACGGCGAGGACGCTGATAATGGGACGTGCGATACGTCTAGATACAACATGCATGAAAGATGCCTCCCCAACAGGCTGCCCTTCCGAAACCTCTTCGGACCTGATTTTTTCATCCCCATGAACAATCAGGAGTGGACAGTACTTTCGATATAGTATTCGGTACTATAACACATCCTTCCTGTCTCGTTGGATATTTCCGGCGGAAGGGGGTTCCTGTATCCACGGTCTGAAGAAGAGCGGAACTGATATCTGGGAGTCGAGTGAGACGGGTCGCTTCAGGGGGAACGGAATTTGGCGGCCATCCCGAAGCCGGTATCGATCGGGCCTGCCAAATCCGCGTAGCGTAACGGGGGCGTCACTTTCATCCAGTGCCGCAGACGTGTATACGGTCGGCCGAATCATGGCCGGTGTTCAGGATGGCCTTACAGGCGGATACCGAAGCTGATGAGTCACCAGGACAGCATGCCGACGATTGCTCTTCGCTGGTTGGAATTTCAGCCAAGCAGGCCTGCGGCATCCTCGTCAAGCAGCCATAAGGTCTGTTCGGTACCCCTGGCGAATGAGGAGGGGACGTGGGGGTTGTCCACTCCCCCCAGTGCCTCCTTCACGGCCTCGGCCTTTTCACGGGTGGAGGTGAAGAGCCAGACCTTGGGGGTACGGCGAATGAACGGGGTGGTCATGGTCACTCGCAACGGGGGAAGCTTGGGCGAATGGTCGATGCCTGCAACCAGCTTGGTTTCGTCGTTGATCAGCACCTCGGGGCGGTCGGGGAAGAGTGATGCGTAGTGCCCATCCGGCCCTACGCCGAAAACCGCCAGGTCCATGTGGCCATTGGGGCCGATCCCTCGAATGATCTCATCCTGGTAGGTCCGTGCAGCCTGGGCCAGTGCTTGTGCGTCATCGGCTTCGTTCGCCGTTGCAATCTGCTCGGGGGTACGAATATCGGCCGGCATTTCATGAACATGGTCCGCAGGGAGCTCACCATCGTCAACGAGCCTGCCGAACCATGCATCCCGGGCTTGCTTGGCGTTGCGCTCAGGGTCGTCCGGGCTCACGAATCTCTCGTCACTCCACCACAGATGGACTCGTTTCCAGTCGAGGCCGGCGGCAAGATCACTGGTATCCATGAGTGCATAGATATCCGCCGCATCCATCCCACCGGTCAGAGCCAGATCCGCCCGCTCCTGACGTGCCAGGATGTCCCCCAACTCGATCAGTATCCGTGCGGCGGTGGTCTTGTTGAGCAGGCTGGTAGTGGCATAGCGGATGATTGTACGCTCGGTCATGGCGTCTCCTTCGTGGCGGTGGTGTCTATCATACTTGCACTCCTGCGTCTCCGTTCACTCCCGGCACCGAACCGGCCGTCACCTGGTGCACCGGTTATGGACCATCGGCCAGCCCCTGCTGATGACATCCTGATAGACCTCATCAGGATCAAGGCGTCCCATTTCCTCGCTCATACAGTCGACGGCCGTTCGCAAAGGCATGGAGATGGTCTGACTGGCCTGGCCAGGCTGGTTTATTCTGGCCTGATCGGCCCTGTGGCGTTCCATGCTCATGGTTCCGTCACCACGTGTGAAGTACACCCCGGTGATGGCCTGGGCCCGTGGATCACGCTCGACCGTGACCGGCACCTCAAGCTTCAGAGCCAGCCAGGAAGCCAGAAGCTCCAAGGGCAGGAAGTGTGCCTGGCCGGTCACCCGCACCGAGGTTACGGGCAGATGCGGCGGTTGGTCGATGATGGAGGCGAGTAAGGCCCGCCAGATTGTGGTTCTTGTCCAGGAAAGGTCCACGTCGGCAGCGCCCGAATGCTCCAGGAGGGAGGCGAAAGCGATTTCCGGGTCATCGGCTTCCATGGCATCGGTGATCCGGCTGGTGGCCATGGCGCCGATCAGGTCCTTGGATGGGGCCTTGGGTGCGTTGGCTGGCCACCAGACCACTAGGGGGGCATCCGGCACCAGTAGCGGGATGACCAGGGCATCGGAATGGTCCAGGAGGGCCGGAACCGGTCTCAGCACTATTACCTCGCCGGCTCCCGCATCCGATCCGAAACGGATTTCGGCATCCAGAGTGTGATCCCCGCCAGGTCTGGCGGTCTTATAGGAGATGCAGCGATTGTCGGGGTCGAGCGTTCGGTCTGATTCGGCAGGGGTGCTTCCTGAGGTTCCGGGTCTGTCGGATTTCTCGTCGGTGTTCGTATGCTTATCGGCGTCGGTCACTATGGCGATGACCCGGCAGGGGTGCTCCCTGCTGGCGGCGTTGATGGTCTCCAGGGCTCCCTCCAGGTGGGCGTCCCCGGTGATGATGACCAGGGTCAACACACGACCCTGGGCCGCCTCCCCTCGCTCCACATGCAGTTCGTCGATCTCACGGGCGATGGCGGAGGTGGTGGTGTTGTTCAACCTGACGATCATGGCATCCTCCAATGGTGTCCGTCACGGGCAAGCATTCGGTCGGCCTCTTCGGGCCCCCAGGTGCCGGCCCGGTATGGTTGAGGTCGGCCTTGTTCCGTCCAGAACTCCTCTATCGGGTCCAGGATCCTCCACGAGAGATTGACCTCCTCCGTGGTCGGGAAGAGGGGTGGGTCCCCCAGAAGGACATCGAGGATCAACCGCTCGTAGGCTTCGGGTGAGGCCTCAGTGAAGGAGCGCCCATATGAGAAGTCCATGTTCACATCGCGAACCTCCATGGCCGAGCCTGGTGTCTTGGCCCCGAAGCGTAGGGTCACGCCCTCGTCGGGCTGGACGCGAATCACGATCGCGTTGGCACCCAACTCCCGGGTGGCTGTGGCCTCGAAGGGGAGGTGGGGGGCTCGCTTGAACACGACGGCGATTTCGCTCACACGTTTACCCAGACGCTTGCCGGTGCGCAGATAGAAGGGAACGCCCGCCCAGCGCCGTGTGTCCACATCGAGGCGGATGGCCGCGTAGGTCTCGGTGGTGGAATCAGGACTGATGCCGTCCTCGTCCAGGTAGCCCACCACATGTTGGGAGCCCTGCCAGCCGGCGGCGTACTGGCCCCGGGCCGTGTGGGCGGCCAGATCCTTGGGCAGCCGGATGGCCGAAAGCACCTTGGTCTTCTCGGCCGTCAGGTCGCTGGCCGCGAAGGAGACGGGCTCCTCCATGGCGGTCAGGGCCATCAGCTGCAGGAGGTGGTTCTGAATCACGTCGCGGGCGGCGCCGATCCCGTCGTAGTAGCCGGCCCTGCCGCCGATGCCCATGTCCTCGGCCATGGTGATCTGCACGTGTGATACGTAGTTGGAGTTCCAGACCGGCTCGAACATCATGTTGGCGAAGCGCAGGGCCAACAGGTTCTGTACGGTCTCCTTGCCCAGGTAGTGGTCGATTCGGAAGACGGAGTCCGGCTCGAAGACCTCCGAGACCACCCGGTCCAGCTCCTTGGCCGAGGCCAGGTCGCGGCCGAAGGGCTTTTCGATGATGACCCTGCGCCAGGCCCCCTCGGTGGAATGGGAGAGACCGGACTCGGCCAGCTGGCGGGCCACAATGGGGAAGTCCCTGGGCGGAACCGACATGTAGAAGGCATGGTTGCCGCGGGTACCCCTGACCCGGTCCAGTTCGGAGACCGTTGCCGAGAGGCGCCGGAAGGCCTCGGCGTCATCGAAGGTGCCCTTGACGAACCGCATGCCCTGGCTGAGATGCCGCCAGGTGGACTCGTTGAAGGGGGTGCGGCAGTGGGCCCTGACGTTCTCCTCGGCGAAGGAGGCGAAGGCCTGGTCATCCCAGTCGCGCCGGCCGAACCCGATCAGGCCGAAGCTGGCGGGCAGGAGCCCCCTGTTGGCCAGGTCGTAGACGGCCGGCAGGAGCTTCTTCTTGGCCAGGTCGCCGGTGACTCCGAAGATGACCAGCGAACTGGGGCCGGCGATACGGGGCATGCGCAGATCGCGCGGATCCAGCAGGGGATTATGCCAGGGGCCCTGTTCGGCCGGCCTTGCATCGGTGGATTCGGGACCGTCCGCGGGGCGCCGGTTGGGTGTTGTAGCCATAGTGCTCCTCATGAAATATGTAGTCACCAGTCTAGTATTTGCCCCTCCGAGAATAAGGACATGTCCGTGAATGCGGCACAAGAGTCGGTAATGTCACATTTCCCGACCGGCCTCTCCCTACAATGGTCCTATGATTCCGAATGTCGAAACGGCGGAGGCCCTGCATCGCAAGGTCGCCCCCTCCCAGGCCGCCTATGATCTGATCCATACCCATTGCGTCATAATCTCCACCATCGCGGTGGGGATCGTAGACCGGGTGAACGCTCTCTTCCTCCGGCAATGCACCCTGCCCCAGGACGCCCCGGAGCGTGATCCCTCGCATGGTGGGGGCAGCATTCCGCCACGCCTCCTCAACCGTGATTTGGTCCGGGTCGGAGCCCTCCTGCATGACATCGGCACCTATCTGATCCTCAAGGATGACGGTGCCCAGGGCCGCCCCCTGACCTTCCAGGGCGAGCGCTACATCCGGCATGGCCTGGAGGGGTACCGTCTCCTCCTGGACGAGGGGGTCGACGAGTCCGTGGCCCAGTTCGCCCGGAACCACACCGGGGTGGGGCTGACCCGCCAGCAGGTGGAGGAGGAGCACCTGAACCTCCCGCCCGATGACTATGTCCCGGTCAACCTGGAGCAGGAGGTGGTCATGTATGCGGACAAGTTCCACAGCAAGCGCCAGCCCCCGATCTTCGTCTCCGAGGCCACGGCGGCCAGGCGCACGGCCAGGTACGGCCCGGCCAACCTCAAGCGCTGGCAGGACCTGGTCGCCAGGTACGGGGTGCCCGACCTCCAACCCCTGGCAGACCACTACGGCATGGAGATCGTCTGAGGCTGGCCGACTGTTGGCCGTGACGCCCCAGGGCAGAACCCCTCACCCAGGTCTTCGGGACCGGGGTGAGGGGTTCCCTGCTTTCCGAGGATGGGTGAAGGGTCGTGATGCCGTCCATGCCTGCCTTGGTTCACCTGTGGTTCCAGTAGGTCCGGTAACGGTTGCGGAATTGGCTGACCATCCAGGAATCAGGGCGGTAAGGGGTCATACGGGAGTCGGGCCCAGGAGGCTCCATCCGCCCGTCGGATGCCGAGGGTGCCTGCATGGATGGTGCAACCCCGTTCAGTCCGGGTGCCCGACCTCTCGCGATGGCAGCCAGGAACCCCTCCATGCCGTCCTGGCCATAGTCATAGGGGGAGCAGCACCAGGCGGGGTTGGCTTCGAGGACGATCGGGTGCATTCGTCCATGGATTGCGCCTGGCGCCGTCGGATTCAGGAAGGCCAGATCCAGGCAGACGGCGTCGATGCCACCCCGGTCGGCGGCGATCACCGCGGTCCGTTCGGCCGACGTCCGCAGGCTCTGATCGAAGGTGGCCCCGTCGAAGACCGTGATGATGTCACGGCCCTCCGGCCCTGCGTGGCGGCAGTACCCGCTGGAGGCCACGGCCCGGCCGTCCAGCACCACCACCCGCCACTCCTGGTCGATGCCGTCTACATGTCGGCTGATCTGAATCAAGGAATCGTCGGGAGCCGGGGCCAGGTCGCCCTGGAGCTGATCCAGACTGCGCCGGGCTGCCCGGAACTCCGGCACCCGGCCACCGGCCACCTGGGACCAGGGGTCGATACCCAGGCTGTCAGGCGGTTCCCGCCACAGACGAATCTCCCCGACCCTGGCCACCATGACGTCCCGGCCCAGGAGGTCCTTGTCCAGGAGGGTCAGCCAGTCGGCCGGCGGGGCCATAAGCTCCAGGGGAGGGTGCCCCAGGGATTCCAGCCAGGCGTTCCGGGCTATCAGCAGCCCGGGGTCGATCCAGAGTGCATCGCCCTGGTCCAGGTCGGGCGTGGGTGCCAGGCCGTCATGCCAGACCAGGTTCCAGGTGGTGTCGGAGGGGAGGGCCTGGAGCATGGTCTGGGCGATCCACCGGTCGTGCGATACGACATGGCAGGTGGCGGTCCCGCCGCCGCGCGGACCGGAGGCAGGGCGCACTGGGGGTGAGCCGGGTCCCGCCATGGGCTCAGTCGACGATGAAGCGGTCGTCGTAGGTGCCCTCATCGGCCGTGTCCAGACTGTCGGAGGTGATGAGGATCACCGCGCAGTCGTTCCGGCGTGAGACCTTCCTCAGGGTGGCCAGGAGGGTGTCCCAGTCGCCGGGCTCCAGGCCGTCGGTCGGCTCGTCGGCGATGAGCACGTCGCACTCGCAGCACAGGGCCCGGGCCACGGAGGCCAGGCGGTAGTTCAGTCCGTCCAGCTCCTTGGCGGGCTTGGCCTGGAGCCTGTCGGGGAAACCGACCCTGTCGAGCATGCGCCGGGCCAGGTTGTCCTTGGGGCCCAGGAAGGTCCTTCCGCTGGCATCCATGGTGTAGACCAGGTTCTCCACGGCGGTCAGGTCGTTGCGCAGGGCATCGGTGCCGAAGATGGCGCCGATCTGGTGGCCGCGGTAGTCCGCGGCCTCAAGCTGGCGCAGGTCGGTGCCACGGAAGAGCACCGACCCCTCGGTGGGGGCTCGCAGACCGGTCATCAGGGCCATCAGGGCGGCCTGCCTGGCGGGTGACTTGGTCACGACCGAGTAGAGTCGGCGCAGCTGGAAGTCAATGTTCACGTCGTCCAGGATCAGCTCGGTCTGTCCCTTGACCTTCCGCGAGAATTCCACGTGCTTCAGGGAGAGCACCGGGTAGCCGCCAGGCACCAGGACGGACTCGTCCACCTGGCCCAGGAGGGTGTCCTCGGGCTCGTCTCCCTCTTCGTCCTCGTCCGGGGTCTCCTGCTCGATGACCACATCGAAGGTCATCTCCTCCTCAACCTCGTCGGAGTCCTTGGGCCCGCCGTCCTCCTCTTGGGACTGCTCGGCGGCATCCGCGTCCGGGGAGACCTTGGTGTCGGTATCAGTGTTGGTGTCGGCGTTCTGCCCGGTGTTCGACTCCTTCTGGTGTCCGGCCTCGTGCTCCTCGTCCGGATCGTCATGGTCATGCTTCTGGTCGCTCATGCCTGTTCCTCCAGATCGTTGGTGTACAGCTGCGAGGTTCTGAATACAGCCACCCGAATGGCTGCGGCCAGGGCCATGACCGCGCAGACGGCCAGGCCGATCAGGGCCATTCGCCAGACCAGGCTGATGTCGGACGAGACGGCCAGCTTGCCCAGGTCGAAGCGGGCCCGGATCAGGGGCCTGCTGATCAGGGTTCCCAGACCCAGGCCCAGCACCATGCCCGGCAGGGAGAGCAGGAGGGTCTCCAGGGCGAACTGCCAGCCCAGGCGGACCTTGTGGATGCCGATGGTCATGGCCATCCCGATCTCGTTGCCGCGTGGCTTCAGCATCAGGGCCAGACAGGCCAGGAGGACCAGGCCGCCCAGAACGGAAACAAGGATGATGGCCATCCGGGCCTGATCGGCGGCCTGGTGCACGGGCTGCATCTTCTGCTCGTAGCGGGCCAGACTGGGCGAGGAGATGTCGTACTTGGACTCCTTCAGCCCGTTCTTCCGCATGGACATGGTGAATTTCCGGTAGTCCGAAGGGGAGGAGAGCACGAAGGCCACATTGAGCTCATGCCCCTTGGATCCGGGCTTGCTGGCCGTATCCAGCTCCAGGTTGGCGAAGACCGGGTAGCCGGTATATATGGTGTCGTAGGCGGTTGCGGGTTGGGACTGCCGGGTGTAACTGTAGATGCCGCCCACCTTGACCTGGGTGGTCATGTCGGTCTTGAAGGGGTTGACCAGGGTCACCCTGTCGCCCACCTTGACCGTGTTGGCCTGGGCGGTCTTCTCGGATATGAGGACCGACTGGACCCCGGAGGAGTCCTGTGAGTTGTAGTCGATCCCCTTGCCCTTGTCCACCGTGAAGGTGCCGTAGGGCAGGCTGGGTTCGGCGTCCTTGCTCGAGATTCCCTGAAGGGAGAAGTCTCCATTGGTGGTGAGCCCCTGCACGTTTATCTGCGAGGTCTCGGTGAAATAGGCCTTGTACTGCAGGCCGGTGGTCTGGAGCTGCTGGGCGTACTTGGAGTATTCCTCCCAGCCCAGGGGCTTGGCCTTGGACTCCTTTCTGGGGGTGATGACAGCATCGGCCGTCTGGGCCTCGTAGCCGCTGGTCCGGGCCGTGCGGTCGATCTTGACCACAGTGGCTCCGACCAGGGTCAGGGCCGTCACGACCAGGCAGGCCAGGAAAAAGACGAGGCTGCGGGCCAGATGCCGCCTGATGGTGAGCCAGGCGTTCTTGAGAACGAACATTGCACCCTTCCTGATTAGCATCCCGGGCGCGGTCGGGTCGACCGCCCTGGTTCCGAATCGGCCCACAGGTCGGGGCGGCCAGAAGTCCGATTCACCATGATCCAGTCTAGCGAAAGACGGTGCCAAGAGTAGGTGGTCAATCATGGAGGAAACTGGACGTCGACTGAATGAAGTCGGGCGCCCGGCCCCTGACCGGGAATTGTTTCCCGCAGGAACCGGGCGCCCGAGAGACGGACGGAGATCAGGCCCGGATGTCAGGCCTCCTGCTCGTCGGCGTGCGAGAACCTGCGCACCTTCAGGGAGATGACCAGGGCGATGACGATCAGGACGATCGTGAACCAGATGCCGAAGTGGGTCCCGTTGGTGAAGGCCGCGGCCTTGTCATCGGTTCCGGCCTGGGCCTCGCCGATGGCCAGTAGAGAGGTGGCCACTGCGGTCGCCACCGCACCGACGATCTGCTGCATGGTGTTGATGATGGTGCTGCCGTCGCCGGACTGGGCCCCGGTCAGTGAGTTCAGGGCGTAGGTCTGGGCGGGCGACATGGCCAGGGGGCAGCCGATCATCAGGATGATGTGGGCCGCCACCACGAAGATGGCCGGGGTGTGCTGGGTGGCGAAGAGGAGCATGACCCCGCCGATCAGGGCCACGATGAAGCCGGTCCTGACTGGGATCCTCGCCCCGAACCCGTCATAGAGCCTGCCGGCGAAGGCCGAGACCAGGGCGTTGATGGCGCCGCCGGGCAGCATCAGGATGCCGGTCATGGCCACGGGCAGGAGGAGTCCGCGCTGGAGGAACTGGGGCAGGATGTACATGGACGAAAGAATGACCGCGAAGTCCAGCATGACCAGGGCGGCGCCGTACCGGAAGGCCGGGATGGAGAAGATCCGCAGGTTCAGTACGGGGTGCTCAAGTCCCAGCTGACGGCGGACATAGAGGACCAGGGCGATGACCGCCACGACCAGGATCGCCAGGGTGATCGGGGAACCCCAACCATACTTGCTGGCCAGGCTGACGCCCGCGACCAGGCCGCCGAAGCCGATGATCGACTCCAGGATGGAGAGGATGTCGGGCTTCTGCCGGGTGATGGTCCCGACATTCTTCAGGAAGAAGATGGCGAAGACCAGGGCGATGACCAGGAATGGGGTGAAGAGCCAGAAGATCCAGTGCCAGGTGAACCTGCCCAGGATCAGACCGGTCAGGGTAGGGCCGATGGCCGGTGCGAACATGATGACCAGGGCGCACATGCCCATGACCGTGCCCAGCTTGGCCGGAGGGAAGATCAGCATGGCCACGGTGAACATGAGCGGCAGGATCAGACCCGTGCCGACCCCCTGGATCAGTCTGCCGGTCAGGAGGACGGCGAAGTCGGGGGCCATGGCCGAGATGACCGAGCCGACCAGGAAGGCGGCAAGGCCGAAGATGACGGTCTGGCGGGTGGTGAACCACTTGGAGATCAGGCTGGAGAAGGGCAGGACGATGCCGATGACCAACATATAGCCGGTGACCAGCCACTGGACCGTGGCTCCGGGTATCTTCAGGCTCTCCATCAGGTTGGGTAGGGCGATGTTGAGGGAGGTTTCACTCAACATGCCCACGAAAGCGCCGATCATCAGTGCTGCGATGGCGGGCCAGGGGTGGTCGACCTGGACCCTGGATCGTGTCGGGGCTGCAGGTTTGGACATCTCTTCCAAAATACTCTTCTCCTTCTCGAGACAAACAGAGTGACATGTTAGAGATTGAAACGAGTTTTCGTAAGTCGGCATGTCTACCGGAGTTCCAGGCATCCCCGTATGAGCGCATAAGGCCAGGCGTCCGAAGACCCCGTCTTTGGTCGGTGTCGGGAACCTCGGAGGGTGGGGTGATCCCTTCAACCGTCGCAGTGGTGCAGGAGGCGGTTGACCAGGAGGATGGAGGCCCCGGAAAGGGATATGCCGATCAGGAGGGTCCCGATTATGGCGCGAATCGGTATCGCGCCCGCCAGGGGCAGTTGAAAGTCGATCGTCTTGATGATGAAGGTGGCATCGCCCAGGCTGTAGTCGACGTCATACCATCTGGTGCCCAGGTGGTTCGCATCAAGCAGGTTGACGATCCGGGCCTTCCCCTGTTCGGTCAGCCTGACCTGGTAGGTCCCCACCGCGCTGGCCCCATCCCCCTGAACGGTTCCATCCGCATTCATGAGTTGCAGGTCTCCGGGTTCCAGGGTGAATGTGCCCGGATGAACGGTGGTCCCGTCCGATTCGAACATGGTCAGGGTGTACTTCGCCGGTTCGGGTTTCTGGACCTCCCCGTTTGCGACCGCCGTTGTGCTGCCCGAGAGCTTGCCCTTGAGATGGCGGGTGACGTTGACATAGGCATCCGCGATGGAGGAGGGGTTCGTACTTCCCCGCGGGTACCGGAACTGTACATGCCAGAGGCCCTCGCTGGACAGGTTGTATTCAAGGGTGTCGGACCCGCCCTGACTGTTGGTGAGCCGCACCACCCCCATGGGGTCAGTCAGAATCACATCCAAGCTGGAAACGGTGATGGCGTTGCCGCCCGCATCCCTGGCTGAGATGAAGTTATCGAGCGGCGTCCATCTGGCCTGATAATCGCTGAAGGAGTCACGAACCCGTATCCTGTCCTCGTTCAGATAGACCTGATAGTAGCCGTTGAAGACGGATTTCCCGTCCTGTGCCATGTTCCAGGCGAAACGGAAGCTGGTCGTACCCGCCGGGACGGTGAACGTGCCGCCTCCTGCCGATGAGTAGGAGACACCAGTGGAACTCCATACGTTGCCTGGGTCGATGTCGATATGGTCCAGCCCCAGACCGGCCAGGTCGGTGTCGCCGAAGAGTTCGCCCAGGCTGATGAGACGCTTGTTGGGAGCGAAGTAGATGGCCGGGTTCTCGATATTGGCCGGTGATGCGCCGTTCAGCTGGGCCGAGGGGAGACTCAGCTCGGATATGTTGTTGTAGTCGAAGGCGTGGTCGCCGATGCTGACCGAACTGTCGGCATGGACCCCGGTCAACAGGTTGCCCACGAAGGCGAGCGTTCCGATACTGGTCAAGGTGTCGGGGAATGTGAGGTCGCTCGAATTCGATTCCCCCATGATGCGGTTGTAGGCGAAAGCGGAATCGCTGATGGTCTCCAGGACCGAGTCGGGCGGTATCGTCATCGTCCCGATGAGGTTGCCGAAGAAGGCCCTGTCGCCGATGTGCTCCAGGGTGGCGGGCAGGGTCAGGTCGTCCTGGATTTTGTCGTAGATGAAGGCCTCCGCTCCGATGTCGGTCAGGGAGTCGGCCCCTGTCAGGTCCAGCCGGGTCAGTGTCGCCATGTTCGAAAAGGCGTTCTCGCCGATGGTCTTCACCCTGTCCGGGATGGTGACGGATGACAGGAGGGTGTTGCGGAAGGCGGAGTTTCCGATACCGGTCAGGGAGGTTGCCTGGCTGAGATCCAGGTTGGACAGCCTGTTCGGATGGTTCGTGTCGTTGATGAAGGCCGACTCGCCGATGGTCTCCACCTTGTCGGGAATGCCGATCGACGGGATATCGCTATATGCAAAGGCCTGGTATCCGATGGTCTTCAGGTTCGAGGGCAGATGAATCTCATCGATGTGCGTGCCGAAGAAGGCCTGGGATTTGATGGTCTCTACACTGTCGGGTATGCAGAGGTGGCGGATGGCGTTGCCGCTGCCCGGCTGGTAGACCATGGCCTGCTCGCCGATGGAAGTGACCGTATAGGTGTTCCCGTCCTTGGTGAAGGTGCCGGGCAGCTGGACCTCGCTCCCGTCCGGCAGCCATCCCAGGCTGGGGGTGAATTTTTCCAGTTCGGCGGTTCTGCCGGTCTCGCTGGTGATGGTCCAGTTCCACCTTTCAGGTTCGGCCTCGACGGTGCATCCGCCACCCCCGGAGCTTGGGGTGGAAGGGGTGTCCCTGCTGTTGATCTGAGGACTCTTCGCCTGTGGGGCCTGTGCCGGTTGGGCTTGGCCAGTCCGGCCCGGTGTTTGCTGGTTCCCAGCCGGTTCACCCGGGGTCTGTTCCTGTCCAAGCGGTTGTGTCGGGCGTGTTCCGGCGGCTTTCGCCCGTTCGCCCGGTTCGGAGATTTCGTCGGCTGCGGCGAATTGTGGCATACCCAGGAGGGCGCAGGTGCCGAGCAGCCCCACCAGCACCAGAATCGTTATGAAAATCGTGGCGAAGGAAGCGAAACTGCCTGAACGCAGGGAGCTCAGATCTGCTCTTTTCTCTCCTAACCTGTATGCCATAAATCCTCGTCTCGTCACCCCGGCACCCTGCTCCTGGATTCGCACCCGCAGAGCAATCGAGAACTTTTCCACTATATTATAGATAAAAACAGGGAAAGCGGGATGGATAAGAGGTTTCTGGAGATTCAATATGAAATTCTGGTTTCCCCATTCGATTACGGTGCGGCCACCGTTCCCATGTGTTCCGTGGCATCATTGATTCGGGGCCCTCCGCCCACCCTGCTGTTCGCCTGGGGCCCTGATGTGGGGTGACGGGAATTTCTCGCTACTCATCGATATGGAACCGGTGCCATTTATTGCTGTACTGATCCTGTTTTTTTTTTCACAGTAATGGACAACACTTCTTCAGGCCTCCACTCCATCCACCTTTCCGTCCTCGCTTCCCTGCGGAGGGCGCTTTTGCGCAATCCGACACCGGCCGACGTTTTTATTCCTATCGATGGGCTCGGAGGGCGGTGCGACTGACTTGGTAGACTCAGGGCGTTGTTGGTGGGCTCTTGGAGAGAAGACGAGTCTTGCCCCTCTCCGTTCAAGTACGATGGTTTTCAGAGGAGGTCGTGGGTTTGGATTGGCATGCGGCGGTCTATGGTGGAAGGTCCGGCGGGGGGAGTGACCTGGGCTTTTTCGATGCCGGTGACGATGATGATTCAACCACCTACGAGGGCCTGGACGTCATATCTGATGCCAAGCTGCGCCGCCTGGGGGGCAGGGCCTACTTCCGCGCTCATGAGCTCCTCGACGCACACCGCATGACCGGCATGAAGGTCCGGGAAGAGGGCGACCTCCTGACTCTCTCGACCCGGGTTCGTTCCACCTATGACCTGACCGACGACTACGTGGTGCAGACCCGACTGGACCAGTCAGAAGGCCAGGTGATCGGTTCCTCCTGCACCTGCCAGGCTTTCGGGCGACAGGGTTCCGTCTGCAAGCATGTCATAGCCCTGATCATGGCCTACAACGAGGATCCGGACGGGTTCGACCGGGTGACCGTCCCCGGCGGCCGCAGATCCGGGGCCCGCAGGACCTCCCGCTCCCTGGGCGCCTACATGCTCCGGGAGGAGAGGAACATCCGGCGTTCCTATCAGGACAGGCAGCTCAAGCTCCTCAGGGAGGTCGATGACCGTGCAGGGGATCAGGCCGGCCCCGTAACCGACCGTAACCGGCACATGCCCATAGGCTCGGTTGGGCTCAGGCCCGACCTGGCCGATCTGACCGGCGGTTGGCAGATCCGGTTCCACATCACCAGTGTCTCCAAGGGCGTCTCCTACCTGGTCAAGGACATCCCCGCCCTCCTGCGGGCTGTGGATCAGTCCGAATTCGTCTCCTATGGCCGCCACTTGGCCTTCGTCCATTCCAGGGACACCTTCGACCAGCGGTCCCTTTCCCTGCTCGGCCTGGTGGAGAGGGCCGCCGTCATCCGTCGAAATCTGGCCGCCCAGCAGGAACCCTCCGGCCGTCACGTTACCCGGTCCTCCCTGGGGCAGATGACCCTGACCGACGACGAGGTGGCCCAGCTCCTCGACCTCTATGTGGACTCGGGCCTGACCCTGGACTATACGCCCCACGAGCGTTATCTGCGCCAGACCATGCCCGCCCGGGTGGTTGATGGGGACCCGGACCTGGGAATCAGCATCAGTCCCGACCGGTCCGGTGGGGCCGGCTCCGGCGGGTACCTGATCGGGCATGAGGTGTCGGTGGAACGGTTCATTCCGGGCCAGGCCACCTCCTTTGTGGTGGTGCGCCCAGTCACCTCCGGCGGGATCCAGGATGCCGACCCGGTCATTCACCGGTGTTCCCCGGGGTTCATCAAGGATCGGGAACTGATTGAAACCCTCTGCGGTGACCAGGAGGAATCCGGGCTCTATCTGGACCGGGACGACCTGGGCCTCTTCACTCGGACAGTCCTGCCTGAGTTGGACGGTTCCGGTGCTGATTCGGCCCGGGGGCGGGGTCGGGAGCAAGGTCGCGGTCTGGAAGGGGATCAAAATCGCGGCCAGGGTCTCGCCCCGGGTCATGGTCAGAACGGGAAGGGGTTGCGGACTCCCGCCCTGGTCGCCAGTCTTCCTCCTGAGCTCTCGGAATTGCGCCGCCCCCCCTGTCAGATCGAGTTCTATCTGGATCGTGACCAGGAGGGAATCATCTGCGATCCTGAAGCCAGGTATGCAGAGCTAAGCTATCCTATTTTCCAGGATCTTCCCACAGCCGGTGATGCCATCCGTGACCTGGATAGCGAGCGTCTGGCCAAGGAGGCGGTCCGCCAGTACTTCCCCGCCCCCCGGGAGGGTCTGGTCCGGATTCCCGAATCGGACGAAAAGGGCATCTACGCCTTCCTGACCCAGGGCCTGCCCCTCCTGCGGGGCCTTGGTCAGGTCTTCTCCACCCCGGCCTTCGACGGCCTGACCGTGAGCAGCCATACCCAGATCAGGGTGGGGGTCAGCCTCAAGTCGGGACTGGTCGAGATATCTCCCATCGCCAAGGAGATCGACCCGGACGAGGTGGCCGAGCTCCTGGCCCAGTACCGCAAGCGTCGGCGCTTCCACAGGCTGCGCAACGGGGCCTTCGTGGACCTGGCCACCCTGGATACCAGCAAGATCGATGCCGTGGCCTCGGACCTGGGCATCCCCCTGGCCACCTTGGATGCCGGCCAGGTGCCGGTGCCCGCCTACCAGGCCTACTACCTGGATGTCCAGGTTGGTCAGGAGGACCGGGACCAGGGTTTCCGCTCCTATCTGGACGGGCTCAGGACCGTGGATCCCCGGGCCTATCAGGTGCCGGAGAACCTTCATGGCCGGTTGCGGCCCTACCAGGTCGAGGGGTACCGGTGGCTGAACACGGTGAGCGATCGGGGCTTCGGCGGCATCCTGGCCGACGAGATGGGCCTGGGCAAGACCGTGCAGATGCTGGCCTATCTGCTTTACCGTCACAATCAGACCGCCGGGGAATCCGGCCAGTCCAACATGGGAGACCAGGCGGGCAATACACCCGGCCAGGCTGGTTATCAGGGCCGGTCCGCTGATGAACCAGGTCTGCCCTCCCTGATCGTCTGCCCGGCCTCCCTGGTCTACAACTGGGCTGCCGAAGCCCGGCATTTCGCCCCCGAATTGAAGGTCGGGATCCTGGCCGGGCGCAAGGCCGACAGGAGGTCCATGCTCGAGGCCTGCGGATCCTACGATCTTCTGGTCACCTCCTATGACCTGCTTCGACGCGACATCGAGGACTACCGGGGTCGCTCGTTCGACACCCTGGTCCTGGACGAGGCCCAGTACATCAAGAACCATGCCACCAAGGCCTCCCGGGCCGTGCGGACCGTGGACTCGCGCCATCGATTCGCCCTGACCGGTACCCCCATCGAGAACCGGCTGTCCGAGCTCTGGAGCATCTTCGACTTCCTCATGCCCGGTATCCTGGGCCCGTATGCCCACTTCCGCGACCGTTTCGAGATGCCCATCCTGAGCGGTGACCAGGATGCCCAGGCCAGGCTCCAGGCCCTGGTCGGCCCCTTCATCCTTCGTAGGATCAAGTCCCAGGTCCTGACCGACCTTCCCGAGAAGATCGAGAATGTCATCACCGTCCCCCTGGAAGGCCGCCAGCGCAAGCTGTACGCCGCCCTGGAGCAGGAGCTCAGGGGCACCCTGAACCGCGAGCATGACCGGGAGTACGAGGTCGGCAAGATCCAGGTCCTGGCACAGTTGACCAGGCTGCGGCAGGTCTGCTGCGACCCCCGACTGGTCTATGACGACCCGCAGGATGGCGAAGCTCGCTCCGAGGTGGACCGCCCCGGCCGGTCGGCCAAGCTGGACGCCATCGAGGACCTGGTCATTTCCTGTCAGGATGCCGGTCGCAAGATGCTGATCTTCTCCCAGTTCACCTCCTACCTGGACCTGATCGCCCAGCGGCTGCGTGGGCTCGGGGTGGGCTACGACATGATCACCGGCGCCACATCCAAGAAGCGCCGCCTGGACCTGGTCGAGCAGTTCAACAGCGACAGGACACCGGTCTTCCTGATCTCCCTGAAGGCGGGCAACACCGGTCTGAACCTGACCGGTGCCTGCGTGGTGGTCCACGCCGACCCCTGGTGGAACGCAGCCGCCCAGGAGCAGGCCAACGACCGGGCCCACCGGATCGGCCAGACCCAGGACGTGAACGTCTATCAGATCGTGGCCAAGGATACGATCGAGGAGCGCATCCTCAACCTGCAGCGATCCAAGAGCGACCTGGTTTCCCGCTTCGTGGACTCCGCGGCGGTCACCGGTGCCTCCGACATCGGCCGTCTGAGCCGCAAGGACCTCTTGGCTCTTCTGGGCTGATCCGGTCCTTCCCGGGCGGCTGGGCCGATGGACGGTTCCCTGCATCCGGCCGATTTGTCGATGATACGGTCATCACATAATCTGGTGCTTGGGCAGGAACGATCGCTTCCTGACGATGAGGTGGTTCCCTATGCGTTTGTCGCCTGTGTTCAGTGCGGGAATGGTGTTGCAGCGAGATGCGCCCGGTCGGGTCTGGGGGCATGGCGACCCCGGTTCCCTGGTTCGGGTGACCCTGGATCATGCCTCCGGAACCGCCGAGGTGGATGCCTCCGGCCATTGGCGGCTCGACCTGCCTGCTCACGCAGCCGGTGGCCCCTATGTCCTTCGTGCCACCTCCACCGATCGGTCCGGGGCCGAGGGTGAGGAGATCCTGGTTGAAGATGTCCTTTTCGGCGATGTATGGATATTGGCCGGTCAGTCGAATATGCAACTCGGGATGGGGCGGTTGAAGGACCGCTACCAGGATGAGGTCGACCATGTCGACGATGACCGGATACGTTTCTTCCGCGTTCCGGAATCGGTCTCCTTCAGGGGGCCTCTTGATGATGTGCAAGGAGGGTTCTGGGAGGTTGTGGGCAGGGATGGCCTGACCGATGTGTCCGGTGTCGGGTTCTTTTTCGCACGGGCGATCAGGCGGGATCAGGATGTGCCCCTGGGGTTGATCCAGGTGGCCATCGGCGGCACTCCCATAGAGACCTGGATGAGCGGTCCGCGCCTGGAAGGTCTCGGGTATCTCGGGGCAGGGGCGGCGGATCGCCCCGCCCCGGAGGACATTGCCGCTTTTCGGCGGTCCGAGGATGAAGCCGACGAGGCGTACCGGAGGGACGTTGACCGGGCCGATCGTGGCCTGGCCGGCGATTGGTTTGCCCCGGACTACGACGATTCCGGCTGGGATGGTCTGGACCTCGACCGGGCCTGGCGGGTGCATGATGCCCTGGCCGACCCGGGGGTCGTCTGGATGCGGTGCCGGGTCGATATTCCGGCTCCCTATCAGGGGCATCCGGCCAGGCTGAACCTGGGCACCCTGGTCGATGCGGACGAATGCTATGTGGACGGACGCCTGGTCGGATCGACCGGATACCGCTACCCGCCCCGGTCCTATCCGATTGACCGCCTGGGTGCCCAGGTGCAGATAACCGTGCGTCTGCATATCGATACTGACCTAGGTGGCGGGTGGACCCCGGGCAAGCACCGCTCCCTGGCCATCACCGACATGGATCGTGCCGAAGTGGATCTGGATACCAAGGGGCTCTGGTCCTACCGGAGGGGTGTCTGTGCGCCACCGGCTCCGGTCAGGCACTTCCCGTCCCGGCTTCCATCCTCCTGTTTCAACGCCATGGTGGCGCCCTTGGGCGGGATGCCGATATGTGGAGTCCTCTGGTACCAGGGTGAGTCCAATGCCTCGCGTACCGCCGTAGGATATGCCCGGAAATTCATGGGTCTCATTCAGGATTGGCGGACCCTGTTCGGCAGGCCTGACCTTCCGTTCATCTATGTCCAGTTGCCCAACCTGTGTATCGAGGGCCAGCAATGGCCACGTCTGCGTGATGAGCAGCGCAAGGCCCTGGTCCTGGACCAGACCGCCATGGTGGTTGCCTGTGACCTCGGGGAAGACAACGACCTGCACCCCCTGGACAAAAAGCACGTGGGGGAACGTCTGGCCTACGCCGCCCAGGCCATGGTCTACGGGGCCGACCACCAGGCGATGGGTCCCGATATCAGCCATGCCGAACGTAGGGAGGAGGGAATCATCCTCCACTTCACCGGGGCCGGCTCAGGTCTGGTGGCTCAGGGGCCCCTGACCTTCGACCTGGTCGATGCCGGGTCCGGTCACGGCCCACAGACCGTGCAAGGGGCCATCGCTTCCCCCGACACGGTCCTTATCCCCGTGGACTCGGATCGGGTTCTGGGAGACCCTGTCTTCGTAAGGTATGCCTGGGCTCACTCGCCTCGTGTCCCCCTTGCCAATGTGGAGGGTCTCCTGGTTTCGCCCTTCGAGATTCCGCTTGACCAGGCGGTGCACGCCGCCTGATTCGCGGTGCGCTGTCCTGGTTGGTTACGCGTTGCCGTTGGGAACGGGGTTGAAAATAGCTGGAATAGTTAGTGACGAAACTGTCGATTCTTAAATCGAAAAAGATGATGACGATTATGCTGATATACCCAAAGAGACTCGGATGCTGATAGAGAAGGTTGTACTTTGGGTAGAGGCGACAAGCACAAAGTAAAGAAGTGGAAGCAAGTGTCTGTCCGGGTTCTTGCTGTCGCTGGTCGGATCTGTCAGTCAGTAGTAGGTAAAAGCAGGAGAATGACTTTTCGCTCAGGTCTCAGCCTTATTCAGTACATATATAAAGTTTCGATATAAAACTTGAAAAGTTTTGGTATTTCTCGTAAACAATGATACGATATCGCTGATTGTAGAGACGAAGAGGAATCTGACGGAGACGTCGCGTGGCCAGGGTTGGTCATTGTTCGGTTCCCACCGTTCCCGGAAAGGTAGGCAGAAATGAAGACAGACTGCAGTCTTCTGGAAGTAAACCAGGCAGCATTCGACTGTCCCAGCGCTCGTTGAAAGGGGATGAGCACCTGTGAGTTACGCCGTTGAATTCGCTTCTCTGGTGAAGAACCGGGGGAAAGCGAAGCAGAAACATCCCGATAACAAGGCGGCATGTGGGTTCATGGCCCCCTGGGCCCTGGGGGCGGTATTTTTGTCGCTGATTCCGATGGTCGCCTCGGTTGTTCTCTCGTTCACCAAGTACAACATGCTGACCAGCCCGAGGTTTGTGGGGTTACAGAACTTCGCCGCCCTCTTCAAGGATGTAAGGTTCCGGCATTCGCTGCGGGTTACCTTCACCTACGTCATAGCGTCGGTGCCTCTGCAGCTGTTGGCTGCACTTGCCCTGGCGGTGATACTCGACCGGGGAATGCGAGGTCTGGCCTTTTATCGGTCAGCCTTCTACCTGCCCTCCATGCTGGGCGGTTCCGTCGCCATTGCGGTCTTGTGGAAGATGGTCTTCGGCTCCGATGGTCTCTTCAACAACTTCCTGAACATGTTTGGTCTCCACCTGAGTCAGTCCTGGATAGGCAATCCAGCCACAGCCAATTGGACCCTGGTGGCCCTGCATGTCTGGCAGTTTGGTTCGGCCATGGTGATCTTCCTGGCTGGTCTCCGGCAGATTCCCCGGGAGCTTTATGAGGCAGCCAGCGTGGATGGTGCCGGAAAGTGGAGGCAATTCAGGTCCATCACGATCCCCATGCTTTCTCCCATCATCTTCTTCAACCTGGTCATGAGCATCATCAACAGCTTCCAGACCTTCACCCAGGCCTTCGTTGTCTCGGGCGGCACCGGAGGCCCGTCCGACTCCACGCTCTTCTACACGCTGTATCTCTATCAGCAGGGTTTCGGTCAGCTGAAGATGGGGTATGCGTCCGCCATGGCCTGGATTCTGGTGCTCATTGTGGCCGTGTTTACCCTGATCAATTTCGCACTGTCCAAGTATTGGGTGTATTACGATGACTGACTCACAGAACATTATGAAAACCGATGTGTTGCAAGCCGCCGCCACTGCTCACGGCAAGAAAAGCGGGACAGGATTCAAGCAGATTGCCTGGCAGGTGGCCAAGCAGGTCCTTCTCCTGGTCTTCGCAGTCATCATGCTCTATCCGATCCTGTGGATGATCGCCTCCAGCCTCCGTGGTCAGAACGACATCTTCAAGAACATGGGACTCCTGGTGACCCAACCCGTCTGGTCGAACTATGCCAAGGGCTGGCATGCCTTGAGCTACCCCTTCAGCCGGTACTTCATCAATTCCTTCGTCATCGTAATCCTCGCCATCATTGGCAATATCCTGACATGCTCTCTGACGGCCTACGCTTTTGCTCGCCTGAATTTCAGCTTCAGGAACTTGATGTTCGGCTTCATGCTGCTCATGCTGATGGTCCCCATCCATGTCATCGTCATCCCCCAGTACATCATCTGGAATTCCCTGGGCATGATCAACACGATTGTTCCCTTGGTCCTGCCCAAGTTCCTGGCCATGGACGGGTTCTTCGTCTTCCTCTTCTACCAGTTCATTCGGGGCATACCCCGTGATCTGGATGAGGCCGCGAAGATCGATGGTGCCGGACACCTGCGAATCTTCTTTCAGGTGCTGCTGCCGCTGATGAAGCCGGCCATCGGTACCACCGCCGTTTTCACCTTCATGTGGACCTGGAATGATTTTTTCAGTCAGCTGATCTACCTGACCAAGCCACAGTATTACACGGTGCCTATCGCTCTGCGCACCTTCATCGATGCCCAGTCGCAATCGTCATACGGCCCCATGTTCGCCATGAGTGTCCTATCGATCATTCCGCTCTTCCTGGTCTTCTGCTTCGGCCAAAGATATCTGGTGGAGGGCATCGCTACGACTGGCGGAAAGTGATCCGTCTCGCTGGCATGGGGGCTACAGGACAGCATCCGGTGAGTCAAGGAGGTAAACATGGCCTTGTTGCGGTATCACGATGGTCAGCGACACGGGTATGTCGAACAGTCTGATGTCCAGCCTTTAACCGGGATCAGGCAGTTGGGACACGTGCTGGTGACCAGGCCCTGGCAACTTATCCAGGTGAGTGTGCTTTTCAGCCTGGCCTGTCTGCCCGTGGTCACCATACCCATGGCCTGGTCGGCGCTGTGCCGGATTTGCGGCTTACTTCTGGAACGCCGGATGTGCAGTCCCATCCACGATTTTCCGAATGCCATGATGGCTGACTGGAAACGTGTCCTGGGTGGTGGATGGACCCTCCTGGGTTTTCAGGCGGTCTCCGTCATCGGCATTGTTTTCTATGCCCATGCCGGGGGGGCCGTCGGTACTGTGGTCATGGCCGCGGTTGTCCTGGTCCTGGCCCTGCTCTGCATGGCCGCCGCATACACTTTTCCGCTCATCTGGGCTACCGACTTCAAGTACCGGGATCTGATTCGTGATTCCCTGCTTCTGGCCGTGGTCAGGCTCCCCCGGAACCTGTCGGTGCTCATGGTTGGTCTGCTTCTTGTGGGTGCTGTGGTGCTCCTCATGCCTTATTCGGTTTTCGTTCTGCCCTTGTTCGGTTGGGCCGTCTTGGCCCTGATTGCCACTTGGAATGCCAAGGATGGCATCAGGCGGTACGTGGTCGTCGATCGACAATCTGCGTGAGAGGGGGATGGGAAGTCGTGATGTGCGATGTCGTTTGAACCGTGAGTTTACGGGTTCGGATCCGGGTGACGGCATCGTTCGGTAGTAGCGCTGTGAAAGTAATTCCGTGGGGTCGGGGCATGTCCCCGCTCGTCTTTCAAGGAGGAACAATAATGAAATCCAAGAATAAAGTGATTGCGGCCATTGCCGCCACATCGGCCATGGCCATGGCCCTGTCGGGTTGCGGCGGCTCGGCCACCGAGGGCAGCGGCAGTGATGCGCCGGCTCTGGCCCCCAAGGGAGAAAAGGTGTCCATCACCCTGAATTGGTGGGGTTCAGATGCCCGGGTCAAACTGACCGAGTCCGCGGTAAAGCGGTTTGAGGCTGCTAATCCCAACATTCATGTTGATATGCAGTACTCGGATTGGGGCGGATACTGGGACAAGTTGGCGACCTCGGTGGCTGGCGACAATGCCCCCGATGTGATGCAGATGGATGAAAGCTACTTCTCCTCGTATGCCTCGCAGGGTTCGCTCTACGACCTGTCCAAGGTGTCGAAGTTCCTCGATTTTGGGAACATGTCCGTGGACAACAAGAAGGCAGGCCAGATTGAAGGAAAGCAGTATGCCGCCGAGACGAGCGTGACCTTGGATGGTGTCATCGTCAACATGGATATTCTCGAGAAGCTGGGCATCACGCTTCCCGATACCTCGGCCTGGACCTGGAAGCAGTATGAGGACGTCTGCCAGCAGGTGGTCGATAAGTCCAACGGGGAGTATGTGGGTACCCAGCCCACCTTCGGCGGGTATGACTTCCAGCTCTGGCAGCGTCAGCACGGCAAACGGTCGATGTTCACCGGCAACAAGGTCAGCATCGACAAGAAGCTGATGGCCGACTACATGCAGAAGGCCTATGACTGGACACATGGCAAGAACCCGATCGCCGGGAGCCCGGACAAGTGGAGCGAGCAGTTCTCCGCGGTCAACGGCACCCTGCAGGATACCGATATGGCCAAGGGCAAGCAGGCCCTGTCCTTCGGATCCGGTGGCCTTTCCTCACAGCTGGCACAGTATGCCAAGGCCCTGGGCACCGAGAACTTCAAGATTGTTCCCATGCCTGCCGACAGGTCGGCCAGCAAGAAGTACTACTACATGAAGCCGGGTATGTACTGGTCCATTTCGGCCAAGTCCAAGCACCCTGCCGAGTCCGCCAAGCTTATTGATTTCCTGATCAACGATGACCAGACCGGCAAGGAGTTCGGGACCGATCGCGGCATCCCGACCAATAAGAAGGTCCGTAAGGAGCTGGCTGCAACCGCCAATCCGCTTGACAAGCAGCTCTTTGACTTCGTGGATCAGATGAGTAGGATTTCCGGCGATAATCCCGACCCGACGCCGAATGGCGCCAGCGGATTCACGAATGCCTTCCTGCGTAAGCTCCAGGATGTCGTCTTCGACAAGTCCAAGCCCGACAAGGCTGCTGAAGAGTTGGTGAGCGAGATTCAGAACTCGGTGGATACGGCATCCTGATGATTCCTTCGAAGTTCAGGAGGTGAAGCCGCAGCTATCGGCCATGCCGATTCGTTGCTTCACCCCCTGGTCTGGTGCAGGAGTTCAGTGCTGTTCCGGACGATGAGCCTGGTGGGGAAGACTGTTTCTTTTTGCACTTTCCGGCCATCCCTCATCTGCAGGATGAGCTCGACGGCGTGACGGGCCATTTCTGAGATTGGCTGTTCGACGGTTGTCAGGGCGGGGCCGAGATATTCGGAGGTTCGGATGTTGTCGAACCCGACCACTGACAGGTCGCCGGGAATGCTGATGCCCAGCTGTCTGGCCGCTTCATAGACCCCCATGGCCTGAAGGTCGTCTCCGGCAAAGATTGCCGTGGGGCGGTGGTCCGTGGTCAATAAGGACAGCGCCTGGGTGCGGCCGTCGTCTTCGGTGAACTTGCCGGACCGTTTCAGAGCCGGATCCACTGGAATCCCGGCCTCGGACATGGCTGAGCAGTGGCCATCGTAGCGTGCACGGGAACAGGTCATGTTCTTGGGGCCTGTGATGATCCCAATGTGGGTGTGGCCCAGGGAGATCAGATGTCTGGTCCCGAGGAGCCCGCCGGTCCAGTTGTCGGCTCTCAAGGTCACCGAATCGCCGGCGGCCTCGCCGCGGGAGTCTACGGTCACGAAGGGGATGTTGCGGGATGTGAGCAGGTGTTTCTCTTTCTCCTTGCCTTCGAGGAGGACGAAGATGACCCCGATGGGACGTCGCTCCAGGGTTCCGTAGATCCAGGACTGATTCCTGTCCTCATTGTCGGAACCCGTCATGGTAAGAGTGACGCTCAGGCCGTTTTCCTGGGCCATCTCGCTCACCCCCTGCAGGATTTCCAGGGACCAGACGCTATCGATGCGTTCGAGGATGACCTCGATGGAGTTCCTCTTGGATGTGTTGATCAGAGACTTCTGGTATCCGGCCGAATCAAGCAGCTTTTCAACACGGCTTCGGGTAGCTTTGGCCACATCGGGTCTGCCGTTGATGACTTTCGAAACGGTCGCGATTGAAACCCCTGCCTCTTTGGCGATGTCAGCGAGTTTCACATCTTTCCTCATGATTGGGTCACCTTTCCCGAATTGTACCGGAATGAGTCTATCGAAACTTTCTGAGTATGCAACAGGATACTGCTGATTTATGACCAAACAAGCGCTATTGGTCTTCAAGTTTTTGGTTTTGCCCGTCCGGACATGAGTCAATATTGAGTATTTGTCTAGTGTAAAAATTACGCTAAGAAAAGCGAAAATTACGTAACTACTATGGTCTTGTCTTCAAAAGAAAGAAAAGAGCATGTTTGAGCCCATGTGGTTGTCCGATGAGGTTGTCCGC
>NZ_CALYOY010000014.1 GCF_945269915.1 uncultured Bifidobacterium sp. | reverse complement strand
CTTCGGCGGCGGAGGCGGTTCCTTCGGCGGGCGCTGACGGGACCCTGAGGCTAGAATCGTCTGGTCCGGGAAAATGGAACAGTATGATATTCGTACACTACCGAGGAGCGGATGATGACATCATCGATGAGAGCACTGGGCCCCTTCACGACCACGGCGGTCGGTCTGGGCTGTATGGGTCTTTCCATAGAGGGGAAGCCCGACGAGCAGACCGGCATTGAAATCATTCACGCCGCCCTTGATGCGGGGTGCCGCCAACTGGACACGGCTTGGTCCTACTATGAGTCGGGCGGCCCGGAGCAGACCAACGAGCGCTTGGTCCGCAAGGCCCTGGAGTCCTGGAAGGGCCCCCGTGAGGATGTCCTGGTGGCCACCAAGGTGGGGCATTACCGCAACTTCACCGAAGGAAAGCCCACCTGGGCCGTGGATGGTCGCCCGGAGAGCCTGATCAGGCATGCCAAGGAGTCTGCCCAGGCCCTGGGCGTCGACACCATCGACCTGCTGTACTTCCACCGCCCCGATCCCCAGGTGCCGTACCGCGAATCCCTTGAGGCCATGGAATCCCTGGTCCAGGAGGGGGTGGCCCGGACCCTGGGCGTCTCCAACGCCGACCGTGAGCAGATCGACATGGCCAGGGAGGTCATGGGGGCTGACCTGGTGGCCGTCCAGAACCAATTCTCGCCGACCTTCCTCTCCAGCCGGGATGAACTCGATTATGTCTCCGGCCTGGGTCTGGCCTTCGTCTGCTGGAGCCCTCTGGGAGGCTTCCGCAAGGCCAAGGACGAAACCAGGTACGACCCTTTCCGCAAGGTCGCCGGGGAACGGGACGTATCCTATCAGTCGGTTGTCCTCGCCTGGGAACTGGCCCGGAGCGAGCATGTGTTCGTCATTCCGGGAGCCCACCGTGCATCGACCATTCTGGATTCCCTGAAGGCGACCCGACTTGATCTGAGTCCCGAGGAAAGGGCCCTTCTGGGCTGAGACCGGCAGGAATCTGGGTGATGATTCCAGGCCTTACCATGGCGGGGAAGGGCTTTGGACGGCAAGGAAAGGAATGATGCCAGCATGGCCAAGCAGGCTGCAGGACCCGAATCGGGTATGTCTGATCAGTGGTCCGATGAACACGGGGTTGTAGACAGCTCCGCCATTCCCACCCATGATGCGGGCGGTGCTCCCATACCCGTCACCATTCCCATCGATCTGGCCCCGGGCGTCAGGGTGGTGTACACCACCCGCCTGGGAGGGGTTTCACAGGGTGGGTACGCTTCGCTCAACCTTGGCGGTAAGGGCGGGGATGAGCCGGGATCGGTGGAGGCCAACCGTCAGGCGCTGAGCCGGGAGCTGGGAAAGCCGCTCCGCCTCGTCAGCCAGGTCCATTCGGCCAGGGTCGTTGATGCGGATGGGCGCGATCCTGCCGGCATGGATGCCCCTCCTGCCGATGCCCAGGTGACCACCAGGACCGACCAGGCCCTGGGTATCTTCGCCGCCGACTGCCTGCCTGTTCTTCTGGCCGATCCGGAGGCGGGCGTCATCGGAGCCGCCCACTGCGGACGTAAGGGGCTGGTGGCCGGGGTCATCGCCTCCCTGGTCGACATGATGGTGTCCAAGGGTGCCGACCTGGGCGGGATTGTGGCCACGCTGGGTCCCTGCATCTGTCCTGACTGCTATCAGGTTGACGAAGACCTGGCCCGTTCCTTCGACCAGGTCTTCCCCGGAACGGCAGGAACCAGCCGATTCGGTGGGGTCTCCATCGACATTGCCTCGGCGGCCCGGATGGCCCTGCGGGCGTCAGGCATATCCAGGGTTGTGGATTCCGGTCGCAGGGTGGCCGCCGCAACCCACTACCTGAAGGATGACCAGGAGTTGGATGCCATCCGCAAGGTGGACAAGGGGGCCGAGCAGGCCAGGGACATTCGTGCGGACCGGGCCGGGCACTGGCTGTGCACCGTGGAGAACCCCCTCTGGTTCTCCCATCGTCGGGCCGTACTGGCCGGAGTCGAGACCGAGGGGCGTATGCTGGCGCTGATCATGCGCGAAGACTGATGGCTGAGGTGCCCGGTATGAATCGTGCAGATGTTCAGTGCAGAAAGCCCCACCCTCCACCGTTTCCCCCCGGCAAGGCCGATAGCGTGTGACTATGAGTGAGATGAGAGAACCTGAAGCGGAAGTGCGGGCGGATGTCCCCCGGCGCTCCGTACCGGTGGTGGCGGTGGTCCTGGCCGCAGGGCTGGGCGTCCGATTCGACGTTGACAATCCCAAACAGCTCTTCCGGGTGGGGGGCAAGCCCATCGTGGCCTGGTCCATCGAGGCTTTCGAGGCCAACCCCGACGTCACCGACATCCTGCTCGTGGTCAACGACCGGGTGCGTCCTGCAGTCGAGAAGATAGTGGCGGATAACGGCTATCCCAAGGTCAGGATGATCATCCAGGGCGGTGAGGAACGGGTCGACAGCACCGAGGCCGCCCTGCAGACCCTGGCCGGGTCCGGCATTCCCGCCGATGCCAAGATCCTGATTCACGATGCCGTCCGTCCCTTCGTCAGTCAGGAGTCCATCACCGGGTGCATCGAGGCCCTGGACAGTTTCAGTGCCGTGACCGTTGCCGTCCCCTCGACCGACACGATTCTCTTCGCCCGCGACCTGGGGGAGCGCAAGGTGGTCCGTGACGTGCCGGACAGGGACAACATGTTCCGTGCCCAGACCCCCCAGGCCTTCCGTTTCGACACCCTTCGCCAGGCCTATGCCAGGGCGGCCACCGATCCGGAGTTCCATCCGACCGATGACACCCGGGTGGTGGTGGACTACCTGCCGGACGAGCCGGTGGCCATCGTGGCCGGCAATGAGACCAACCTCAAGGTCACCCTTTCATCGGACATCCCCATCGCCGAGTGGATCGCCCGTTCCCTGCTGGGGGAATAGGACACCGGCTCCTCCGCCTGTCCTGTGTACCATGGATGGTATGGAGCAGATCAAGGTCATCGTCACCGGATACGACCACTATGAGGGGGTTGAGGTCAACCCCTCCTACCAGGTTCCCCAGGCCCTGGCCGACCGGGGCATGGGCGGCCTGACACGGACCGACACCCAGTTGGAGGATCCCCTCAGGGGGGTGGACCTGGATATCACGGCCGTGACCCTGCCGGTCAGTTTCGCCAAGGCGTGGCCCATCCTCCACCAGGCCATCGAGCGGGTGGAGCCCGACCTGGTCATCGCCACAGGACTGAAGCGCCATGCCCGTGGGATATCCATGGAGCGGTGTGCGGTCAACATCAAGGAGGTGGGGCATGACCTGGCCTGCCAGGATGAAAGCGGGCATGGGCCGACAGAGCCAATCGACCCTGATGGGCCGGCCGCCTACTGGACCAGGCTTCCCCTCCGTGCCATCCTTCAGGAGTTCGGGCATTGCGGAATTCCGGCAACACTCAGCTCGGACGCAGGCACCTACGTCTGCAATGCGCTCTTCTACAACCTGCTGGGGTGGGCCACCAAGCACCCGGACGTATTGGCCGGGTTCGTCAGTCTTCCCATGGTCAACGAGACCGATCCCCAGGGGTTGGGTCTTCCCCTTGAGCAGCAGATCCAGGCCATCCAGGAGGTGGTCAGGGAGACCGTGCGGTACTACCGTCAGCCATCCTCAAGTCCCATCCTCATCGCCTGATCGCTGACTTCGATTGCTTCGATTCCAGGGGAGGATGGACCAGGCCCGGCCGTTCGGTTGATGGGCTGGCGACGGGTGTCCACCCGGGGGTAAGCACTGATTCGAAGCATGTTCATGGGAAAGGCAGGCTCCTGGTGAATGCGGCGCCATCGCTCCCAGGAAAATAGACATGGCGGAGTAGAGTCGAAGTCACCCCGTCCATGTGTTCGACCTGGAGGGGCATAGGTATGTTTTGGTGGCAAAGAGGAGTGAATCCATGGCCGAAGATCAGTTTCCGGTAGTTCTGCGCGGGTATGACAAGGAACGGGTCGAGCAGGCCCTGGCGGACTCCCGCAAGAACCTGGACCGTCTCCGTCAGCAGATCAAGGTGGATGACGACCGCATCCTCAAACTTGAGGCCGAGCTCCAGGAGGTCAAGGCCAGCAAGGCCGCTCCCTCCAAGGATTCCTTTGCTTCCCTGGGGGCCAATGCCCAGCAGCTCCTGGCCTCCGCCGAGCAGACCAGCACCGAGTTGCTGAACCGGGCCAAGCAGGATGCCGCCTCCACCAGGACCTCTGCCCAGGAGAAGGCCACCACCCTGGTCAACGATGCCAAGATCGATGCCCAGCGCCTTGTGGACGATGCCAACGCCAAGGCCAAGGCCATCGTCGAGGCCGCCAATGACGAGGCGCGGACCGTGACCACCACGGCCAAACAGCAGACCGAGCAGGACAAGTCCTCGGCCGCCAAGGTCATCGCCGAGCGTCGGCAGGCCCTGGACCTGGAGTTGCAGAACTCCCGCGAGGAACACGAGAAGCGTCTGGCCACCGAGAAGGCCACCCAGGAGCGTCAGCTGGCTGACGAGAAGGTCGCTGCCACCAAGGAGATCGCCGACAAGCGCCAGAAGGCCGACCAGGAGATCGCCAAGCTCAGGACCGAGGCCAACGACCAGATTCAGCAGGCCCTGGCCGAGGCGAACAAGAAGCTGGCCGACGTGCGCGAGCAGGTCTCCCAGACCCTGAATGACGCCCGCCGACAGGCCGGTGAAATCACCGACAAGGCCAAGTCGCAGGCTCAGCGAATCGTTGACGAGGCCAAGGTGACCAGCGCACAGACCATGGCCAAGGTCAACGCCGAGGCCGAGCAGATCCGCTCCGACATATCCAACCAGCAGGATGAAGCCACCGCCAAGGTGAGCGCCCTCCTGAAAAGCCTGGAAGAGCGGCGCGAAGCGACCGAGAAGGAATCCCAGGAGCTGATTGAACAGGCCAAGGCCACCCGGAAGGATGCTGACGCCTTCGCCTCCTTCAAGCGTGAGGAGTCCGAGCGCAAGGCCGCCCAGATCCTGGAAGAGGGCAAGGAACGCGCCCAGGCCGAGATCGAAAAGCGTCGCAAGGCCGCCCAGACCGAGCTGGAAGGACTCGAGGATCACATCACCAAGCTTCAGCACCGCGAGGCCGCCATTACGGCCCGGGTGGACGAGCTCCGTTCCATCTTCTCCAAGTCCTTCGGCCAGTTCGATGGGTTCCATGATGAGCAGTCGGTCCGGGACCAGGACGATGCACCAGCGCCCAGTGTGCCCGTGGTCAACGCGGTACCGGTCACCCCCCCGGTGGTGGGCCCTGCCCAGCCTGCGGAGGAGCCCGCAGAAGCCGATGCGGAGGGGTCCGCCCTCTCCGGGGTGGCTGAGACAGCCCCAGAGGTGGTTGACTCGTCAAGACAGCCTCTTGCCGATGGCCGATCCACCGGGTCCACCGTTGCCGATGAGGGTCTGGGTGAAGAAGCCGAGGAGCGTTCGGATGCCAGGCCCGCCGGTGATTCCGCCCAGGCCGTGAATAATCAGGAGACGACCGTGCTCCCGCCCCTGTCGGACAAGGCTGCTTCCGAGGATGACCGCTAGAAATCAGGGGTAACGATTACCTGACCGGCCCGGTGGGTGAACCTCCTGCCGGGCCGGTTTGTATCCGCTCGGGCCTGGTCATGGTACCGTGCCGGTTTTCGGCCTGGGCTGACCGGTTCCCTCATAGCGGCTTTCCACTATGCTTGATCATGGTGGAACCGCACACCGATGAAAGGAACAGGGATAACCCGTATGACATCAGCATTGACCCCCCTCGACCAGTCTCAGTTGGATGACCTCCGCACAGCCTTCGATCAGCGCGAGACCAACCGTATCGCCATGAACGCCGTCACCCAGGCCGGCATCGACCAGGTGGCCCACAACTATGATCGGTCCCGTCTGGTCCAGCACCGTTTTTCCGTCAGCATCGACAACGGCAAGGTGACATCCCAGGCCCACTCCGGGCGTTGCTGGCTCTTCAGCTCCCTGAACGTGGCCCGGTTCGCGGCCCGCAGGGCATTGAACATCGACGCCTCCAGCCCGGCCAACCCCATGGGCGACTTCGAGCTCTCGCAGAACTATGCGATGTACTACGACAAGCTGGAACGGGTCAACTACTTCCTCAGGGACATGGCGGCCCTGGTCCGTGCGGGCGAACCGACCGACTCCCAGCTCATGCAGTTCCTCCTTGGCGACGTCATGGGCGATGGCGGCCAGTGGATCATGGCCATGAACATCTACAAGAAGTACGGTGCGGTCCCCAAGCCGTACTACCCGGAGACCGCCTCCTCCCGGAATACGGGTGAACTGGATCACCAACTGCGTCGCCTTCTCCACCAGGCCGTGGCCCACATGGTGGCCGAACCCGCAAAGATCGACCGAATCATCGCCGATACCACCCGGGCCGGGCACCGAATCCTGACCATCCACCTGGGCACCCCGCCCACCAGCTTCGACTGGGAGTGGACCGACAAGGACGGCGTCTTCCACCGCGACGGCAGGATCACCCCCCAGGAGTTCTGGAAGAAGTATGTGGATGCCGGCCTGGAGGACTACGTCTGCCTGGTCGACGACCCCCGCCGCGAGCACCCCAAGGGAATCAAGATCGGTATCGAGCATCTGGGCAACGTGGCCGGTGGCGATCCTACCGAGTACCTGAACGTGCCTGTGGACTTCATGAAGGATTGCGCTCGCAGGTTGATGGCCGATCAGGGCCTCCCCGTCTGGTTCGGCGCCGACTGCCACCCGATGATGGACCGGAAGATGGGCCAGTGGGCCACCGACCTCTTCGAGTACGGCAGGGTTTACGACGTGGACTTCGACATGGACAAGGAGGAGCGTGTGCGCTTCGGTGACTCCGCCCAGAACCATGCCATGGCCTTCGTGGGTGTCGACGTGGCCGATGACGGGACCACCACCAACCGTTGGCGGGTCGAGAACTCCTGGGGTGGCGACATCGCGAACCAGGGCTACTTCACCATGAGCGATGACTGGTTCACCGAGTACGTTTACGAAGTGGCCGTGCCCAAATCCATGCTGCCCGAGGAGTATCGCCGGGCCTTCGACCAGCCGGCCATCATGCTGCCGGCCTGGGATCCGATGGGCGCTCTGGCCTGATCAATATCGGACGGTATCCGCCGCCTCCGTGCCCATATAGGGACATGGGGGCGGCGAATCGGTTTCCGTGCGGGGTACAGTGTGACCAGCAGAGGGAAGCCTGAGAACCGAGGTTCGGGGAGGGAGAGCGCAATGGCAGTGATCAAGGGGCCCGGGAGCGGTCTGGACAAGGAACGGCAGAGGCTGGGGGAGAAGGCCGTCTTTCCTGAGACCGTCGACGTCAACATCAGCCAGCTTGACCCCATCCCGGCACCTCGGCACTTTATCAAAGCCATGCCATTGAACGCCGCACAGGCCAGGCTGGTCCTGGAGTCACGCCAAGCCATCAAGGATGTCCTTCATGGCAGGGATGACCGGCTTCTGGTCGTTGTAGGTCCCTGTTCCATCCATGATCCCAGGGCGGCCCAGGAATACGCCCAACGTCTTGCCGGGGTGAATCGGGAGCTCAAAGACCGTCTGGTCATCGTCATGCGCGTCTACTTCGAGAAGCCGAGGACCACTGTGGGCTGGAAGGGCCTGATCAACGACCCCGATCTGGATGGTTCCTTCGATATCCGCAAGGGACTCTGGCTGGCTCGGAAAGTGCTGACCGACGTCCTGTCCGCCGGAATTCCGGCCGCCACCGAGTGGCTGGATCCCATCACCCCTCAGTATCTCTGCGATGCGGTCAGCTGGGGGGCCATCGGCGCCAGGAACACCGAGAGCCAGGTCCACCGCGAGCTGGCCTCGGGCATGTCCATGCCCATCGGCTTCAAGAACTCCACCGACGGGAATGTGGATGTGGCCGCAGACTCCTGCTATGCCGCGGCCTTCGACCACCACTTCCTCTCCGTCAACCTGGATGGACACGTCATTTCGGCCGAGACCAGGGGAAACCCGGACTGCCACCTGATCATGCGGGGATCCTCCCGGGGGCCCAACTACGATCCGGCCTCGATCCGCCAGGCCCTGGATGACCTGGCCAAGTCCAAGGCGGGCCCCGATGCTTGCGCTGGCCTCATGGTCGACGCGGCCCATGGCAATTGCGGAAAGGATCCGGACCGCGAGGCCGGGGTGGTCGAGGAATTGGCCGACCGCATCGGCGGGGGGGAGGAGGGTATCCTGGGCATCATGATGGAGAGCTTCCTCGAAGGAGGGCACCAGGATCCGGCTCCCCTGGACCAGCTGGTCTTCGGGAAGTCCGTGACCGATGCCTGCATTGCCTGGGACAGGACCAAAGATCTCCTGCACACCCTGGCCGGTGCCGTTGATCGTCGTCGGTCGTCTCTGGAAGGCAGTATGCACCATGACAGGTAAGGATCAGGAATCAGCCGGGTCGGTGGCCGGGTCCTTCACGGATCAGCCCCTGCGTACACCACGCAAGGCCTATGAGGTGGAACTTCTCCACAAGGCCATCGCCGAGGGGGTCGACCCCCTCAAGTCCGGGGCCGTGCCCCGCTGGGAGGATGAGGTTGGGGTCGGGCGGATCGTCAACCGTCGAGTCTTCGAACTTGACAGGCTGCCCTCACCGGCCGAGGTCCTGACCAAGTTCCCCCTGGACCATGAGGCCCGGAATCTGGTCATCAGGTCCAGACAGGAGATCAAGGCCTGCCTTCAGGGTGAGGACGACCGTCTCCTGGTCATCGTCGGCCCCTGCTCCATCCACGATCCCAAGGCCGCCCTGGACTATGCCCGGCGCCTGGCGGCCATGAACAAGGAGCTTTCCGACCGCCTCCTGATCGTCATGAGGGTCTACTTCGAAAAACCGAGGACGACCATCGGCTGGAAGGGATTGATCAACGATCCGGACCTGGATGGGACCCATCGGATCCAGAAGGGTCTGCTCCTGGCCAGGAAGGTTCTCCTGGGCATACTGGGGGCGGGTCTGCCGGCAGCCACGGAGTTCCTGGAGCCCACCTCGCCCCAGTACATCTCGGATGCGGTCAGCTGGGGGGCCATCGGCGCCAGGAACACCGAGAGCCAGGTCCACCGCCAGCTGGCCTCGGGGATGTCCATGCCCATCGGCTTCAAGAATGCCACCGACGGCAGTGTGGATGTGGCCGTCGATTCATGCTATGCGGCAGGCCATCGGCACACCTTCTTCGGTATCGACCATGAGGGGCAGGCCGCGGCCGTGGAGACGCTGGGCAACCCCGACTGTCACCTGGTCCTGCGCGGGTCCAAGCACGGGCCCAACTACGACAGGGAGTCGGTGCGCCACGCCTTGGAGACGATCCGGCAGACAATGCCCGCGGGCAGTGCCGCCACCCATGGCCTGATCATCGACGCTTCACACGGCAACTCCGGTAAGGATGAGCACCGGCAGATCGGTGTGGTCGAGGAACTGGCCGACCGCATTGCCTCCGGTGAGGAGGGCATCACGGGCCTGATGGCCGAGAGCTTCATCGAGGGCGGCAATCAGGCCCCTGCCCCCCTGGATCAGTTGGTATACGGCCAGTCCGTCACCGACCGCTGCATCTCCTGGCCAGACACCCGGACCCTGCTCGGGCACCTGGCTGACGCGGTGGATGAACGGCGCCGTAATCAGGTCTGAAGATCTGGATTCATCGCGGGGCGCCCGTATCCGGCGGCCTTGGTCTTTTTGCCGATAAGGATGGATTTTGCCCACCGGCCTCCATCAACAGCCATCGGAGTGGTCGTTCTTTCCGGCAGGGTCCAACTTCTGGAGCGGCAGATGAGAAGTTTGCGGTTGCAGGGCAGTGGGCAGGGTCCCTGTTGATGCTGCCCCTGGCGGGTCACCTTGCGGTAGGCTGGACGGACAAGGACAGTCGGCACCAGTAGGAGGACCAGGATGAGCGAAGGAAACCGGGAGCAGGACCGCAACCAGATGGTAGCGATCATCGGGGCCATGGACGAGGAAGTGGCGCTGATTGCCAAGGGGCTGGGAGGTTCCGCTCACGACGGGCAGTCGGCCCGGGCTTCCTTGGATGTGGTGCGGGGAAGTCTGCAGGGTGCCTCGGGTCCCATCCAGGTCGTGGCCACAGTCGGTGGCATGGGTACGGTCAACATTGCTGCCACCGCCCAGTACCTGATCGACACCTACCGCCCGGATGCCGTCATTTTCTCCGGAATCGCCGGAAACCTCAACAAGGACCTTCATATCAATGATGTGGTCCTGGGAGGGACCCTGCGCTACCTGGATACCGACATGCGCATGGTGGCGCAGTTCGCTCCCGGAACCGAGGAGTTCCACTCCGACCCCCATCTTCTGGATCTGGCCCAGCAGGCCCTGGACCGGATGGGGATCAAGCACCTGGTCGGCACCATCGCCACCGGTAACTACTTCGTCGATTCGCCCGAAAAGACCGCCCAGGTCAAGGCGGAGACCGGGGCCGATGCTGTGGAGATGGAGGGTGCCGCCGTCTGCCATGTGGCCGCCCGCAACCATGTGCCGGCCCTGGTCATCCGCGCCCTGAGCGACAATGCCGACACCGACTATGAGGTCTTCAGGGAGTTCGACATCACCGAGTATGCCGACACCGCCGCCAGGCTGGTTCTGAACATCGCCCGGGGACTCTGATCTGTGTGGTGCCGCAGTTAACGGTTCTTCAGCCTCATGGCTGATTTCCGGTACCCAGGTCAGCGACGCTTCCCCTGTCTATCAAGGTTGGATCGACAAGGATATGTTCCGTTGGTCGGTCAGGGTCGGCAATCAGATTCATCAACAGGTGTATGGCAGAACCGCCGAGCGTGGACTCGGATGATCGCAGAACGGTTAATGGCCGGGTGCTTGGTGTGGTGAATCCGTCAATGGATATGAGCGAGACATCAGCAGGTATGGTTTTTCCGCGTCGCTCGAGCACCTGTGCCAGTGCGACGGACAGGTAATCAGTGTGGACCAGTACTGCAGTTGTCCGGGTACTTATGATCCTGTCCACTATGTTGTTGATCTGATTCGTGTCATATGCCTGGACATTGGTAAAGGTGAACATCTCCTCAATCTGATCGCTGGCTGACATCATGCGGTGCCAGCCATCTTCGATTTGCTTTGAGGTGGGTGAGAAGCTCAGGGCGGCACCGATTCTGCGATGACCGTGGTGCATGAAATGCAGGATCGCCTTGCGAACGCCATTGCGATGGTTGGTCTGCACGGAGTTCATGAAGAAATCCTCCATGAGTGGGGGATCGCGTTCAATGATGACAGACGGCAAGGGGCTTTGCTTGAGCCAGGTCCAGGTTTCATGCGCGACGGTTGGTTCAACACCTGGAGCGATGATGAAACCCTGCAAATCGGATACTTCCATAAGGCTGTCGAGTATGCCCGTCTCCGGATAGTCCTCGTATGAAGTCTCCCGAGAAATGACTGAAAGCTGGTACTCATCCTGGGCGATCCTCCGTATGTACTCGGTGACGCCCGGCCAGAAGAGACTGGGCTCCGGAAGAACCACGGCCACGGTGCCTTGAGATTTTTCGTCGCCGATTGCCGGTTGCCCCATGGTAATAGAAGACGTCGGGTTGAAGTCATCGGGTTCGGGGATCTGCCGGATGTTCTTACCGATGCGATCCCTGTTCTGTTCGGCTTGCTTGCCGGCAAGATTGAGCGAAATCGCTCCCCCGCGGACGCGCTTGAGCAGACCTGAATGATCGAGGATGCTGAGATCACGCCGGATGGTAATTTCAGTGGTGTGTGTCATGGCCGCAAGTTTCTTGACGCGAACCACATCGTCTCTTAGCAGCAGACCCAGGATGAGATCGCGTCGCTGGGCAGGCAGAAGGTCACCTGCCGGAACGGATTCGGCCTCGTTGTTTTCCCCCGGATGATAGTCTTCGTCGGTCTCTTCGTCTTTGGTCATTGTCCGATCTCCGCTTGCAGTTCCAGTCGTTTTTGTACCCGACTTCGCATTCCTTGAATGACACCCATCGTAATGCATCTAATCTAGAGAGCATGTACCGTACTGAAACAAATGGCAACCGAGATTAAAAAACAGAAGTAGACCCATATTATGAAAAACATGTAGCGATCGATATTGCTTTCTATCGTTTTGCCGTAGGTAGCTGATCGGTGGCTTTACATGGCAGTAATGGCAGTGGAATTATCTTCCTGGGCCATGAAGGCATTGTCGCCAAAGGAAAGGAAAGACGATGAAGTTGCATCAAGCCTATAAACCCCTGGCTACGGCAGCTGTTCTGGCTGTTCTCCTATCGGGATGCGGTGGGGGAAGCGGTTCCGGGGGATCCCAGAGTTCTTCGAATGAAACCCTGGACAAGAACGTCAAGGCAAGCATATCGATGGCCGGATGGTCCCTTGATATGACCCCGGAGTTCAAGACACTGGTCGATGGCTTCGAAAAGGAACATCCCAATATCAAGATCAACATCAAGCAATACAGCGCTGATGATTATGACAAGCAGTTGACGGCGGACATTTCTTCAGGAAGCCAGCCTGACGTGTTCCCCATCAAGTCCCTTCAGAAATATTATGTGTATTCTCAGTCCAAGGGTATGGCCGATCTGTCGGATATAGCCAAGGGATATGAGGGCGACAAGAACATAGACGTCTCTCAGTACAAGATGGACGACGGAAAGTACTATGCCCTGCCGTACAGGGCTGATGCCTGGGTCCTTTTCTACAACAAGGACATGTTCAAGAAGGCCGGGGTTTCGGAACCTGACGGTACTTGGACCTGGGATGACTATACCAAGGCAGCTGAACAGCTCAAGCAGAAGCTGCCGGAGGCCGGGTATGATGCAAACAGCGTCTATCCCATCTATCAGCACACCTGGCAGTCGGTGGTCCAGGCCTTTGCCCAGGCTCAGTCCGGCAAGGAGCCGAAGGACAACTTCTTCAAGGGAGACTACAGCTACTTGAAGTCTTATTACAAGAGGGCCTTGAAGTGGCAGGATGAAAAGCTGACCATCGATTGGAATACGGCTTCAACCAACAAGGTTCAGTATCAGCCGCAGTTTGGTACGGAGAAGGCCGCCATGATGCCCATGGGGACCTGGTACGCCGCTGTGCTCGTCGAGCAGCAAAAGAATGGACAGGCCAACAAGTTCGAATGGGGTCTTGCACCTGTTCCGCAGAATCCTGAAGTAAGGAACAAGTCAAGCAAGCCCATCACCTTTGGTGATCCCACGGGTCTTGCCATCTCCTCAAAGACCAAGGGCGACCAGCTCAAGGCCGCTAAGGAGTTCGTCAAGTGGTGCGCCGGTGAGGGAGGGTCCAAGGCACTTGCGAATATCTCCACGACGCCTGCCTACTTCTCCAAGTCCGTTACCGATGTCTTCTTCAAGGTGGACGGTATGGCCAAGGATCAGCTGTCCGAAAAGACGTGGCGTGTTCATGACACCCGTCCCGAGAATCCTGTAGGAGCTGCTACCGACACCATCCAGAACGTGCTCAAGGACACACATTCCTCAATCATGACCGAGACCAAGAAGGTTGGTCCTGCTCTGGATGAGGCCGCAAGCAACATCAAGGATCAGGGGGTGTTGGACGAATGACGGTGGACTTGCTGAACCTGTTGGCCGTTTCATGCCGGCAGGTTCAGCTTCGACACTGATGCCAGACATGATAATCAGAGTGGTATTCGTCTCCATCGAGTGCACACCTCTGTGCGGCAGTGGATCAAGGAGGTCAGAGGCTTATGGGTGAGGTTGCAGAGCCGAAGACGAGTAGTAATGCCCGTAACGGTAATTCACACAGGAAGAGCGGGGACGGTGCGGTAGTCGAGGCGAAGGCCATCTCAAGGCGGAATCTTCGCAACGGTCTGCTGTTCATTGCCCCTAACTTCCTGGGATTCATGTTCCTGATACTTGGACCTGTGATTGCGCTGTTCTACATCGCATTCACCCGGTGGTCCGCTTTCGGGGATCCAAAATTCACAGGTACGCATAATTGGGTTCGGCTGGCTCACGATAAGATTTTCTGGGCGTCTTTCTGGAACACCTTCTACTATTCAGTCGTTCACATCCCCCTGACGCTCATCATTGCCTTTGCTCTTGCGGTTCTGCTGAACTCGAAGCTGAAGGGGCGCACCTTCTTCAGGACTGTGGCATTCTTCCCCTACATCACTTCAATAGTTGCAGCGGCTCAGGTGTGGAGCATGCTCTTTGATCCCAAGAGTGGCCCCATCAATATGTTTCTGAGGTTGTTCATCAGCAACCCGCCGAATTGGCTGGGTTCGACGGCTTGGGCCATGCCTGCCGTCATCATCGTGGCAACCTGGCGCGAAGTCGGTTATTACATGATTCTGCTGCTTGCGGGCCTCCAGACCATTCCAGGCGAGCTGTATGAAGCGGCGCAACTTGATGGAGCCAATGGATGGCAGCGTTTCTGGCATGTAACCGTGCCCTCGATGCGTCCTACGCTTTTCTTCGTCATTGTTACTCTTACCATCGGGTCGTTCAAGATATTGGATCTCACCCTGGTAATGACCGACGGTGGCCCTGGCACCAGCACCTTGGTGCTTGCCCAGTACGTATACAGGGTCGCATTCGATCGTAGTGATTTTGGCTATGCGTCGACTGTCTCCCTTGTTCTGTTTGCGGTCTGCATGGTCGTCACGCTGATTCAGTTCTGGTACAACAACAGGAAGGCTGACTGACATGTCGATGTCACAGGTCACTAGTGAATCCAAGATTCCTGAACAGATTGCCTGGAACAAGCCCAAGCGGTCACCGGCTAAGATAGTTGGGACGGTCATCGGCTATTCGGGTATGCTGGTCGTGTCAGTTTTCACCTTGCTGCCCTTCTTCTGGATGATTACTTCTTCTCTGAAGTCCAACAACGAAATATACTCGATTCCGATCAAGTGGTTCCCGAGCACCTGGCACTGGGAGAATTACATCCATATCTGGACCCAGGCGGATATGAGCACATGGTTGCTCAATACCATCTTCTTCTCGGTGGTTGTAACGCTCCTTCAGGTGTTCACGGGTTCCTTCGCGGCTTACGGCTTCTCCAAGATTCGATTCCGCGGCAGAAACGCACTCTTCCTGATTTATATCGCCACCATGGCCGTACCGTGGCAGGCCTATATGATTCCGCAGTTCAAGATGCTCTCTTCACTCGGTCTTTCTGATACTCGTTGGTCCATCGTCCTGCTTCAGGCCTTTGGCGCCTTCGGAGTCTTCATGATGAAGCAGTTCTATGACAGCATCCCCGAAGAGTTGTCGGAAGCTGCTCGACTGGATGGTCTTTCCGAATTCGGTATCTACCGGCGTATCATCCTGCCCCTGTCGGGCTCTTCCATAGCGGCCCTGGCGATCATCACCTTTACCAACACCTGGAATGATTACATGGGTCCGTTGATTTATCTCCGTTCCCAGAACCTGTATACAATACAGTTGGGGTTGAAGCTCTTCATATCCCAGTACAGTGCCGATTTTGCCATGATCATGACGGGATCCGTGCTTTCAGTGCTGCCGATACTGGTGGTCTTCCTGATTGGACAGAATCAGTTCATAGAAGGTATTGCTACGTCCGGCATGAAGGGATGATGTATTTGGCAGGTGTCCTCGCCAGGAGAAGCGGGTGATTATGCAATCATCGCGAGCGGGACAATCGGGTGGAAGGCATGCCATGCATGCTCTCATCGATTCGGTGAACTCGGTTTATGCATTATTGCAGATAGGTCTGTGCGCCCTGACGGGGACCGCACCCTTGGTTTTGGCCATGATCTTTGTTCATGACCTGACCTACTATCCGCTGTACCTGGCGACTTTCTTCCTGAGCGCCCCAGGATTCGCCGCCATGTTCGCAAGTTTCCGTGATTGTCCGTCGCTGTCATCTCGCAACGGTAAAATCCGCTCAAACCTGATCGAGTCAGTATTCAATCAAGGGGAAACGCTGCCGGACTGGATTGCGAAGCCGTACATCGAACTTGGCAGTAACCGTATCTTCATCCCGTTTTGGCGAGCTTACATGCATCTTGCCATCCGCTCGTGGGTAACGACTCTCCCCTTGGCCTTTGTATGCTTCTGTCTGATGTACGATATTCAAATCGTGGCGGCTTTCAAATGGAGCATTTTTATAGTGCCTCCAATGGTCAGCTGTGTGGTCCTGTTGATACAGGCCTGTTTCGTTGCTTTGGTTTTGGTGGTAGAGTACCCCAAGGCGAAACTGTGGCCGACGATACGGAATGCAGTGCTTCTTTCCGTGCGACGGTGGTACATGCTTCTTATCAGTGTTCTTGCAGGGGCCGGCTATATTTGGGGGCTTGCTCGTTTTCCGATACTGGTGGCTCTTCTGGTTACAGGGCTCATCGGATATATCATCTGGGGTTCGGCCCGTTGGCAGGCCAATTCTTTTTTGGTGCAGATGGCGCGCGAAAGCGGGGATAAACACATCATTGCCCTGTATAGGCCACAGGAGCAGGGTGATGTACAGGGATCTTCCCCACTCGCAGATTTCAAACAATAGGGAGCCGATGAGATATGTCAGCTGGTCGACTGTCAACCGATACAACAGTTGAACATTTGCCGGAATTCTCCATCAAGGTTTTGCTGAATGACCGTTTGGCACCGGTGAATCTGGAGGCGTACTCCATTCCGGTTCTTCGCTGGCGGGTGGAAGGGGAGTTGCCTTTCCGTGTCGGGTCATTGAGAATGCATGTGGCCGTCTCGGCCAGTCTTGATGTATCCGATAATGGCCTCCTTTGGAGAAGTGAATCCATCCCGTTCAGCGGATCGGGGCAAATACGCTTACATGACATTCCCATGGGCCCGTCACGGCGATATTGGGCCGTGGTCGTTCTTGAGGATGGCCTCCAAGTCGTTGCGACCAGCGCCCCCATGACCTTCGGTACAGGGCCGGGAACTCGATGGTCGGCCCAACCGATCTGGGCCACCGCCTCTGCCCGGGATGAGAATCCGCCGGATTGGGCCTTTCTTCGCACCAGCATTCGCCTGCCGGACAGGCCCATACGATGGGCTACGCTCAGTGTCACTGCGTCATCGACCGCCCCATCGCGGCAGTTTGTCTATCGCATATGGCTCAACAGCGAGTTTCTCGGGTGTGGCCCGGTCTTTCCCGTCAGGAACGAGGTGCGCTATGACGGGTATGACGTCACGAGTCAGCTTCGCTCTGGCGAGGTCAACGCTATCGGGGTCATAGCTTACACACGTGAGGATCACCGTTTTGCGGCTCAGCTCGATGTCTGCTTTGCCGATGGCGAATTGCGCCATTACGGCAGTGACCAAAGCTGGAAAGGAAAGGACGGTTCTTGTGCTTTCCCGGAATCCGGATCCATAGGAACACAGTATTACATGGCTCCGGTCGAAAACATCCGTTCTGAGGCCTACCCGGATGACCTTTCGGATCCCGCTATTGACGATGGGTCCTGGACAAGCGCGGAGATAAGGCCTGAGTTCCAGGAGTATCTGGCTTCGCCGGTGGATGCTCCAAGGGTGGTTCCAGTGCATCCGGTCGATGTGCAGATGGTTGGAAGGAACTCGGTCGTGTTGGATTTCGGCCGTGTGCTCATGGGCGGGATGCAGTTGGATATCGACCTGGTGCGCCCCGTCACTTTGAAGATTAGATATGGTGAGGTCAAGGAGAATTCCTGCCATGTCAAATACCATTTGAATACTTCGAATACGTATGCCGATGATTGGCACTTGAAGGCGGGGCATAATCGTATCGAAACCTGGGGTATCAGGGTTTTCAGATATGTTGAGCTGATTGGTGACCTTTCCAGTCTGGATGCTGTGGTTGGAGCGATAAGGGCTGCTGGTCTGAGCACGCCGGTCAACGACCCGCATGCCTCGTTTGACTCTTCCGATCCTGTTCTCAATGCCGTCTGGAATCTGAGTCGTGATACGATTCTGGGTCTTAACGGGAACATGTATGTCGATTCCTGGACCAGAGAGCGTGCACCTTACGAAGCCGATGCCTGGATTCAGCAGTCGGCCCATCTGGCATTGGATGATGCCCCCGCTTTGGGGCGGTACTCCTTGGAGTATCTGATCAGGAACAGGACCTGGCCCACCGAGTGGCCTCTGTATTCGATCCTGGCCGTTCATGACTCGTGGATGCAGACGGGAGACCTTGACCAGGCCTGCAGACTATATGGCGAATTGTGCTCCTTGTTGCCGAATCAGTATCTGGATCGGCAGAGTTGCTTGGTTGTCAAGGACCCCGGTGAGTCCAGTCGGCTGGATGGTGATTTGGTGGACTGGCCGCCGACGGAGCGCGATGGCTTTGTCTTCGGACATGTCAATACCATTGTCAATGCCTTGTCTTCCCAGGCGTACCGTGATATGTCCGAACTGGCCCGGGCACTCGGGCACAACGGTGATGCCAAGGCGATGGCGGATATATCTGCCGCCATGCGGGTTGCCATAGATCGGTATCTGTATGATCCTGAGCTGGGAGCATACGTGGATGGGCTTGATTCAGGGCCCCATGGCAAGCAGATAGGTCACCACAGCCTGCATGCCTCAGCTTTCTCCTTGGCCTTTGCAGACCCTTCCCGTGAGCACGCAATATCATCTGGAAAGTATCTTCGTCGGCGTGGCATGAGGTGCAGTGTCTATACGGCTGTGGTCTATCTGCAGGGTCTATACAAACAGGGGATGGGTGCCGATGCCGATTCGCTGCTCGGAGCAGAGACGGGGACGCATACCTGGAAGCACATGATTGACCAGGGGGCCGGTGGCACCATGGAGGCTTGGGATCCTGCAATCAAACCGAATACGACTTATTCCCACCCCTGGGCGGCATCCCCGCTTCATCTTCTGGCGGAGGGGCTCATCGGAATTAAGCCCATAGAGCCGGGTTTCCGTAATTTCGCCTGTATTCCCCAACCAGGTATGATACGCGATGCTGCTATCGTAATGCCGACTTGCAGGGGGGATATCCATGCGACGTACAGTCTGCATGGGGCCGTTCATTCGGACCAGGGCAGTACGCAGACAGAAGGCATACGACTGAGTTTGACCGTTCCTGCCGGGAGCGGGGCTACAGTGGTCCTGCCGCGATTGATTGGTCAGCCCCAGGGCCGAAGCGTGGATGTTGAACTGGACGGTTCCCGCCGGGGTGCCCGTCTGCTTGGGGAAAATGAGGTTGTTGCCGGGGTGCACTGCCCAGTGGGCTGTATTATCTTTGAGGGCTTGTTGCCAGGCAATCATGTCATCACAGCCGGCTTGGTATGAGCAGTATCACAGACAGGGTCGATTTGTCATAGTCCGCGATATCCGCTATAGTTGCCGACGTACACCAAAGACCGTTGGTCGGAATCGTCAGATTCCCTAAGTCCGGTTGACCGAGCCAGCACAGGTTGAGTTTTCGAACAGTCCTTTTTGATGTTCCGTACCCGCTCTGCCTGTGTGCAGGGCTTTTTTCTTGCCCTGACCCGCGAAGCCGACCTTGCCATGGTCTACTCAGGAAGGAACGCCATGAAAAGGCCCGAAAAGGAAGAGGTTGTCGCCAGGCTGACGGACAAGTTCCGTGAAGCCGACGCGATCATCCTCACCGAGTACCGCGGGCTCAGTGTTCCGCAGGTCGGCGACCTGCGGAACAGACTAGGCCGCGATACTTCCTACGCCGTGGCGAAGAACACGCTCGCCCGTATTGCAGCCGGAGAGGCCGGCATCGAGGGTCTCAATGAGATGCTCGCCGGTCCCTGCGCCATCACCTTCGTCAAGGGTGATTACGTCGAAGCTGCCAAGACGCTGCGTGATTTCGCCAAGGAGAACAAGGCACTGGTCATCAAGGGTGGCTTCATTGACGGAGCCGTTGTCGATGCCGATGCCATGAAGAAGATTGCGGATCTGGAATCTCGCGAGGTCCTGCTTTCCAAGATGGCGGGCGCGCTCAAGGGCACCATGTCCAAGGCCGCCAACCTCTTCGTCGCCATGCCCACCAAGGCTGTGCGTACGTTCGACGCACTGCGCGAGAAGCAGGAAAAGGCGGCGTGAGGCCAAGGGCCTCGGCCCTGACCCATGCAGCATGAAGAATATAAGGATGTTCGGTGACCGGTCGACCAGACAAACCGGTTGCCACAAATGAAAGGAAGCCATCATGGCTAAGCTCTCTGCTGATGAGCTCATTGACGCGTTCAAGGAAATGACCCTGGTCGAGCTGTCCGACTTCGTCAAGAAGTTCGAGGACGAGTTCGACGTTGAGGCCGCCGCCCCCGTGGCAGCCGTCGCCGCCGCCCCAGGTGCCGCCGCTCCGGCCGCTGAGGAGAAGACCGAGTTCGATGTCGTCCTCTCTGCCGTTGGCGACAAGAAGATCCAGGTCATCAAGGCCGTCCGTGCCATCACCAACCTGGGTCTGGCCGAGGCCAAGGCCCTGGTCGACGGTGCCCCCAAGCCCGTCCTGGAAGGTGCCAAGAAGGAGGACGCCGACAAGGCGAAGTCCCAGCTGGAAGAGGCCGGCGCCACCGTCGAGCTCAAGTGATTGCCGGCTCCTCCGGGAGCCGTCTGAACTGCTTAACCCCTTGTCATGGCATGCTCATGGCTTGGGGTTTTTACTTACCATGTGCTGCCTCTGAGAATCTGCCCAAGAGAGTACTGTGCGGATTCGTCCAAGCTCCTTTGGAGACGTATCGGACGGGCTGGATGCCTTCGATGATCCGCCGGTCTTGCCGCACACTTTGATTGTGGGTCTTGCAAACTCCATCCTGTCTGCTTTCGTCTTGTTGCCATCTTCCGCAGGCGATCCAAGTAGTGCCGGACATGAGCGGCTCCCTGAACTCCACGTGGACGGTAACCAGGAATAGTAGTGATTGTTTCTGATTCAAATTGAATGTTAATGATTGAATATGTTACTATACCGCTGTGTGTTCGATTTCTGTCCTGATTTCGCTGTTCAGGCAGATGATAAATGAGGAGTGCAATGACGCGCATGTTCGCCAATCAGTATTGGACGGTAACGCCAGGAGACCTGTCGGATCGGCGGCGTCCCCTTGATTCACCCGAAATTTCGGATACCCCAGGTGAAGCGACTCCGATCATCATTGACCCGAGTCAGCCGCACCAGCCCTGGCTGGGTGCCGGGGCCGCCATCACCGATGCGGCAGCCTCGTTGATTTGGGGGAGCCAGTCCGAGGAACAACGCCACGCCATGTTGGACGACATGTTCAATCCTGAGCGGGCCGGTTTCTCGTGCATCCGCATCCCTCTGGGTTCCTGTGAACCCTCTTCTCAGCCCTACTATACGTATGACGACATCCCCTATGGGGACCATGACAGGGACCTGAAGCATTTCTCCTTGGGTGAGGGTGAGCCTGGAACGCCAGAAGCCACCAAGGATTTCAAGTACATCATTCCGGTGGTCAAGGAGATTCTCTCCATCAATCCGGCCGTGAGGATCATCGCCTCCCCCTGGAGCGCTCCAGCATGGATGAAGAACACTGGACATCTCTGCCAGGGCGGTCATCTTCGATTCAATGAGTGGACAGGCAACGGATACGATCCCCTGGAGGACTCCATCGAAGGTGTCTATGCCCGGTATTTCGCCAGGTATGTGGATGAGATGGAGGCTTTGGGGATTCCCATCTGGGCGGTCACTGTACAGAACGAACCATCCAATGCGGCTCCCTGGCCAGCCATGACCTGGACACTTGCCCAACAGGCGGACTTCGCCCACAGGTTCCTGCGTCCGGCCTTGGATCGGAACCACCCGCAGCTAAAGATATTCATCAACGACGATTCCGGCCACTGCCTTACCGGCCCGGTCGACCAGGATGTCAGCCCAGCCCAGGCAGGTTCCATCGACGGCCTCACCCTTCATGTATATGACGATGATTACACCAGTCTTCCCAGGGCCACCAGGGTCTATCCCCAATGGATCTACGGGATGACCGAGCGTCGGTGCATGCTCGAAGAGACGCCCGAAGACGCGGCACACATCATGTCTGGAGTGATCGGCAACTGGCTGGTCCGAAACGGTGAATCCTTCATCACCCTCTGGAACATGGCCCTGGATGAGCGTGGCCTGCCCAACCAGATCGGTGCGGACGGTCGTCGAGGTGTCGTCACCATTGACCACACTACGGGCAAGGTCCGCCGTAACCTCGAGTACTTCATGCTCAGGGCCTTCGGCCAGGATGTGGAACCGGGTTCCACAGTCATCGAGTCCAGTAATTACACTCCCGACGGGTGGAGTGGAGGATTGGGTTCGGTGGCTTTCATGGCCCCCGATGGGTCCATCAGTGCGCACATTTACAATCCGACCGGTACTCCGATTCAGGCGGCCGTCACCGTCAATGGGTGGGGCAATCGCTGGCAGGTTGTCTCGGTCCCCGCCTGGGGGACGGTCACGATGCATCAGTCGGATAATCCGCGGATCAACAGGTCATCCGTTCCGGAAGACGAAGAGTTCGATTTGGATATCCGTGCTTCCGACCTCATGGAGGACAAGGCTCCGGGCAAGTCCTGACAGGGATCGGGCGGTACGGCAGCCCTGGAAACCCATCGGCGGCAGTCTTGGATATGCGCGAAACGAGGTATAGATGAAGGAATTATGGACGATCACTTCAGGCGACCTGTCCCAACGGCGGCAACCCATGGAGGCCCCGGGTACGGTCGGCACCCCTGGTGAGGCCGTACCGGTGCAGGTGGATCCGACCCGGCAGTACCAGCTCTGGGAAGGCGCGGGGGCGGCCCTGACCGACTCCAGCGCTTACCTGTTCATGACCAGCATGAATGCCGAGCAGCGCAGCAAAATCCTGACCGAGATGTTCGACCCGGCTCAGGGGGGATTTTCCACCCTGCGTATCTGCATTGGTTCCTGCGACTTCTCCAGCCAGCGCTACTACTCCTATGATGACCTGCCTGAGGGTGTGGCGACCGATGCCGCTTTGAACCACTTCTCCATCGGTGAGGGGGAGCCCGGTGCTCCCGATGCCACCAAGGATATGAAGTACGTGGTGCCGGTCCTTCAGGAGATCATGGCCATCAATCCGGGTATCCGCATCCTGGCCTCGCCCTGGACCGCACCGGCATGGATGAAGAGCAGTAACCGGCTCGAGGGGGCAGGGCGGCTGCGTCTGGGTGAATACTGTGGCAACGGCTACCGGAACAGAGACAAGGTTGATTTCGTCTACGCCCAGTACTTCGTCAGGTTCATCGAGGCGTACCGTGATCTGGGTATTCCGATTGCAGCCGTGACCATACAAAACGAGCCCTCCAACAACCCAGGCTGGCCCATGACCACCTGGACTCCGGAGGAGCTCACACGCTGGGGGGTCGACTATCTGCGTCCGGCCCTGGACCGCAGCTTCCCTGATGTGGAGATTTTCTTCGGTGATGACGGGCTGAGGTTCTTTTCACGAGCCGTCAGCGAATACATGACCCCAACCGAGTCGCTCAGCTTCGCCGGTGTTGCCTTCCATACCTATTCCGGGTTGCCCCAGTGGGTCTTCAACGGGACCCGCCAGTTCCCCCAGTGGAGGGGCGTCATGAGTGAACGCCGCTGCATGCTGGACGAAACCGTTGAAGAGGCCAGCCATGTCATGTTCGGTGAGATCGGTACAGGACTGGTCCGTCAAGGTGTAGGCATGATCGATCTGTGGAACCTGGCCCTGGACGAGCGTGGCCTGCCCAGCTGGGCCAAGACTCTGGGGCGTCGCGGTGTCATCACGATTGATTCGGGGACCGGCAAGGTCAAGAGGAACCTGGAGTACTACATGCTGCGCAACTACGGCCAGGATGTGCCGGTGGGCGCCCGCAGGGCTGCCTCCACATCGTACACGGTCGATGGGCGCAGGGGTGGACTTGGCTCGGTGGCCTTCGTCCGTGGGAGTGATGAAATCAGTGTCATCCTCTACAATCCGACCGGTGCCCCCATACAGGCGGCGTTGGGCATCAATGGCGAAGGGGCCAAGTGGAGGCTGGTTGAGGTGCCCGCCTACGGTACGGTTTCCTACCACCGGGTTCCCGACGATCGGATCAACACCTCCACGGTTCCTGAGGATGAGGACTTCAGAATCTACATGACCCCCCATCCGGCCGATGACAAGGATGAAGCTGATCTCTGATCGGGTTTCTTTAATTAGAGTCGGTTGGCCGTACGGCCGCATCGGTTCCGCCCGGTACCCTTCGGGGTCCCGGGCGGAACCCATTGTTTCCGGGGCTGGTCATGGCTGTGCATCTCTTCAGGTAACCTGGCTGGGGGCGAATCAGATTCAGGAACAATGCCGCTGCTGTTTATGGAAGTACCAGACCATGCGGTGATGTGCCGGTTATCAGTCGATTCAGGGGGCAATCATACCGATTTCAGGGTTTCATGACACAATAGCGATAGTACTGTGTGATTGCGACTGCAGATTTGGAGGTCCATAGCGTGAGTGACGGTCAAAGACCAAAGCTGGAGTGGATAATCAAGGTCAATGGGGTGGAGAAAACCAGGTTGGAGCCCGGCCAGACCATTGAAATCGGTCGCAAACCCCTGAGGCCACTCAGTGATGACGGCAGGCGCCGTCTGGATGTCCCTGATGACACCAAGTCCATGTCCAAGCGCCATGCCCTCTTCACCTTCGACAAGGAGGGGTCCGCCACCCTGCGTGACATGGGTTCCACCAACGGGTCCTACATGGTCCAGGCCGATGGGTCCCTGGTCCGGCTGCCCTCCCAATCGGCCTTCCTCCTGCCGGGATCTTCGGTACGTTTTCAGTTCGGCGATGTGCCGGTGGACTTCATCCAGGTCGAAGCACCGACCCAGAAGGAGGCCAAGCCGGGTCAGCAGGTTCCCGACCTCTTCTCCTACGCCCGTGACCGTAAGGAGCCGGTGGAACCTGATGCCGCCGGCATGTCGGTGGATGACATCCTGGACATGAGGGCAGGTGAGCCTACCGGCATATTCCGGGCCGATGGTGTCCGGAACCGGGTCAGTGCCCTCCATGACATGGCCCTGGGGGAGGGGCAGGCCGAAGCCGGGACCCCGCAGGTGCCGGTGCAGGAAGCGCAGACACCGGTACAAGAAGTTCGGCCTGCAGAAGCACAACCTCAGCCTCGTGTCCAGCCTCAATCCCAACCTCAGTCCCAGTCTCGGCAGCTGCTTCAGGCCCAGGCTCCGGCTCAGTCCCGACAGCAGTCTCAGAATCGGGATCAGGCTCAATCCCAGCCTCAACAGCAGTCTCAGGTTCAAGGTCCTGCCCAGGCAGACGTTCCCGACCAACAGCAGGTGCCGCCCCAATCCGGGCAGGCCAGCCAGCAGATGGGTGGTCTGCCGGTGCAACCGGTCCTGGCCCAGGTCGTGGAAGGGGAGGGACGGCACTCCGTTCAGCGCAACCTGTTTGACGATGCCAGAAACTCCCGGACCGCCAAGGCGGATGCCCAAGGCCAGGACAGACCTGCCATGGTGCAACCTCAGGCCCAACCGCAGCCAGTACAGTCTCAGTCTGCAGCCCGGTCTCAGTCTCAGGCATCCGGACGGCAACCTACCCAGAAGGGATCATTCCAGCCCCTCGGGGCCGTCGAGCTGGCCCGTCAGGCCCAGCAGGATCGGGAGGCTGCGGGTGAACGCCAGGCAGCCGCAGTCGGTCAGACCGGCGATGAACCGACCTACCGACCGGCCTTTGAGCCGGGATCCGTCTTCGAACGGGTCTCCAAGGGGGACTACGGCAGTCAGGAGAAGGCCATCGAGGTGGACGGCATGAGCTCGGACGATGCCAAGCGCACCTCCGATTTCGCCCTTCAGTTCGAGATGGCCAAGCATCCTCAACTGCTGCCCTTCCTGGCCATGAATCCAGCCCTGTACGATGACCTCTATGCCTGGTTGTCGGCCCAGGGCAACGAGGACATCGATGCGGCCCTACAGGGCAACGAAGGCTACCACGAGTATCTGAATGCCACCGGGAAGTGAGTCTAGGAATGAGCGAACGGATAGTGAACAGTGACGAGGCGAGCCAGGTGCGGGGTGGTGCAGGCATGAACCAGGGGGGCGACCAGTCCGGGCCAGCCCAGGAATCCGGCCAGGAGAATTCCGGTATGTCGCCCCTGGACCGCATCAGGTCATGGCGGCAGTCATATCAGAGCCAGTCCGGGGTCACCCCCCTGGAGAACGTGGCCCAGCTGGCGGCGCAGATGGATCTGACCCATGCCCATCCCTCGGGGATCGCCCAGTTGTTCGCCAGTGGACAGGTTCATCTGGACGCCCTCTTCCGCGACCGTGGCATGCTTCGTGCGGCCCATCGGCGTCTGGAGCGGGTGCTTGATGACCAGGCTGCCAAGGAACGCACCAGCGGTTGCGCCCAACTTTCCCTGGTGGTGGGTGTGGCGGCCTGGCAGGGCAAGGCCATGCCGGTCCTCATGTATCCTGTTCGCATCGACGAAGGACGGGAGGGGGCATCCCGTGCCTCGATCAGTTTTACCGGGAAGGTCGACCTGAACCCGGTCTTCATCTCGGCCATGCGGGAGAGGGGAATCGGACTGGATGCCTCCCGTCTCTTCTCCGCCTCCCACTACCAGGGCGGTACCCCTGAGACATCCTCCCTCTTCAAGGACATGACCGATCTGGTTACGCCCCGGATCAGTGATTTCACCATTGAGCGCAAGATCGTCCTGGGATGCTTCATCGAGCCCTCGGCCCAGCTGCTGGGGGAGAGCCTGACCATCCTGGACAGGATCGAGGCCGGTCCGACGGGCAATGACCTCCTGGATGCCATGGCCGGAGACCAGGAGGCCTCCGAACGACTCAAGGGTGGGCCCGTGCCCGATTACAGCCCCTTCGATGCCGATCCCCACAGCGAATTCGAGGCCGGAGATGTTGGGAACCAGGTCAGGTATGCCGCCCAACTGGTGGGTTCCGGCCACAGCGTCTTCCTGGATGAGCAGACCGGTCGGGAGAGCGCTGATGATGCCCTGGCCATCGCCGCCCGCTGTGTCGCCGCGGGCCGGACGGTCCTTTATGTGCCCTGTGTGGTCGAGCAGAAGCGACGGTTCCAGCGGCGGCTCGAAGCCAACGGCATGACCGATATGGCCCTGGACCTGACCGACGGTCAGCTCAGCCAGGACCTGGATCGCCGTCTGATTGATGCGGTCGGTTTCAAACCCGGCAAGGCCACCGAGCACTTCGACCAGGTGGCCGATGAGCTGGTGGGGGTTCGCACGCGCCTGACCCGGTATCTGGGCGACCTGCACGGTATGGATACGGGTTGGGGGGTCTCGGCCTATCAGACCATCCAGAACCTGGCCCAGATAGCCAACCTGCCCACTCATCCCGCCACCAGGGTTCGCCTGACTCCGGCTGCGGCCCACTCCCTCCAGGCACAGATGGACGTCTGGGGAGAGAAGCTGGAGCGCGCGGCCCAGCTGGGTGAGTTCACCATCGGGCCCGACGACACCCCCTGGTTCGGTGCCACCCTGACCAGCGAGAACGAGGCCGTCGATGCCTACGCCAGGGTCGTCCGTCTTCTGCAGCGACTCCTGCCAGCCACCCGGGAACAGGTCAAGTCCACCGTGGAGACCTGTGGCTTCCCGGTGCCGGCGACGGTCCGGGACTGGGGCAAGCAGGTGGTTGTCCTGAAGAACCTCCGGCGCGTTCTCGACGTCTTCCAGCCGGCCATCTTCGAGCGTGACATCCCGGCCATGATCGAGGCCACCAAGCCCAAGGCGGAACGGAAGTCCAAGGGGACCAACCTGGGCTTCTGGGAGCGTCGTCGTCTGGTCAAGGAGGCCAAGAGCCTGTTCAGGCCGGGCGCCCAGGTCGAGGACCTGCACGAGGCCCTCCAGGTGGTGGCCAGGCAGGCCGAGCAGTGGCGCGCCTTCGTCCCCCACGGCGGCTGGCCCGTCCTCCCGCCCAAGCTGGATACGATCATCGACACACAGGATGCCATGGTCCAGGACATGACCGCCCTGGACACGGTCCTGATTACCACACCGAGTGGTGGCGACCTGGAGATCATGGACTTCAACAGGGTGGAGGAGCGGCTCAAGGCCCTCTTCGACGACCACCTGGCCCTGGAGACACTGCCGGAGCGTTGCTCCCTGGAGAGGGAGTTCACGGAGGCTGGCCTGAATGAATTGATTCAGGACCTCCGCGCCAGGCAGGTGGATCGTGGAGCCGTCCGCGGCGAGCTGGAGCTGGCCTGGTGGACCACGGTATTCGATGACATCATGCGTTCCTCCCAGATCATCTCCAACCAGGATGGTTCGGCACTGTCCAATGCGGCCGACCGGTTCAACCAGGTCGATGCCCAGCACGTGGCCAGCGTCGGCCCCATGGTGGCCCAGGAAAGCGTAAAACGGCTGTCGGAGCTACTCTTCTCCCACACCCAGGAGGCCAACCAGCTCCACACCATGTTGGCCGGTAATCCCGGTGCCTCCTTCTCGGTCTTCCAGCAGGCCCATCCGGGGATCCTGGGGGCCGCCAAGCCCATTATCATCGCCACGCCCGCCACACTGGCCACCCGGACCGATCCGGTTCAGATGGCCGATACGGTCATCATTGATGCCGGGGCCCACATGCCCTCCATCCAGGTCCTCACCGCCCTGGACAGGGCCAGGCAGGTGGCGGTCATCGCCCACCGTCCGACCATCACCTCGGAGGGGCTTCTGCAGCTGGTTGACAAGCTTGTTCCGGTCCAAGCGCCCGCACGCCCGTCCAGGCGCAGTCCCCTTCTGTCCGACTTCCTCCAGGGGCATGGGTATGGGGGTCTTCCCTCCCCCTTGCCCTGCAATCGGTCCTGCGGCCGGGTTCGGTTGACCAGGGTCCAGGGCACAGGTGTGCCGGTCATGTCGACCGGTCTGGTCGAATCCAACCAGCAGGAGGTCACGGCCGTGGTCGACCTGCTCCGGCAGCGGGCGGCTTCCTTCTCCATCGTTCCCGCCTCCTACATCCTGACCGTCGTGACCCTTTCCTCCACCCACCGTTCCCGGCTGGGGGCCGAATTGAAGGCCGCGGCCGCCAAGGATCAGGCCTTTGGCAAGTTCCTGCGGCATGTGCGCATCATCGGGATTGATGAGGTCTGTGGGGCCAGGGCCACGGATGTGATTGTGACCATGGGCTTCGCCAAGACCTCCCATGGCCGTCTCCTCCAGCAGTTCGGCGAGTTGGAAGGTGAGGGCGGCAGCGGCATGCTCCTGGATGCCCTGGCCCTGAGCGACCGTCATCTGGATATCGTCACCACCTTTGCAGCCCAGGACCTGGAGGATGACCGCCTCCATCAGCCCGGCCCCAAGCTCCTGAAAGAGCTCCTGACCTGGGTCGAGGGCCTGGGCGAGGAGGAACCTCAGCCCGGCTCCGTCCCGGAATCCACCAACGTCCTCTTCCGCGACCTGGCCCAGCGGCTGCGTTCACGCGGGCTGGATGTGGCCGTTGATTATGGGTATGAGGATTCGCCCAAGATTCCCCTGGTGGTCGGTCTCAAGGACAAGCCTTACACCCTGGCCGTCCTGACCGATGACGTGGAGTTCATGCACACCCAGTCCACCCGCGAGCGTCACCGCTTCAATACGGAGAACCTGCAGGGACTGGGCTGGTCCGTCATGACGGTCTGGAGCGTCTCCACCTTTGTCAACCCGGACAAGGAGGCGGACCGCATCGTCGCCCGCCTGGCCGACATCTACCAGCAGGCGCACTGATGACCAATGTGGAAGAGTCCGACCGCCCGCGTCGCCATCATCGGGTGGTGCGCAGGGGGACGGAGCGGTTCGAAGTCGACGGGACCTTCATGGACCCCCAGGACAGACAGACCGAGGTGGACCGCCAGGGCGAGGATGACCAGCGTATTCTGGGTGAACTTCCTCCCCATTGGGGTCTCTTCCCGGCTGAGCGCAAGAACTGAATTCCGGAGCAGAATTGAGCTGCTCCGGCAAGGGCCAACTCCTGGGGGAGGGGGTTGAATTCCGGAAAGTGGTAAAACCCTGATGAGTGGATCTACCCCCCCCCCCCAGAACCAAGAGACCCCATCTGCAGTCGGATGTTACGTCTGCAGATGGGGTCTTGCCGAAGTCAGGCCCTGTATGGACCGGGTGAAGTGTCTCGGCCCTCTCCCTATGGTTCACTGGTTCTGGTCAGGATGGTCGGCGACGTGCTCTCCCTGGCCTTCGTCGGTCCGGGTCGAATGGATGTCGGCGGCGATTTGCTGAAGGAGCTGCAGGGTCTGGTCCTCGGTGGAGGGGGTTCCGGGTTCTTCCTTGACACCGGAGGCCGCCCTGCTGATCTGCCGAAGCTTGTTGATCGGCATGATGATGCAGAAGTAGACGGCCAGGGCGATCAGGAAGAAGTTCAGCAGGGCCGTCAGAACCGCACCGAAGGAGATGGTGGCATGCCTGTAGGTGATGTTCAGCAGCCCTGACAGGTCGGGTTTGCCGAAGATCATGGCGATCAGCGGGCTGATCAGGTTGTTCACGATGGAATTGACAATGGCGGTCACGGCGGAACCCATGACCACGCCGACAGCCATGTCGATCATCGACCCGCGAGAGATGAACTGCTTGAACTCTCCCGCTACGCCCTTATTGCTGGCATCAGAGATCTTTTTGGCCGCCTGGCTGGTTTCTTTGACCGCAAAATGATTGACTGAATCCATGACTTCTCCCTCCGTATCCTCTACCGGGTACAAAGCACATGTCTGTATCCCTAACCCCATTATCGGCGACATGTGACTTGAGGCTGTGTTTATACCGCCCGGAGGGTGTCGATTGCCCATCAGGCAGCTCCTGGGCGCCATCCTTCAGATGGACGGCGATCAGGGGGACTGACGGGTCCATGGAGAGAACCCTGACTGCATCATCTGGGTCCAGGGCCATGGTGACCAGGGGGCCTCCCTGATCGGGTGCGCGCATGCCCGGACCTGAGGCCGTCGTGGGCTTGGGTTTCCGCGGGAGGTCGAGGACCAGGGCCTTCCCGGCCAGAAGACATGACCCGGCGGCACCTGTCTCTTCGGCAGGGAAGATGTCCGGGCTGCCGAAGTCATGGTCGTGTAGGTATGAACCGGGCTGTGGGTGGCGGACAAGGTTCGACGGGACCGGTTCCGCGGTCTGGCAGCCGTGGGGTGCCAGCAGTCTGACCTGATCTCCCGGGCTCAGGGAGTCGATGCTGCTGGCCAGGTGAAGGCCTACGGAGGTGGTTCCGGGAGGTTCCCGGGGGCGACTGGTCATCATGACATCCAGGAGTGGCCGGTCCCGGGTGACCGATACCCGGGTGACATGTCCCAGGACCTGGTCAGGGGTGGTGAATGCACCCGGCAGGTCAGGGGAACCGGTCATGGTCCTGATCGAGACCATGGATGCGGTGATGGCATCACCCCGGGCTATGTCTGTGGATGCGACCAGGATCTGCCGGTGCCCGGCCATGGCCGCCGGAATCTGTAGGATGAGGAAGACCGCCAGCCCCAGGCAGAGCGAGGCCCCCAGTCGCCGCATCCTATGGATGTTCCGTCGGGCGGCCAGTTGGTTGCCCCCATGGCCACGTGAGAGGGGGGCCTTCAGGAAATGAAAATCAGCCATGGACCCAGCCTGCCAGGGAATTCCCTGAGCTGCCGGGCTCCATGGCCGATGTGGTCAAGTGTGGCGGAAGTACTTACTTGCCGGACTTGGAGGAGCTTGAAGCCCCATCCGTGCGGTAGAAACCGTGCCCCTTGAACTCGATGGGAACGGCGGAGAAGACCTTGCGTACCTGTTCCTGCTCGCATTTGGGGCAGATGGTGATGGGGGCGTCATCGAAGGACTGCTCCTCGGTAAAGTCGTAGCCGCAGTTCTTGCAACGGTAATGATAGGTAGGCACCGTTCTTTCCCTCCGCTGGTAATCGTTCTCTGTACGGGTCTGGTCAACACCCATATCCTAGCGGTACTGGTGACCTTAGGCAGTGAGTGTGACCTCGTAAGACCCAATTATGACCCCGAAGGCCCCTGATGTGACCGGCCTGCCGCTATAAGCGTGAATCCGCCGGGGGTCAGGACGGCGTCGACGGGCAGGTCGTGAGGCTGGCGGGGGAGGGGGTCTGCGGTCAGTTCGTCCTCCCAACAGATGCCCACCACCAGGGCCCCAGGTTCCCTCTTCGTCAGGGCCCGGTCGTACCAACCCCCGCCACGTCCCAGTCGGGTCCCCCTCAGGTCTATGGAGAGGGCGGGAACCAGGATCAGGTCCGCCCCGGACAGGCTTTCGGCAGGCAGGCTGGCACCTTCGGGCTCATCAGGACGCCAGCCGCCGATGGTTTCCCTCCGGTTCAGATCGGCCGGGGCATCCATACGGCCCCACCCGACTTCCATGCCCGCTCCAAGTTTGGGGATGAGCACTCGATAGCCACGATCCAGGAGGGTCCTGAGCAGGTCGTCCATGGGTACCTCGCCCCGGATGGACGAGAAAGCGGCCGCAATCGGGATGCAGCTCCTGTCATGCGGAACGACCGGGAGGACCGAGTCGCGCAGGTGCACAGCCAGGGTCCGTCCAGCGGTACGCAGCCGGCCATCACCGATCCGTCGCCGCTCTGCCAGAAGGCGTGTGCGCAGGGCCGTCTTGCCCCTTTCGCTCTCTTCCCTGGTCCCATCAAAGGGTGTTCGGGCGCTCGCATCCGTCACATCCGGGTTTGGTCCCTGTCTGGTGGGCATGTCCCTCCTGTCCTGTGTCGGCGGCGCTCGGCCGGAAAAAAGTCATACCACCGTTGTATCAGGGAATTCCTACGGCCCTGTAATGTTCCGACGCGGTAATGGTTCTTGTTGCGCGGGGAGGGGAGGGTATCGCAATGCCCCAGGTCGGGCCTGTGCGGCCCGGGCGTTCTCTTCGAGGGGTGTCAGCGCGCGTCTCGATTCCGCAGGAGGAAGGATTGGGGGGGGGGGGATGATTCCGACCAGTATGCCGAAGTGTCGACCTCCGCCCCTGAAGGGGGATTGCAGGCGAGTCCGGGGCGATTCGGTGGGTGAATGGTGAGACCATTGAGGTATGTCCGTCCTACAGTCCCTGCGTGATGCCTGGTATGGTGCCCAGTCCCATGGCCAGGGTTCCCATGCCCTGGCCCTTCCCGATCGGCTGATTCCACCTCCCGGGCATGGGGATTTCTGTCTGAGGCCCATCCGCGAGGGCGATCAGGAGGAGTGGAACAGGGTGCGGTGGGATAACCGGGACTGGCTCTCGCCCTGGGATTCCGGCGACCCCATGCATGGCCCCGGCATGACCTACGCCCAATGGATGCGCTCTCTTGAATGGTCCAGGCGTGAGGGGGACTCAGCCCTCTTTCTGATGGAGTTCCAGGCCGGTCTGATTGGTCAGATATCCCTGGGGGCGATTTGCTACGGGTCCATGAGGACGGCCACGGTGGGCTACTGGGTCGCCAAGGATTGGGTCGGCCATGGTTTCGCCCCCCTCTCCCTGGCCCTCCTGGCGGACTGGGCCTTCCGGGCCGAAACCGGCCCCCACCTGCACCGCCTGGAGGTGGCCATTCTGCCTGAAAACCAACGGTCCCTGTCCGTGGTCCGCAAGGTGGGGCTGGAGCCGGAAGGGCTGCGCAGGAAGTACATGTACGTCAATGGGGCTTGGAGGGACCATCTGACCTTCAGCCTCCTGACCGACGATTTCGACCCGGGGATTTTGAACAGACTTTAGGGCTGTTCGGTCCTGGTTCCGTCAGCGGGTCCGGGAGGGTACAGGGCCGACACGCTTGGACTCGCTGTTTATTTGGGGCATGCCGTCAACTATCGTAGAGCCTATGGTTTATGAATCGCTCAGCAGCATCATTTTGTTGGTGATTGCAGCGATTCTGGTACTGGCCTGGTTGCCGGGGCGGACCGTCAGGGGTATGAAACGGGCCTCGGAACACCGCCAGGACAAGCTGTCCACCTCCCTCCACATGGTCGGAGGGCAGGATGGCATGCGGTTCGGCGATACGGGGTCACGAACAGTGAAAGGGTTGGTCATGCAGCAGAAGCAGCAGGACAAGGCCTCGCAGGATGAAGCTCGGCGGATTCGACGCGTTCGGCAGATGCGCCGGGAGGCGATTCGCAGGCGACGCATCCTGGTCGTCTCCCTGCTGGCGGTGACGGTGCTGGTTGCCGGATTCTCCTTCCCCATGGAATACAGCTTCTGGTTCATGCTCATCCCCCTGGCCCTGACGATTCTGGTCCTGGCTGCAGGAGCGCGCGCCTCGGCTCAGGCCCGTGCATGGGAGGTCAGACTGGCCCGACGCAGAGCCCGTCAGCGTCGTCAGCGCGCTGCCAGCCTGACGGCAGGGGTTGGTCGGTCTGGAGGGAAGTCCGCTGTCGGTGCGAACGATGCCAGGAGAGCCGCGGAAGCTCCTGCGGAGCCCGCAACGGATGTTCTGAACCAGCAGGAGATCGATCGGACCATTGCCCAGGCCAGGGAAGAGAAGCGTGTCGCCATGGATGCCCGCCATCGCAGGGCAGCCGCCGACAAGGCCGCGAAGACCAAAACCGGTGCAGATGGCGAGGCCAAGGGCGTAAAGACCTCCTCGCAGGACCCCAAGTCGGTGGGCCATGCCAAGCGGTCGACCGTCAAGAATACCGCGGTCACCTCCGCCAAGAATGCATCCCGGTCCGCTCGGACAGGGACGGAGCAGAAGTCCGGGCAGGGGACCGAAGCCGGCAAGCCCATACAGAACAAAGGCAGGACCGGGACGGCCATCCCCGAGGGGAAGCGGCCAGAATCCAGGTCCAAGCTTGCGGCCCCTGCGGTCAGGGTAGAGCCCGAACAGGGCGAGGATGCCACCCACGAACTGGAGCGGATCAGTCCATCTCCTGCCCTGGATGCCTTTGAGATGGCCGCCTCCCAGGATCTGATCTCCTTCTCGCTCGGTTCCCCCCGCAACGGGGTGACCCTGAAGAGCGAGGGTCCACAGAGCCTGGAGATCAAGTCAACCCGACAGGTCTCCAAGGCCGAGCCGGTCAAGACCGATTCCGCCCGGGGGACCAGGGTGGACAGGCCCCGTGCAACTGCCGACCAGGGTCAGACCGATTCATCCGGGAAGGACCGGGGGGATCGGCCCAGTGACTTCCATCAGCGCGAGATCAAGGCCGACGTTGAGGCGCCCAAGCAGAGCTCGGACTCCCTGGCCATAGGTGTCGAGGCCATCCTGGCCCGGCGCCAGCCCTCCAAGCAGAGCTGATTTCCGGCACAGGCATCGCCACTGTTCACTGTCGGCATTAGCACTCAAGTTGGCAGAGTGCTAATTTCGCGCTACGATGACGAATAGCGCAAAGGAATGCGTGGTGAGTGTTCGTCAGCCTCTCATCGACGTTCCGGCGTGGGTTTATTGGCTGTTCTCACAGATGTAGGAGGTCCACAGTGTCGATTGCACTCACACCGTTGGAAGATAAGATCGTCATCAAGCAGGCTGAGGCGGAGACCAAGACCGCTTCGGGTCTGGTCATTCCGGATACCGCCAAGGAGAAGCCCCAGCAGGGCGAGGTCCTGGCCGCCGGACCCGGACGCCGTGACGACAAGGGTGAACGCATCCCCATGGATGTCAAGGTTGGTGACAAGGTCCTGTACTCCAAGTACGGCGGCACCGAGGTCACCTATGGTGGCGAGGATTACCTGATCGTGTCCGCACGCGACGTGCTGGCCATCCTCAAGTAAGTCGGTCCGAACGATTTTTGCTGGCCGGGGTTCCCAAGGGGCCCCGGCCTTCTTGTATCCGCGATGCCCTGCAGGTATGGTATGCGGACCAGAGGGGTATCGATAGGTGGTCCCGGAGTGTTTCCCGGCAGGTCCGGCCCGCTACCATGGTGGCCATGGCATACATGCATCGCTCCTCCCTTGATTCCCTGCCCGGCTACAAGCAGGGCAGGCCAGCCCCGGTGACGCCGGGTCTGAACCCCTATAAGATTTCCAGCAACGAGAACCCCTATCCACCCCTGGAGTCGGTCAGGCGGGCCGTGGCCGACCGTGCCTTGGTCCACCTGAACCGGTATCCGGATATGCGAGGCACGGCCCTGGTGGAACGCCTGGCCCGTCTGCACCAGGTGGAGCCGGAGAACATCCAACTCGGTTGCGGGTCGACCGAGGTCATCACCCAGCTGGTCAATCTGGTGGCCGGCGAGGGCGACGAGGTGATCTACCCCTGGCGGAGCTTCGAGGCCTATCCCATCATCGTGACCGGTGCCGGGGCGACCTGTGTCCCCGTTCCCCTGAACGCCGAAGGCCGGCACGACATCGATGCCATGATCGCTGCCCTGACCGACCGGACCCGTCTGGTCATCGTCAACAACCCCAACAACCCGACGGGTACCTCGGTCTCCACGGATGAGGCCCTGCGTCTGCTTGAGGCTGTGCCCGAGGATGTCCTGGTCCTCTTCGATGAGGCATACTTCCAGTTCAACGATGACCCCGACCAGGCCATGGGGTTGCAACTCAGGCAGGAGCACCCCAACGCAGTCGTGGCCAGGACCTTCTCCAAGGCCTATGGGCTGGCCGGTCTACGGATCGGCTATGCCATCGCCCCCGCCGAGGTGGTTCAGGGCCTGGGCAAGGTGGCGTTGCCATTCGGGGTCAGCGATGTGGCCCAGACGGCCGCCATGGTCAGCCTCGATGTGACCGACCAGCTGCAGGAGCGGGTGGATGGCATCATGCGGGAACGTGCCAAGGTGGTCACCGCCCTGGAAGGACAGGGATGGAGGATTCCCTGCTCCCGGGCCAACTATGTCTGGCTGCCATTGGGGCAGGCCACCGACCCTGCCTATGAGCAATTCCAAGCCCAGGGCCTTTCGGTCAGAGCCTTCTCGGGTGAGGGCATCCGCATCACCATCGGCGAGGCCGAGGCCAATGACCGGGTCATCCGGGTCTGCGCCTCCCTCAGGGATCAGGGCCTGGCCCGGTGATCCGGTGAAGCCGGGGCGGTCAAGGGCGACCGCCCCGCATCACCCCGCCCCGCTACCGGACCGACCTTGAAGGCAGGATTCGCCCGGTCAACTGGAGCCGAATCACCGACGAGAAGGACCTTGAGGTCTGGAACCGCCTGATCTCCAACTTCCGGCTGCCCGAGAAGGTCCCCCTCGCCAAATGACCTCCTCGACAGGCTCTATGACCTGGAGATGGTCTATTCCGACCAGGTCTACCAGGTCTCCCCTTCGGCACGATGGTTTTGCCTTCGTCCATTACGATGCCAACAAGGCGCTGATGAACCGGGGCCACCCGGCTCGTTTTGGGGCGGACCGGACCGCGGTCGGCTCGGAGATCATGGCCGTCCTCTCCACGTCGGCCACCGAAAACCATGATTCCTTCTTCTGGTCCGGTTCCTCCTATGCCATGGGACACCCCGAGTCCACGGATGATGGCGACTGGGATTTCTGGGATCCTGCCCTCTGTGGTGATCTATGTGAGATGATGAACAATATACACAATATGTGGTGCTCGTTTTTTGTCCGTGTCCCATATATAGTAGTTGAGGCTCTTCGGCCCATGTGTCGGAGACAAACAGGATCGGACCCGGGGTTCCCGGTACCATCAGGAGGTCAAGTGTATGTCGGATATGGCGGAACCAGGCTCAGAGGGGACGCAGGACCGGGGGGAGGCCAGCCCTCCCGAACTGGCTGCACTGGGGGAACGCATAGGATCGGTGGTCTACTTCTCCTCGGCCTCCCAGAACACGGCCAGGTTCATCGCCAACTGCCGTTTGGAGGATGAGGGGATCGACGTCTTCCGGATCCCCCTGCGGCCCAAGGAACCGGCCCTCAAGGTCCATCAGCCCTACATCCTGATGGTGCCGACCTACGGCGGGGGTTCGGCCAAGAAGGCCGTCATGCCGCAGATCAAGCGGTTCCTGAACGATCCGGGGAACCGGGCGGGCATCCGGGGGGTCATCGCCTCCGGCAACACCAACTTCGGTGATGCCTTCTGCATGGCAGGCGACATCATCTCCCGCAAGTGCCAGGTGCCCTTCCTCTACTACTTCGAGCTCATGGGCACCAAGGAGGATGAGGCCAAGGTCCGCAGCGGGGTGCTCGACTTCTTCCGCAACCATCCCGAATAAGGTCCACCGGCCCGGAGCCGAGGGACCAGGCAATCACGAGGACATCAAGACAGGACAATCCAGGAAAGGAAACCATGGGCGCCTACGACGACACTTCGCTCAGTTTGGACAAGACGGGGACCCGCGAGGACCAGGACCGCGACCCGGCGCATGACTATCATGCGCTGAACGCCATGCTCAACCTCTACGACAAGGATGGCAGGATCCAGTTCGACAAGGACAAGGAGGCCGAGCGCCAGTATGTCATCCGCCATGTGGCGGCCAATACCATGACCTTCCCCTCCACGGCGGAGCGGATCGCCTATCTCCTGGACCACGAATACTACAGTCGGAAGGTCTTCGAGCGTTACACCCCCGAATTCCTGGATACGATCTTCGACCATGCCGCCAAGAGCGGATTCGAGTTCGACACCTTCCTGGGTGCCTTCAAGTTCTACACCTCCTATGCCCTGAAGAGCTTCGACGGCAAGCAGTACCTGGAGGACTTCCCCCAGCGCTCAGTGGCCGTGGCCCTGGAGCTGGCCGATGGTGATGAAGGTGCGGCCATCAAGTACACGGACGAGATCATCTCCGGCCGCTTCCAGCCCGCCACCCCCACCTTCCTCAACCTGGGAAAGGCCCAGAGGGGTGAGCCGGTCTCCTGTTTCCTGGTCCGTATCGAAGACAACATGGAGTCCATCTCCCGTGGCGTCAACGCAGCCCTCCAGCTCTCCAAGCGCGGCGGCGGCGTAGCCCTCCTCCTGAGCAACCTGCGCGAGATGGGCGCCCCCATCAAGCACATCGAAAACCAGTCCAGCGGTGTGGTGCCGGTCATGAAGCTCCTGGAGGACTCCTTCTCCTATGCCAACCAGCTGGGTGCCCGCCAGGGTGCCGGTGCGGTCTACCTTTCCGCCCATCATCCCGACATCATGCGCTTCCTGGACACCAAGCGGGAGAACGCCGACGAGAAGATCCGCATCAAGTCCCTGGCCCTGGGCGTGGTCATTCCCGACATCACCTTCGACCTGGCCAAGCAGAGGGCCCCCATGGCCCTCTTCTCCCCTTATGACGTGGAACGGGTCTACGGCAAGCCCTTTGCGGACATCTCCATCACCGAACACTACGAGGAGATGGTCAAGGACAAGCGGATCCACAAGAAGTACATCGATGCCCGGGACTTCTTCATGACCCTGGCCGAAATCCAGTTCGAGTCCGGTTATCCTTACATCCTCTTCGAGGACACGGTCAACAAGGCCAACCCGATCGACGGCCGGATCACCATGTCCAACCTCTGCTCCGAAATACTCCAGGTCCAGGAGCCGAGCACCTACAAGGAGAACCTGGACTACGATCACATCGGCCGTGACATCTCCTGCAACCTGGGCTCCCTGAACATCGCCAAGGCCATGGACGGCGGTCTTGCCGACACGGTCGAGACCACGGTGCGGGCCCTGACCTCAGTCGCCGACCACACCAGGATCGAGGCGGTCCCCTCCATCAAGCGGGGCAACGACGAGGGTCACGCCATCGGTCTGGGGCAGATGAACCTCCACGGCTTCCTGGCGCGCGAGGGTATCCACTACGGGTCCGAGGAGGGCCTGGACTTCACCGACATGTACTTCATGACGGTGGCCTACCACGCCTACAGAGCCTCCCACGATCTGGCCGTCGAGCGGGGCAAGGCCTTCGCATCCTTCGCCAAGTCGGACTATGCCAAGCCCGTCGGTCAGGGGAACTACTTCGACAAGTACACCGACGGACGCCGGTCCCTGGAGCCCAGGACCCAGCGGGTCAAAGAGCTCTTCGCCCGGTATGGGGTGCGGATTCCCACGGTCGAGGACTGGAAGGAGATTCAGACGGCCATCCTCAAGGACGGCATCTACAACCAGAACCTCCAGGCTGTACCGCCCACCGGGTCCATCTCCTACATCAACCACTCCACCAGCTCCATCCACCCGATTGCCTCCAAAATCGAGATTCGCAAGGAGGGGAAGATCGGGAGGGTCTACTATCCGGCCCCCTATATGACCAACGAGAACCTGGAATACTTCGAGGACGCCTACGAGATCGGCTGGCGGAAGATCGTCGACACCTATGCCGAGGCCACCCAGCATGTGGACCAGGGCCTCTCGCTGACCCTCTTCTTCCCCGACACGGCCACCACCCGGGACCTGAACAAGGCTCAGATCTATGCCTGGCGCAAAGGGATCAAGACCCTCTACTACATCCGCATCCGTCAGCAGGCCCTGGAGGGCACCGAGGTCGAGGGCTGCGTGAGCTGCATGCTCTGACCCCCCCCCCCCCCCACGCCCGGGCTGCCCGGCCCGACGCAATGACCGGTTTCGTCCCTTCCTGGTCGGGGCCGGTCACCCAGTTCCGGTCTTCCTCGTGGATTGTCCGATAGACTGGTCATCCCGGCCCGATGCCCGACCGACCGCGATTCAGGGCATCGGAATCATCGCATCATTGTGTAGAAGCAACCAGAGGACGAGCACGGACCCGTCCCCGCCCGAAAAAGGAGCATCATCATGGTCCCACCGATTTCCATCCCGCGTCAGCCCCTGAAGCTGATCGACCGGGTCTCCGCCATCAACTGGAACCGTCTGGAGGACGACAAGGACCTGGAGGTCTGGGACCGTCTGACCGGGAACTTCTGGCTGCCCGAGAAGGTTCCGGTCAGCAACGACCTGCCTTCCTGGCAGGCCATGACCGAGGAGGAGCACACGCTGACCATGCGTGTCTTCACCGGCCTGACCCTCCTGGACACCATCCAGGGCACGGTGGGTGCCGTCAGCCTGATCCCGGACGCCCTGACCCCCCACGAGGAGGCCGTCTACACCAACATCTCCTTCATGGAGTCGGTGCACGCCAAGTCCTACTCCTCCATCTTCTCCACCCTGGCCTCGACCCCCGAGATCGACGCGGCCTTCCAGTGGAGCGAGGAGAACGAGTTCCTCCAGCGCAAGGCGCAGATCGTCCTGGACTACTACGAGGGCGACAACCCCCTGAAACGCAAGGTGGCCTCGACCCTCCTGGAGTCCTTCCTCTTCTACTCGGGCTTCTACCTGCCCATGTACTTCTCCAGCCATGCCAAGCTGACCAACACGGCAGACCTGATCCGCCTGATCATCCGTGACGAGGCCGTGCACGGCTACTACATCGGCTACAAGTACCAGAAGGGCCTGGCCAAGGTCTCGGAGTCCGAGCGCCAGGTCATGAGCGACTACACCTACGAGCTCCTGGGCGACCTCTACGACAACGAGGTGGAGTACACCGAGAGTCTCTACTCCGGGGTGGGTCTGGTCGAGGATGTGGAGAAGTTCCTGCGCTACAACGGGAACAAGGCCCTGATGAACCTGGGCTACCCGGCCCTCTTCCCGTCTGACACCACCGATGTGAACCCGGCCATCATCGCCTCCCTGAGCCCCAACGCCGACGAGAACCACGACTTCTTCTCCGGTTCCGGGTCCTCCTACGTCATGGGCAAGGCCGTGGAGACCGACGACGACGATTGGGATTTCTGAGTCCTGAAGGGCGTGTCCGAAACGGCCTGCGACACGAGGTCGGCGGAACTTGCGCAAAAGAACAAAACGTGTCATTATAGGCAAGTTGCCGTACGGAACCTTGGTTCCAGTGCGGCATGGCGGATTTCCCAAGCGGTCAAAGGGAGCTGACTGTAAATCAGCCGCGTAATGCTTCAGTGGTTCGAATCCACTATCCGCCACGCCTCGGTAGCTCAGTGGCAGAGCACTTCCTTGGTAAGGAAGAGGTCGTGAGTCCGATTCTCACCCGAGGCTCTCTGGCGGGGTAGCTCAGCTGGCTAGAGCGTACGACTCATAATCGTAAGGTCAAGAGTTCGAGTCTCTTCCTCGCTACTGAGGCCGACATACGTCGGTCGCGCAACGACTATAGAGGTGAACCATGGCAAAAGCCGCAGATATCCGTCCTGGCATTACGCTGGCGTGCACCGAGTGCAAGGAGCGTAACTACATTACGACCAAGAACCGTCGTAACACTCCCGACCGTCTGGAGCTCAAGAAGTTCTGCCCCCGTTGTGGTAAGCACACCCTGCATCGCGAGACCCGCTGATCGGACAATTCTTATGAAGGGACCCGGCCAAATGGCCGGGTCCCTTTTGTTTGTGGTCTTGTCTTGATTCCGGCTTCAGCGGTTGTGAACCCGGCAAGGGGATGACGGTTTCAGCCCTGGTCCCGATAGGCCGTGGCGAAGGCCTGGTCCAGATCGGCCATCAGGTCGTCCGGGTTCTCCAAACCCACGGAGATCCGAATCAGGTCATCACCCACCCCGGCGCTGAGACGGAAGGGTCCGGGGACCTCACGGTGGGTGATCCGTGCCGGGTCCACTATCAGGGTCCGGCAGTCGCCGATGTTGGGCATGTATGCCATAAGGTGAACCGAGTCCACGATTCGCTTCACCTGGTCATAGCCACCCTGGACCGTGAAGGAGAGGATCGTGCCGACCCCCTTGGGGAGCAGGTCCGCCGCCAGACGGTCCTGCAGGTCGGTATCGCCCTGGTGCCTTCCCTCTGGTATGCCCGAGTAGTTGACTCCTTTCACCTGGGGGATGGTCAGGAGGTGACGGGCCAGGATTTCAGCGGTCTTGACCTGGGCGGCGACCCGCTGGGCCATGGTCTCCAGTCCTGTCAGCTGCAGGTAGGCGGTGAAGGGGCTCATGACCGCCCCGAAAGTGTGGAGGTACTTGGTGTGGACCCGGTGGAGGAAGGCCAGATCGCCGAAGGCATCCAGGAAGCTGACCATGGATCCGTGCCGTTCGTCGCTGATGATCAGTTCCGGCTGGCTCATCTGCGGGAAGCGGCCATTGCCCCAATCGAACCGTCCGGCGTCCACGACCACCCCGCCCAGGGCATTGCCGTGTCCGGTCACCCCCTTGGTGGTGGAGTGGACGACGATGTCGGCCCCGAAGTCGATCGGGTTGAACAGATACGGTGTGGGAACCGTATTGTCGATGATCAGGGCCACCCCATGCCGGTGGGCCAGGTCGGCCAGGCCGGGTATGTCGGCGATCGCCGTGGAGGGGTTGGCCACGGACTCGGTGAAAATGGCCCGGGTCCCGTCCTGGATCAGGGATTCCACCTGGTCAAGGTCGTTGATGTCCTTCACGAAATCCGTCTCGATGCCGAAGTTCGGGAAGAAGGTCTTCATGGCGTCCACCGAGGTTCCATAGAGGTCGACCGGCGCAATCAGCCGTCCGCCGCCCTCGGCTGCGCAGAGGAGGGCCGAGGAGACGGCGGCCATCCCCGAGGCCATGGCCACGGCCCCCTTGCCGCCCTCCAGGCCGGCCAGACGGTCCTCCAGGACCTTGACCGTCGGATTGGCCAGGCGGGAGTAAGAGAAGCCTTCGATCTCGCCTGCGGCCAGGGCATCGCCCCGGTCGGCGGTGACCATGTCAAAGGCGGCCGACTGGTAGATGGGTACGCTGGCCGCGCCGCCACCCTGGCCCTGACAGTCGTAGCCGTCATGGACGGCCCTGGTTGCAAATCCTTGGCTCATGACGGCCAACTCCTCTGCTTGTTTGGGACCCTATTCAATCCACCATCAAACCCGGTTCCGGGTCCCCGGGCAACGCCTCTCCCATACGTGTTCTTTATGAGGCGTTATCAAGGACCGGGGTCATTCTGTTGAGACCTTGCCCAGGTAAGCCTGACGGACCCGTTCATCACCCAGGAGCTGTCGGGCGGGACCGTCCAGCCGTATCCTGCCGTTCTGGAGGACATACCCGTAGTCTGCGATGGACAGGGCCAACTCGGCCTGTTGCTCGACCAGAAGAATCGATATGCCCAGTTGGTCCCGTAGTGCCGCAATCTGTTCCAGGACCTGGTCGACCAGTTTGGGGGAGAGGCCCATGGTGGGCTCATCCATGCAGATCAACCGGGGATGGCTCATCAGGGCCCTGCCGAAGGCCAGCATCTGTTGTTCGCCGCCGGATAGGGTTCCAGCCTGTTGCCTGCGACGTTCGGCCAGACGTGGGAACCGCTCATATGTCGTTTCCAGATCCTGGTCGACCTCTTGTCGGCCCTTGCGGGTGAAGGCGCCCATACGCAGATTCTCTTCCACGCTCATGGCTGCGAATACCCGCCTGGCTTCAGGAACAGAGGCTATTCCGGAGTGGACCCGCTGTAATGTCGAGGTACGAGTTATCTCACGTCCGTCGAACAGGATTGCACCCTCCTTCGGGCTCAGCAGGCCAAGGATGGTCTTCATGGTCGTTGACTTGCCTGAGGCGTTGCCGCCCAGGAGGGAGACGATGCTTCCCTCGGGCACTCGCAGGCTGACCTGATCCAGGGCCTTGACCTGACCGTAACTGACATCGATGCCTTCCAGGTCAAGCAGGACGCGGTCCTTTCCGGTCGTGGGCTCCGATTGGCTTTCCGTTTCGGCAACAGTGTCCTTTCCTGCCGGACTTCCCGGGCTGGCGGGGTCCTGGCCTTCCGGCCTTTGTGCTGGGGAGGAGACCGGAGGAAGGGCGTTCTGCCTGTTCAGGACATGTGATTGGCCCTTCAGAGGGGTATCGGTGGGTGGTCTCCGGTTGCCCAGATAGGCCGCGACCACACGAGGGTCGGAACTGACCTGTCGAGGAGGTCCGGAGGCGATGATCCGGCCACCGTCCATGGCCAGGACTTGGTCACATAGGGCCTCGATCAGGTCGATTTTGTGTTCGACCAGGAGCATGGTCTGCCCTTGGGATTTGAGGTCGAGAAGTTGTTGGAGAACCTCGGCGGTCTCAGACTGGTTCATCCCTGCGGTGGGCTCGTCAAGGACCAGGATGTCGGGTGAACTGACGTGGGCACGGGCTATCTCGGTACGGCGGCGGTTTGCATATGACAGGGTGTAGGTGGCCTGGAACCGACGCCCTTCCAGACGTTCGCTGAAGCGGTCGATTTCGGTCTGGACGGCTTCCCGCTCGACGACCAATTCCTTTCTGCTGGCGGGACCGGGCACCAGGGTCAGCCAGGTCTGTGCTATCAGGGGAACCCACCGCAGTATGGGCAGGCGTTCCAGGGAGCGGAAGGGTCTGTTGGCTTCAAGACGTCTATGGAATCCCACCGCTACGTTCTCCTCCACGCTCATGGTGGGGAAGACCCTGCCGTTCTGGAAGGTCCTGGACAGTCCCAGCTCGGCTACGTCCGCCGCAGACAGGCCGACGATGGAACGCCCCCGCAGACGGATATCGCCGGAGTCCGGCTTGATGAATCCGGAGATCAGATCGATGGTGGTGGACTTGCCGGATCCGTTCGGACCGATGATGCCGATCACCTGGCCGGGTGACAGGCTTATGTTCACATCGGCCACGGCCTGGAGCCCTTGGAAACTCTTGGCGAGGTGATGCACCTGGAGCAGGGGCTGTGCCTCTTCGCCGGGTAAGGGCCCGTGAGAATGCTGACTTCTGGTCATGATGCCCTCCTTCTGGTTGAGAATATTCCCTGAGGCCTCCATATGATGAAGATGACCAGGAGCAATCCGTATGCCATGATTCTCACTTCCGGCAATATGCGCAGCAGTTCCGGGGCACCGACCAGGATCAGAGAGCCGATGACGGCTCCGGTCGGTGACTTCATACCGCCCAGAACGACGATGGTCAGAATCAGAGATGACATGACCGGATTGAAGAGCGTCGGATCGATATAGGTGTACTGGTGAGCCAGGAGGGCACCGGCGATGCCGGCCAATCCGCTGGCCAAGGCGTAGGCCAGTGCCTTGTAAGCCCCGGTTCTGATGCCGAGGGATTGTGCGGCCTGGGTATCTTCGCCGATGGATTCAAAGACATGCCCCAGGTGGGATGATTGGATTGATGAGACCACCAGGAGGGCCAGGAGCAGGATGACCAGGTCCAGAAGGTACTGCATCTGTTGGGTGTAGAGCGGCCTGCCCAGGAAGGTGGGCAGAGGAATCCCCTGCAGACCGAGGGATCCCCTGGTCAGGGGTTCCCAGATACGGATGATGGCGACCATGACCGCCCCGACCCCGATGGTGGCGATGGCCACATAGTGACCGGATAGTTTCCAGACCGGGAAGGTCAGCAAGGAGGCGGCCAGGGCTGCAATGATGGCCGCCCCAAGCAGGGAGACGGCGAAGGGCCAATGCAGACGCATGGTGAGCAGGGCCGATGCATAGGCGCCTACGGCCACAGGTCCGGCCAGTCCCAGGATGGTCTGGCCGGCGGACCCGGAGATCAGAGTCAGGCCTACTGCTGCAATGGCGTATATGGTCACCTGGGTCCCGATTCCGGACAGGTGATCGGAGAAGAAGAAAGGGGTGGCCAAGGCGGCTGCCGCGAGGCCCGGATTTGCCCAATGAGGCAGTCGTATGGGTCTGGCAGCCTCCAGGAAGGTTCCGGCCATCGGTTCATTATGCAGGTTGGCCTTGCTTCCCATGAAACCGGACGGCCTGAGGATCAGAACCAGAAGAAGGGTGCCGAAGGTGATCAGGTCATGCACTCCGTCGCCGAAGAAGCCCACCCCGACGGCCTCCGCCAACCCCAGAACCAATCCGCCGACGATGGCTCCGGGAATGGACCCCAATCCGCCTATGGCAGCCGCCACAAAAGCCGTCATGCCTATTGCGCCGCCGTCCATGGGATTGATGTTGGTCTTGAAGAGTCCGATGAATATCCCGGCGATGCCGGCCAGGACCGATCCAATGACGAAGGCGAGGGTGCGGATTGATGTGACGGGCACCCCCATCTGTTTTGCTGCTTGGGAATCCTGTGATGTGGCCCGGATTGCCTGGCCGTCCTTCCCGTAGGTCAGAAAGCCCCAGAGGACGGCCATACTGACCAGGGCGACCAGGCTCATGACCAGGTCTGAGGTTCCGAAGCGGATGCCCAGGGCATGGAGGTTGTGTGTCGGCAGAAGCTCGGGGAAGGGGCGGGTCTGGGATCCGAAGATCAGCTGCATGCCATTGTCGAGAACCTGTCCGACACCTACGGTGCCCAGAAGTGCCGCAATCGGCTGACGGCCCTCCAAAGGGGTGATGACCAGGAGGCTCATGACCAGTCCTACCAGGCCTGTGACCAGGATGACGGCCAATAATGTGGGGATCAGCCCCCAACCCAGGCTGGAACCTACCCACCATGCCGTCATCATGCCGACCGCCACCAGGGATCCCTGGGCGAAGTTGGCGACGTTGGTCACTCCGAAGACGAGTGACATGCCTACGGCCACCAAGGCGTAAACCCCGCCGTGGATGAGTCCGGAAAAGAGTGTTTCAATCATGGATGGACTCATTCCTCGATCTGCTTGAATTTGCCCTTGTCAACCTGAAGCAGGATGGGTTTGATCTCATCAGCCCGACGGGTCCGGGTATTGAACCGGAAGGTGCCGCCATTGCCTTGATAGAGAGGGAAGTCGTCCGCTGTCTTCAGGGCTTCCTGAATGCCCTGGCGGGTGGGACTGGTCTTTTCCCCTGCGTGGGCCAGGTCCATGATGGCCTGGTAGGAGGTGACTTCAAAGTTGCCGGGAACGGTATGGTATCGCTTCTCGAAGCTCTTGACGAAGGCCTGGGCCTTGTTGTCCTTGGTGCCGGTGGCTGAGAAGCTGCCGGTGATGATGGTGTCCTGAGAGTTCGCTCCGGTGAGAGCGAGGAATTCCTTGGTTTCCTGGCCGCCGAAGAAGGGCCCCTTGTACCCCAGTTTGTCCCTGAGCGTATTGAGGATCAGCGCTCCGTCCGGTCCATAGCCAATGTCCACCACAGCATCCGGGGCGGCATCTTTGGCGGGTATCAGTATGGGAGTCAGGTCGGTGGAATCGGGCAGGTAGGAGGATTGGTAGGCGATCTGCAATCCCCGGCGTTCGGCTTCCTGCCTGAAGTACCGGTATGATTCCCTGCCCCAGTCGTTTTCGAGATAGACCACGGAGACCTTCTTGGCACGCTTGGACACTGCATCCGCGTTAACCTCCTGGTAGGTGTTGTCGCCTATCTGGGGAGTCCAGACGTGATCGCCGGACTTGGTGAAGACCGGAGAGGAATTGTTGAATCCGTAGTGGACCAGTCCGGCCTGTTGGAAGATTGGGGATGCCGCGGACGAGGCAGGCGATGAGTAGTCGCCCACCACGGCGATGACCGACTTGTCGGAGGCGATCTTGGGTGCCACCGCCGCATCCTGTTTGGCGTCGGATTGGGTGTCATAGTAAGCGATGTTCAGCTGCTTGCCCTTGATGCCGCCCTTCTCGTTGATTTCGTCTTTGGCAAGATCGAACCCTTGTTGGAACATCTTCCCGTATTCGGCGTACAGTCCGGTCTTGGGGTAGATGGCTGCAATGGTCACATGGTCTTCAGGCCCGGAGGAGGAGTCGGTATCACCCCCGAGTCCGCAGGCGGAGAGGGCTCCGGTCATGGTCATAGCGGCCGTGATTGATGCTGTTGCCGTGATGATGCTTCGATGCAGACGTTCCTGTCCGGTTCCTCTCACCATGAGGTCTCCTTTTTGAATGATGACGATTGTTCTTGGGTTGGTTGTCGGGTGTGGTCGGTTTGAGCAGGTTCAGTCTTGGATCGGAGCCCTGGTCTGGCTGAGTACCCGAAGGGCACCTTCATCCGCTGGCGTTGGAATGGTGCAGGAGGGCGCCAGGAGGAAGGGATGCCCTTGACGGGCTTCGATGGTGCGATCCAGTTCCTTGCGGATCTGACTGGTGTCGTTCCCCGGGTTGAAGAGTTCGAAATTGGCCCCGCCAACGGGTACGGCTTGGAAGTCAACGTCAATCTCGGGGTTGCCGGGGAGGAACTGGTCCCAGTGGAGCAGGTCGGGATTCAGGTCCATGAACCGTTCCGGGTGGGCCTCCTCACGGCAGGTGTGGAGAAGGACCACCGCATCCGGATTGGCTGATCTCACCGCCTGGATGACGACACGGTCGTATGGTTTCGCCCACTCTTCGAATTGCTCCTGATTGAAGTAGTCGTGGCTGGCCAAACCGGTCTCGGCAAAGAAGATTCCATCCAGTCCTGCCCCTCCCTGCTCCCTCGGGGTGACCAGGAGGGCCGCGAAGTCGGCCAGGGTGCGGGCGATTCTGCCCAGTGCCTCCTTGGAAGCGTCCGGTTGGTCGAAAATCAGTTCTTGTCTGGTCAGATCGTCCTTTTCGTTCTGATCGGATCCCAGGCCCTCGGGGTAGAGGGGAAGATCCGCCAGCTGGAGGAGTACGGAGAGAGGGGAGAAGATCGTATCCAGGATGGCTCTGTCCGACAGGCTTGTCCGGATGAGTCGAGCCGCGTCCGCCTGTTCCCTGAGCACCTGGTTGGTTTCGGGATCGCGAACGTCGATGCGCGATATGTCCGAAGCGCTCTGGATGGCCGGTCGTATGGTCTTCGGTACCAGCCAGTCGTAATCCTCATGGTCATAGACGGCGTCCCAGATCTCTCCGTAGTAAATGGCCCGCGGATTAATCTTGACCCAATCCCAGTCCCATCGTTTGACGAAGTCCACGGTGGCTCCTGCGAATTCGGCGGCCCCGTATTCGTGCCCTACATGATGCTGCCAGGCACTCGTCAGAAAGGCCCTGTCTCCATTCTTCCTGGCGATCCTATGAAATGCTGCGCGTCTGTCATCGGTCATGGCAATTCCTTGGTCGAAACCTGTGCTTTTGGATTGTGTGATTCGGGAGGCGATCGCCCCGGGGCGAGGAGGTGATTTTCCCTGCCCTTGTCACACATCAAAGCGCCTTGTCAGGGCCGGGTCAACGCTCTGATATATAGCTAATTTCTATGGCTTTTCATTGCCTCCCGGCAATCTGCGGAACTTGCATGTGGTATAGGGAAATCCGATAGGGCTTCGGGACTCATCTGGTGTCTGCCTGGCCTGGGTTCTGCCAG
>NZ_CALYOY010000013.1 GCF_945269915.1 uncultured Bifidobacterium sp. | reverse complement strand
CTGAACCGGGTCTCACCCACGGTCAGCTGGTAAGACAGGGAATCCCACTCCTTGGGCAGGTGGGGATCGATGCTCAGTCTTGTACCGCCGGTGTCGCGCAGACCACCGAAACCACAGACCAGCGCGGACCACACCCCGCCGCAGGCCGCCAGATGGATTCCATCCGCGGTGTTGGCATGCATGTCGGAAACGTCGGTGAAAAGGGACTGCCGGAAGTACTTCATGGCCAGGTCATCCCGACCCACCTCGGCGGCCACAATGGATTGGGAGGCCGCGGAAAGGGTGGAATCCCCGGTGGTCAGCGGATCATAATAGTCGAAGTCGGCCAGTTTCTGCTCGGGCGTGAACCAGGAGCTGAGCAGGTAGAGCGCCATGACCACGTCGGTCTGCTTGAGGACCTTATGCCGGTAGATCACCAACGGGTGATAGTAGAGCAGGAGGGGACGGGCCGTGAACCGGTCGAAGTGCCAGATGGGGCGCTCCATGAACTGGGCGTCCTGGGCGTGCACCCCCTCGTTGTTGTCGTAGGGGACGAACATGGCTTCGGCGGCCCGGATCCACTCCTGGGCCTCGTCATCTTCGAAGTGCAGACGCGTGCGGATGGAGCCGATCAGATCCACACGGTTCTTGCGCAGGTACTCATAGGCCCGGTAAGCGGCCAGAAGGTTGAATCTGGCCATCTCGTTGGTGTAGAGGTTGTCATCCACCAGAACGGTGTACTCGTCAGGCCCGGTCACACAGTGAATATGGAAGCGGCCGTCGGCCTTGTACCGTCCCAGGCTCATCCAGAGGCGGGCGGTCTCGACGAGAATGTCGATTCCCTCGGTCTCCAGGAAGTCCTGGTCATTGCTGACCTGCACATACTGGGCCACCGCGTAGGCCACGTCGGCATCGATATGATACTGGGCAGTACCCGTCGGGAAGTAGGCCGAGGCCTCCTCCCCGTTCATGGTCCGCCAGGGGAAGAGGCCCCCGCCCAGGTTCAGGGCTGCGGCCCTGCGACGGGCCGCCGGCAGCATCAGGTAACGATAGTGGAGCACCGACCTGGCCCGCTTGGGGTCCGAATAGGTCAGGAAGGGGAGAATGTAGATTTCGGTATCCCAGAAGTAATGGCCGCTGTAACCGGACCCACTCAACCCCTTGGCGCCGACCCCGTTGGTGATCTGTGCCGTGGACTGGGCCAGCTGGAAGAGCTCCCAGTGCACCAGTTGCTGGGTGCGGCCCTGATCCTTGGCCTCCACGCGGATGTCCTCGCGCTCCCAGAACCTGTCCAGCCATTCGCGCTGGCGGTCCTTCAGATCCTGGAGGTCCTGGGCACTGAACTCATCAAGGATGTCGCGGCAATCCTCGACCAGGTTGCGGGTGCCCTCCCTCTGGGTCTGGACGACCAGGCCGTTGCCGGTGGTGCCCTGGGGCAGGATGGGATGGCTTTGGTAGACGGCATAGCGGACCAGGCGGGCGGAACCGCCGCGCTTGATGTCCAGACGCCAGGACTGGCCGTCGACCGGCTGACCGTTCTTGGTCTGTCTGATTCCAAGGGCCACACTCAACCGCGAATTGTTGCACCGGTAGACCCGGCAGTCGCCGCCGGCCGCCGGGTAGACCTCGTTGTCGAGGACCTCGTGGATACCACACCCGTCGATGATCTGGGACTTGCGGGGGTCATCGGTCACCGAACGATGAGGCATATCGGCGTTGACGGCGCCATCCACCACCACGGTCATGTCGCGGTCCGGGGAATCCACCTGGACCATGGTGACGGTCAGACTCCTGTCGAAGAGACAGGCCATCCGTTCCAGGCTGATTGTGAGACGGGTTCCGTCATCCAGCTGGTATCGGTAGGTGGTGGTGCAGATGCCGGAGCGGAAATCCAGGCTCTGCCGGTTCTCCTGGGGATGCCTCAGGGGGATTCCTTCCACCTTGAAGGTGAAGTCCGAAGCGTCCGGGACACCCTGAATCAGCTGGCCCACCTTGGCATACCCGTAGCCCCCCTCCGGGTGGGTGATGTCGAAGGTGTCGTGGAAGCCGCTCAGGAAGGTTCCACTTCCCAGGCAGCGGGTGCCGTCGCCTTGGCCACGGACACCGATGTTGCCGTTGGTCACCGAAAAGTTGGTGGCGCTGACCGTGTTGGGGCGACCCACCTCGGTGAAGGCCCATTCATCGATGGGGTACCGGTCCGGGTCCAGGTCGGGATTCTCCCCGAGCCGGCGCTCTCCCCCGTCGTCCTCGATCAGCTCGATCAGATTGTCGATGACGGTATCGGCACCCGAGTCCAGCAGGTTCTGCCGACCTGCCCCCCGGTCCACGCCGACTACCAGACCGAACCGACCGGCGTGGCCAGCCTCCACCCCGGAGAGGGCATCCTCCACCACGATGGCATCCTGGTTGCGCAAACCCAGCAGTTTGGCTGCATATGCATAGGTGTCGGGGGCGGGCTTGCCCTTGAGACCCTGCTCGCTCTTGGTGTTCCCGTCCACCACCGTCTCGAAGAACCCTGCGATGCCGGCGGCCTCCAGGACCGCGGCCGTGTTCTTCGAACTGGAGACCACGGCCAGGCGCTTCCCATTGGTGGTCAGGTGACGCAGCACGTCCACCGTATCGGGGTAGGGGTTGATGCCCTTTTCGTTGAGCAGACGCTCGAAGGTGGAGTTTTTTCGATTGCCATACCCGCAGACCGTCTTGGCATCCGGTCCATCGGTCGGGCTCCCCCAGTCCAGCTCGATGCCCCGACTCCTCAGGAGGGCATCGACTCCGTCATAACGGGGCTTGCCATCCACATAGGTGTAGTAGTCCTGCTCGGTATAGGGCTCGGAACCCTTGGGCAGGACCTTATCAAAGAGCTGCTTCCAAGCCGCCTTGTGCAGCTTGGTGGTGGGTACGAGCACCCCATCCAGATCGAAAAGGACGCAGGCGAATCGACTGATTTCCATAAGACTTCATCCTATTGCCCGTGTGTGACGAAGACGCGCACTGCAGGCACTGTTGGGGCCGTTCTGCACAAGACGAACAAGTCACCGGCATGTAATCGATCGTGATGGCTCGGAGTCATACCCCGCAAAAAAGAACCTGGCGACCGGGAAAGGTCGCCAGGAGAGAAGAGAAGGGGAAGAAGAAGGGGTTCAATTGTGAGGTTTGTAACAACCCCGTCGGTCAGTACTTCAACCGATGCTTCTTATATAAGCAGGCCCACCTTAAGGAAAGTACCCCATAACCTTAGAATTGTCTGTGAATCAGACCCGGGGTTCGTCCCTCCATGTTTCTCGGTTCCCGGACCGCTCCTTGAGCTTGGCCTGCTCCGCCTCAAAGCGCTCCCGCTCCTTGGCCTTGCGCTCGTCAAGCTGGGTCTGGAATCGATGCAACTCCTCCTGGACGGCCTCATTGGGGATCCTGGCGAAAATCGGCGAAGGCTTGGCGATGGGTGTGCCGTCCTTGATGGACTCACGAGCCCAGGAGTGGACGTTCTCACCCAACTTGTAGGTGCCGGTGATGATCGGGTAGGTGAAGCCGGGTTTGTCCAGGTCCTCCACCTCTTCCAGGTGGGGCAGGGGGGAGAAGGTGCCTGTACCACCCATGGCCTCATAGACCTTCTGGGAGGCATGGGGCAGGAAGGGGGCCAACATGGTATTGGCATCACACACTGCCTGGGCGGCCGTGTGGAGCACGGTGGCCAGACGATCCGGATCATCCTTGATCTTCCAGGGCTCCTGGGCCGAAATGTACTTGTTGATGTCACCCACCAGGCCCATGGCCTCGCCCAGTGCCGCCTTCTGACGGTGACGCTCGATCAGCCCGCCCACGATGTCGAAAGCCTTCAGGCTCTCGTCCAGAAGGGCACGGTCCCTTTCGGTCAGCCAGGAATCCTGAATCTCGGGGATGCAGCCGAAGTCCTTGTTGAGGAGGTTGGCCACGCGGTTGACCAAGTTCCCCCAGGATGCCGCCAGTTCCTCATTGTTGTGGCGCACGAACTCGGACCAGGTGAAGTCGGAGTCCGAGGTCTCGGGGCCGGCCACCGAAATATAGTAGCGGACCGCGTCCACCGGGTAGCGGGCCAGGATGTCCTTGACATAGATGACGATGCCCCGGGAGGAACTGAACTTCTTGCCCTCCATGGTCATGAACTCACTGGCCACCACCTGCTCGGGCAGGTTGAGCTCGCCGTACTCGCCGGCCTTGCCGCCCTTGGACCCCTTGCCGTTGTAAGCCAGGAGCTCCGAGGGCCAGATCTGGGAGTGGAAGGTGATGTTGTCCTTGCCCATGAAGTAGTAGCCAGGGGCCTCGGGATCGTTCCACCACTTGCGCCAGGCCTCGGGATCGCCCTGACGGCGGGCCCACTCGATGGATGCCGACAGGTAACCGATCACCGCGTCGAACCAGACGTAGAGCTTCTTGTTGGGATTGTCGATCCATCCATCCACCGGAACCGGGATGCCCCAGTCGATGTCACGCGTGATGGCCCTGGGCTTGACCTCCTTGAAGAGACCCAGGGAGAAGTTGAGGACGTTGCTCCTCCAACCCTCCCGGGTCTTCAGCCAGGCCAGGTTGGCCCCGGCCAGGGCCGGGAGGTCCAGGAAGAAGTGTTTGCTCTCCTCGAAACGGGGGGTCTCCCCGTTGATCTTGGAGACCGGATTGATCAGCTCGTCCGGGTCCAGCTCGTTGCCGCAGTTGTCGCACTGGTCACCCCGGGCGCCATCGGCTCCGCAGATGGGGCAGGTGCCCTCAATGTAGCGGTCGGGCAGGGTGCGGCCGGTGGATGGGGAGATGGCCACCTTCTGGGTTCCCTCGTATATATAGCCGTTCTCCAGGCACTGCCTGAAGAGCTCCTGGACCACATGCTCGTGGTTGCCGGTGGTGGTGCGGGTGAAGAGGTCGTAACTCAAGCCCAGGTCGCAGAGGTCCTTGGCGATGACCCGGTTGTAGCGGTCGGCAATCTCCTGGGGACCCACACCCTCGGCATCGGCCTCCACCAGAATGGGGGTGCCATGCTCGTCGGTGCCCGAGACCATGAGGACATCATTGCCCTTCATGCGCTCGTAGCGGGCATATACATCGGAAGGTACGCCGAATCCGGCCACGTGACCGATGTGACGGGGCCCGTTTGCATAGGGCCAGGCAACGGAAACAAGAATATGACTCATAGTTGCAAGGGTATCGTTTTCGGCCTACAACCGGGCGGCCTTCCATGGAATTCCGCCCTTCGTCCACATGCCCCCTTCCCAGGCCCGTTTTGTACACATTGAATGCTTTTGCCATCGAACTTATCCACAACTGCCCCACTCCAAACAGCCTGCGTCCCAGTCCTAGTGGCCCCTCCTAGTGTCGGGACCATGACTCGAGAACATGTCTTCGGGGGAGACCGGACCTTGTCGCCAGTCAGGATGGGCCATGCCTCCCGCACATTGGTCAGACCCCCCGCCAGGCCGGGCGGCAAGACGGAAGACCGCCCGGGAACCGTCGCACCCCGGCACCATGAATCGCTGTCGGCAGCCGAAGATCTCCCCTCTTCACCGGGTCTGATACAAGTTGGTGATCTCCCAGGCCGGTTGAGCCTGAACCTACTGGTTCGGCTCGGTATCGTCACAGTCCTGGACCCTGCAACCTGCTACCGGAATGACGACGCCGAAGGCATCTTCGGACGCGCCTCGATCATCCTTCCCCTGCTTCCCTTCGGGGCGGCAGCCTGCGGATCCCTGGCCCTCTGGATCTGGCTCAACGGCACATTCCCGGAGACCCTCGATGTCATCTCCAACTCCCACTTCCGCGCACCCGTTCTTGGACGTCCCCTCCGCCCCCACAACCGCAAGCTCAATCCCCAATACCTGATGCGACTGGGCAGGCTCTGGGTCACCTCCCCCCTGTGGACCGCCTGCGACCTGGCCTGTGAGGAGCAGCAGGCCCTGAGCAGGGGCGAAGCCCGACAGGAGCGAATCCACGAACTCATGGACCGCTACCAGGTCAGTTGTTCCGACTGTCTGGATCTCCTTGCCGCCAACCCCCGCTGGCCGGGACACGCCACAGGCATCAAGACCATCACCGGGCTCAAGGCCTTCTTCTGATGCCCCGCCGCCACAAGCAAGGGTCCGTCTCCAATCCCGGCCTGCTCTCAGCGTTCCGGTGCGGCAGCAAAGTGGAATCCCCAGGGCCCCTGGGACCAGCAATCAAGGGGCGCAGGTACAAAAGCCGACGCGCAAACCGACGAAACAAGGCCACGAGAATGTCGGCGGTCATAAGCACCCCATATGCCCTGTCCAGTCAAAGCCATGAATCCGGGCCACCTGAACCGCCCCTGGTCCCGACCCCCGCCATGGCCACCGACCCAGAGACCCCGACGGACATCCTCTGGCTCATAGCCAGGGAACACCCGGAACTGCGCCGTTGGTTGGCCGCCAATCCGGCTGCCTCCCCGGCCCTCCTGGAAACCGTCTCCCAGCTGGGCGGCCCCGGTGTGAAACGGTCCTTGGAGATTCTCTTGGAGGATTCATGAGATTCCGCGAGCACTTCGAGCCACTCCCCAGACCACTCACCCGGGCCAGAGACCAAAGCCAATGCCCTTCAATCACAGCCGTCCCGTAGTTTAAGACTGCCGAAAACCCGGAGGAAAAGAATACCGGCAGAAGAGCGAATACCGTTCCCATCCCCGAACCGCCGGCAGACCTCAGTCCTCCCGGCGGTCTTCCAGGGTGGCCGCATATACCTTCTTGCGGTTGGGCAGGGACCCATCCGGCAGGGGGTGTTCGGCGACCACCCGGGCGATGGCGTCCTTGATCCTGACGCCCTCCTCCTCGGCCCGCTGCCTGGCCATGACGGCCAGGGCATGGTCTGTAAGGACTTCCGAAGTTCCGGCCTGGACCTGGTCGGAGCCGGCACCTGCCACCACCAGGACCATCTCGCCCCGGGGTGGGTCCTGGGCCATGGATTCGATGATCTGGGCAATGGTCCCCCGTCGAATCTGCTCGTGATCCTTGGTCAGTTCCCGACAAAGGGCCATGAGGCGGTCCGCCCCGAAGGCCTCATCCAGATCCTGCATGGCCTGGTCGATCCTGTGGGTGGTCTCGTAGAAGACCATGGTCCGTGGCTCATTCCTGAGCGAGCGCAGATGGCGGATGCGTTCGCCATGCCGCCTGGGCAGGAAACCCTCGTAGCAGAACCGGTCCGTGGGCAGTCCGGACAGGGCCAGGGCATCCAGAACAGCACTGGGCCCCGGGGCACAGGTGACCGGGACCCCCCGCTCGATGGCCCGCCGGACGATGGCCATGCCCGGGTCGTTGATGGTGGGCATGCCCGCATCGGATACCACCAGGGCACAGGCCCCATCCCGTACCTGGTCCAGGATCGGATCGGCCATGTGGTCCTCGTTGTGGTCGTGGTATGCCACCACCCGCCCCGATACCCGCACACCCAGCCTGTTGGCCAGGTCGTAAAGCCTGCGCGTATCCTCCGCGGCCACCAGGTCGGCCGACTCCAGGAGGGAGGTCAACCGGGCGGAAGCATCCCCGGTATTGCCTATGGGAGTGGCAGCCAGGAACAGTGTTCCACGTGAAACATAGGACGGCCCGCCCTCCGGATCTCCGCCAGGTCCCTCTGGGGATTTGTCGGTCCGGGAAAGGGTTTGATCGTCATTCCTCATCATGCTTTCAGTATGTCCTAATCTTGGTGGTGATGGCATCCATCCTCAGCAATTCTTCGCAGCATCACTCCGCCAGGCATGGTCGGCGTGCCGCCCGTCGCACGGGTCATCCACCCGTATCCGGCGGTCGGCTCCAGCAGCTGCACGGATTCCGGTACCTGCACAGCCTGACCAGGCGCCAGACGGAATGGCTGGGATGCATGCTCATGGCCCTCCTGGGCGGGCTCCTACGCTTCATCAGGCTCGGCTCCCCCCACGCCGTCGTCTTCGACGAGACCTACTACGTCAAGGACGCCTGGACCATGCTGAAGACGGGCGAACCCAGGATCTGGCCCAAGGTCCTGCCCCCCAACAAGATTCCCATCGACCAGGCCTTCGCCCAAGGTGACGTGAACCAGTGGCTGGACCAGGCCGAATATGTGGTCCACCCACCCATAGGCAAGTGGTGCATCGCCTTGGGATTGAAGCTCTTCGGCGGGGCCGACAACCCCTTCGCCTGGCGGGTCGCCACCGCCATTGCGGGGACCATCGCCATCCTCCTCCTCTGCCGGGTGGCCCTCAGACTCTTCCGCAATCTGCCCATCGCCATGATGGCAGGGTTCCTTATGTCCATAGACGGCCTGGGCATCGTCATGAGCCGCACCGGTCTTTTGGACAACTTCATCATGGTCTTCGCCCTGGCCGCCTTCCTCTGTCTCCTCGGACACCGTGACTGGGCCCGGGCCCGCCTTCGGGCCGCCTGGAAGACGGACTGGAGGATTGAAAGGCTCCACTACCGGATCCGCACTCCCCTCCCCTGGCCCGCGCAGGGAAAGGACGATGGCTGGATCCTGGCCACCGAGACGACCGGCCCCTTCATCGCCTGGTCCTGGTGGAGAACCGGTGCCGCCGTCCTCCTGGGGCTGGCCACGGGCACCAAATGGTCCGGGGCCTATCTCTTCGCGGTCTTCGCCCTGATCTCTGTCCTTTGGGATGCCTGGGAGCGCCACAAGGTCGGGTACGGATCATGGCTGAAGGCGGGCATCCTCAAGGACGGGATTCCCGCCGCCCTGGTCATGATCCCCCTCTGGGCAGGCACCTACCTGGCCTCCTGGATCGGATGGTTCAGGCACAGCGACTCCTACATGCACGGGTGGGCGGGCGGCCACCCCGGTCAGGGCCTGACCTGGCTGCCTGAGGGGTTGCGTTCCCTGGTCGAGTATCACCGCGAGATGTGGCAGTTCCACACCACCCTGGATGCCTCGCACCCCTACATGGCCAACCCCCTGACCTGGCCCCTGCAGGTGCGCCCGACCAGCTTCTACTGGCAGAGATTCACCGACCATCCCGGTCTGTGCTCCATCAGCCCCGACTCACCCTGTGTCGCTGCCGTCACCTCCCTGGGCAACCCCCTGATCTGGTGGCTGGGTTCGGCCTGTATTCTCATAGCCATCGGTCTCTGCCTACGCGCCCACAGAGGCGACTGGCGCCTCTGGGCTGTGCTGGCCGGCCTCCTGGGCGGGTGGCTCCCCTGGATCCAATACCTGAACCGGACCACCTTCACCTTCTACTCCATCGTCATCCTGCCCTGGATGATTCTGGGAATCTGTTACATGGCCGACCGTGTCCGTCACGACACCGGCCAGCTGGTCTACCGGCAGATGATGTGCACGACGATGATCATCCTGGGGATGACCTCACTCTTCTTCTACCCTCTCTGGACGGCCATGCCGGTCCCCTACTGGTTCTGGCGCATCCACATGTGGCTCCCCAGCTGGATATAGGCGGACCCGGAAAACCGAAGCCCCGGTACTTCTCCCGGTCCCGGACCTATCCGGGAACGGAGAGATGCACCGGGCCTATACGGAAGTCTCCTACTCAGATGGCATTATCCTTGACGATCCGCGCATATCTGCGGCCGGAATCCTTCCAGATCCGCTCCTGTGTCGGGTAGTCCACACGGATCAGTCCAAACCGCTTGGTGTAGCCCAGGGCCCACTCGAAGTTGTCGAGGAGGGACCATGCGAAGTAGCCGGTGACCCTGGCGCCATCCTGGATGGCCTTGGCCACGGCCCTGACATGCTGCTCCAAGTAGGTCACCCGCTTGGGATCGTGCACAATCTTCCCACCGGGCTGGGAAGGATCCGGGCTGACCTCATCCTCCCAGGCCGAACCATTTTCGGTCACCATCAGGTCCAGGTCGGGGAAACGATGGGAAACCTCAAGCAGGAGGTCGGTCAACCCCCGGGGTTCCTGGTTCCATCCCATGGCAGTCAGCTCACCCCGGGGAGGCAGTGTCTCCACCGACTCCTGGGCAGGCATGGCGTTGGCCTCCTGGTCGGGCAGACTGCCCTGGGGGCCGACACCGGCCTGGGTTGAACCCTCACCGATCCGTCTTGCCTGTACATGGTTGGTTGAGTAATAGTTGATACCGAGCACATCCAGAGGCTGATGGATGGTTTCCAGGTCTCCCTCCCGCACGAACCGCCAGTCGGTGATTCCCTGGGCCGCCTCCCTGATGCGCTGGTCATAGGTCCCGGCAAGCATGGGGCCAAGCCAGACCTCATTGGCGAAGAGGTCCGCCCGGGTCTTGGCCGCCAGGTCCTCTTCGCTTCCCGACTCGGCCCGGTTCACCTGCAGGTTCAGGGTGACCGAAACCCGAGCCTTGTCACCCAGCTCCGCCCGGATGGCCTGGGCACCCAGACCGTGGGCCAGGTTCAGGTGGTGAACAGTTGCCAGGGCCTGGTCGTAATCCCGTATTCCCGGCGCATGGGCACCGTTGCCGTACCCCAGATAGGCCGTGCACCATGGCTCGTTGAGTGTGGTCCAGGTATCCACCGAATCACCGAAGGCTCGGGCCAGGACACCGGCATACTCGGCATAGCGCTTGGCCGTATCCCGGTTGGGCCAGCCGCCTGCATCCTGGAGGTACTGGGGCAGATCCCAGTGGTAGAGGGTCACCACCGGCTTGATGCCCTGGTCGCGCAGCATGTCCAGAACTCTCCGGTAGTGGTCCAGTCCGGCCTGGTTCAACCTGCCCTGGGCGCTGGGGAAGATGCGCGGCCAGGCCACCGAGAGACGGTAGGCCCCCACCCCCATCTCCTTCATCAGGGAGATGTCTTCGGGGTAGCGATGGTACTCGTCACAGGCCTGGTCCCCGTTGGACCCATCCAGGATCCTCCCCGGCTCGCGGCAGAAGGTATCCCAGATGGAATCCTCGCGGCCGTCCTCCCTGGCGGCCCCCTCCACCTGGAATGAGGCGGTGGCCGTTCCCCAGGTAAAGTCCGCCGGCAATTCAAATCTATGCGTATCGCTCATACTTACCTTTCCCTTGCGGATGTCCGCTCCGTTTCCTGCGTCCCTGTACATGGAGCCGGAAACCTCACACGGTTTCTACCATGAAATCGATATTGCCTTCCCCACCTTATCCGATACCGAAGTCCGACTTTCCACAAGGCATACCGTTTGGCATTGATTTCCCGATTCCTCGCATCCGGGCAGCCGGTCGGTTGTGTTATCCCCGCAAGGAATGTCCGCCATGACTGACGAACACGGGTCCGCCTTGTTAGAGTGTGAGTCGGTTTTGCATTACTCGAACTTCAACGGACGGGACGGCCTCACACATGGGTGTCATCAACTGGCTCTTGAACCTGCTCAAGGACCCTCGCAGCGCCATCGCCGGATGGATCGCCATGGGCCTGGGGCCTACCTACGCGTTCATCTTCCTGATTATCTTCGTCGAGACCGGCGTGGTCTTCATGCCTTTCCTGCCCGGGGACTCCCTTCTCTTTGCGGCCGGTGTCTTCGCCCACGACCCCTCCAGCGGTCTCAAGCTGGATGTCCTCCTGCCCATCGTATGGCTGGCCCCCATCGTCGGCGACCAGAGCAACTATTTCATCGGGCACTTCTTCGGGCGGGCCATCGTCCGTTCCGGTAGGGTCAGGTCACTGACACCTGAGCGGATCGCCAGAACCGAGAACCTGATCGACAAGTGGGGTCCGTTGGCCGTCGTCCTGGGCCGTTTCCTTCCTTTCATCAGGACCTTCATGCCCTTCATCTCCGGCATTTCGGGTATGAAGTGGCGGCGTTTCACGCCCTTCAGCGTTCTGGGCGGCCTGGTCTGGTCCACCGTCTTCACCCTCCTGGGCTTCTTCTTCGGTGGTATTCCGGCCGTTCAGGAGCACTTCGAGCTGGTCGTCATCCTCATTCTGGTCATCTCCGTCCTGCCCACCGTCATCGGCCTCATCAGGGCCAGGTTCGGCAGGAAGGGCAAGGAGACCGAGGCCGACGAAAAGGAAGAGACAGAGGAGGCGGTAAACCGGATGGAGTGACACCCGACTTCCCGCGCTGTAATTATAGGGAGGCTACTCACGCGCCGGCATGGGCCCCTTCACAAGGAAGAACCGCAGACATGCAGACGGGAACCCTCCTTATCCGCCGCCCCTCCCCGTATTGAATTGCGTTTGGGAGGGCCCCGCGCTAAAGTATCATCTGTTGTTCGGCTATGGTCGGGCAACGCCTGGGGCTGTAGCTCAGTTGGTAGAGCGCTTCGTTCGCATCGAAGAGGTCGGGGTTTCGACTACCCTCAGCTCCACAGGTCCATCGACCATCTAACCTGTGCTTGTCTGTTTCCCTGAATGCGCCTGGTACAAATGACGCCTGCAGATCCTCAATGCGGCCCGCAGACGTCTTTCACCTCTTCGCGTCGGCAGCTTGGGCTTTCCTGTTAGGAAATCTTGCCATCCGTGTCATAGGTGGCGCTACGCTGGAATGAGTTGTCGGGACTGTGCAAGAGCAGCTCAACGGTCGGGTGATCGAACCCCTCCTGTTGAAGCGAGAGCGCCAGGGCTTTCATGGTCGGCTCGAATGCGTCCATGATCGCATCCGTCATATCTACACCAGAGCTGTCTGATTCATCACTGGATGAATCTTCATAGGTTATATCCATAACCAGCTTCTGGTCGCCACCGTCCTTCAGCTCGACAGCGTATCCATCCTCGTTGCCCTGTTCCTTCTGTTTCCTTAGCTCTTTCGTGGCTTGCCTGCCACGCGGAGAGTGGTCGAGCCAGTCCTGAATGCTCTTGTAATGCTTGGATGTCCCCGATTGTGTATCGGCGGAACCATCGCCTTCATCCGTAGGCGCAGAATACTGCGATTGTGCCTGACTCTGTGCATCCGAGACAAGACGATCAACGAAGTGCACCCCTTCCACCACCAGCAGAATCGAAACGATCCCGATGACGATGGAGACGATCAAGGCGGCGATCGACAAGCCCCTGCCTTTTTCCCGCCCGTCCTTGCGCAAGGTGAAAAGACTGACGATTGACAGGATCAGGCCAACCGGCCATAAAAGAACGGCGGTAATGATGGCCGCGATCGACAGGCCACTGTAGGACTCATCCGTGGAGCCCTGCCCATAAAACGGCTGCTGATAACCCTGGGGCTGATATTGGGGGGCGAAGGGCTGGCCCTGCGGCATGGGGGCACCCGGAATCGGTTGGGCCCGAGGCATTCCCGGGGTCGGTTGACCCGGCATGGACCCAGAAGGCTGTGCCTGCGGGCTGTTGTAATACTGCGTCTGCTGCCGGCCCGGAGTCGGGGTTGCTCCATAGTCCGGCCGACCATAAACCGACTGACCGCAGTCCGGCCGACCATAGGTCTGAGCAGGCTGCTCCGGCACCGCAGCCGGCGGCTCATAAGGCGTGCCCGGCATCGGATTGTCCGGGGTGGGATCTGCCTGCCGCCTGTATCCCGACTGTCCCGCACCCGAGAGCCGGTCATTCTCAGAGTCCCGGTTGTCCGGACCCGGACCATTGAACCCGGGAGTACCTGTATTCTGCGCATCGTCGCTCATAATCATTCTCTCTTCCCGGGGCACACTTCAGCCGGTATATACCATCAATGACTTGTCAAGAGTTATATACTGCGATATCCAATACTCTCCAGGAAATACTACCATCCCGGAACCGCGAGGACGACGGCCGAACCCATATCTCATTCGAGTCGGGGCTACGGCCCTGAATCCCATATGATCACGACGTCGCAAGGATTGTTCCGCGGCTGGACCAGGACCGTCTTCCGAACACTCCTAGGCGATGAACTCCAGACCGTTGGTCAGATCGCAGATGGGGTCGATTGCAGCATGTTCGGAATACCGAAGGCCGCTCTCCCGGTCCTCGCCATCATCCTGTCCATTGTCATCGGCAGTCTGGGAATAGGACTGATCAATAAGATCCGGTATATGATTCTCAAAGAAATCCACCGTGCTGTGGAACACCACGACGAATATGATGACGTTGAACAGGAATACCAGCAGGGAGATTCCCAAGGCGACAAGGGACAGGATCCTGCTGGTCCTGTTCTCGCGGCCGGATGAGAGGCAAACGCTGATGATGGAAACCATCAGACCGATGGGCCAGAAGAGGATGGCCAGAATCAAGGATGCGATGGCCAGACCACTCGCCTTGCCGCTGTCCTGCTGAATCGGCGGGGCCATTTGCGGGAACTGACCCGCATACGGGTTCTGGGCCATATACGGATTCGGAGCAGGGTATGGCGCCGGTGCAGGATAGGCCTGCCCTCCAGGGATGGGATTCTGCCCACCCTGCGGTCCTCCGAACTGCGAAGCGGGAGGTTGTGCACCGAATTGTGGAACCTCGGGCTGAGGCTGCACGCCTACTGGAACAGCACCAGGTAGGGGGGTGAACTGTGGCCCGCCCGCCTGGTGGGAACCAGCCTGAGAGGCATCGAACTGCGGACCGGTCTGTGGCGGCTCAAACTGTTGGGAATCAAATTGAGAACCAGCCTGCGAAGCATCATACGCCGGGTCGGCACGCTGGGGGCCGAACTGATAGCCCTCCGGTGAATCTGCCGATTGGGGGGCCACGGATTGAGGATCCGTCTCAGCAGTACCCGGCTGCGAATCGGTATGCAAGGCAGCGGGCTGGGCATCGACCCGGGAAGGATCGGACCGCTGGCCCGCCTGGGGCGTATCAGATCGGGAAACCGACGAATCGGTACCGATCACAGCAACCTCTTGGGGCTCCTCACCGATAGGGGATGACGGGGAGTCCTGTCCAGCTTCGCTCTCAACCGTCTGCCCATCCACCATGACAACGAAATCAGTGCTTGGCTCCGGAGTCTGATCGGAGGGGGCCGCCGAGGCCTGGCCGGGGGCAACCCCAGCCTGGTCCTCACCTATTACAGGATTGGGATCCTGGGGGTCGTGGTTCGGGTCAGTATTCATCAGCATCTCTTTCTTCCAGTGCTCCGACAGGGATCCCGATCAGGACACCTTCTCGTGGTCATCAAGGGTATCAGTTATGCGTCCGGGAGCCCCCACCAGTCGTAGACTCATCTGAACGCCCGGATGCCCACAATCAGGATTGCCGACCGTCTCGCCGTGGTACGAATCTTGGCTGCCGAAACCATCATTGCTCAAGCTTCGCGAACCGTCGCCCACCGTTCCTTCTCGCCTGCATCCCTCGAGGTACCGATGCCAGGCGTCGTATCGCTCTTGGGCTGAAGATGCCGTGCTGCTCTGGGCGATATGCAAGGGGGCCGGGTCGCCTGTACTGGTATGACCCGGCCCCCCCTGGTTCAATCAGCGACTTCGGGAGGAACGGAAGGGATTGGAGGCCCTGCGATGTCGATGTGGTCCGTGCCGGAAGCCGACGGACCTGCTGGAAGTCCGGTGACGACCGGCACCCCGACCGTTCCGACGACCACCCTGGGTCATGTCCGAATCCCCCCGACCCAGTGGCACCGTCTCCACGACGTCTTCCTTCACGACTTGTGAGGGTTCGGGCATCAATGGGCCACTCGTGGCCCGATGCAAAGTCATCATCACGGCATGGGCGCCGGACGGCCACCTCCAGGTTGTGGTCACGCTGGTTCTGGAAGAGGTTGTCATGCAACGGAAGCAAAAAAAAAACCTCACCGTCAGACCAATTGCAGGAGACGACAAGGGAAATCATGCCCCACAGTGTTGTGCTGAGCACATTACAATTGCCCAAAGAGTTCCACCCAGTCGCCAAATCGGACAGAATGCCCCTTGAAGACAAGAACAGTTAATCTCTCGGAATCGTGTTTATGATCTGCGCAGAATCCTCCATCGTGCAGAAGTTGAAAACAGGAAAATCGGTCCTGCGGCTGTGATTAGCATATGGTCCATTAATCCGTGAGTTCCGACCTGTTTACAATGATTCCACCCATGGTTGCCTGTTGTCCAGATACTTTTCCAGACGTACCCCATCCCGGCCTGTTCTCAACCGGGATGGGGACATGAAATCGGTGTATTTCAAAGATGACTAGAAGCGGTGGTCATCCAGATAATCCCGATCGACCTCGATACCATGGCCCGGTCCGGACGGAGGAACCCAGAAACCATCCTCGTCAACATGACCGGATGACTTGAAGATGCGTAAATCGCTCCATGTACCACCATCGGTAACCTCCGAGGCGTAGACATTGGGGATGGTGGAGAGCAGACTGGCACTTAACTCGAAAACAAAGTGGGGAGTCATAGGCAGGTTATAAGCACGCGCTGCAGCAGCGATGTCGAGATATCCCGTTATCCCTCCGACTCGTCCCAGATCGGCCTGTACGTAATCACAGGATCCCTGCGAGAAATACTGGTTGAATTGGTTCAGATTGTATATATTCTCCCCCATGGCCATAGGCGTGTTCACCCGCTCACGCAAAACCTTATGCCCGACGATATCGTCGGACGGAAGCGGTTCTTCAATCCACAACAGATCGAGGTCGTCGAACTTTTTGAATGCACGCAAGGCTGCGGGAAGATTCCAACCCTGGTTCGCATCCACAGCCAGCGGGTATCCAGGTACAGCCTCCTGAATGGCCTTGAGCCGCTCGACGTCTTCCTCGATATCCGGCTTACCCACTTTGACTTTGGCGGCAATGTAGCCTTTGGCCTTCCAACGCTTGACTTGCTCGATAACCTCGTCGATGGAGAGATTCAGATTAATGCCCGAACCGTACAGTGGAACCCTGTCGCGCACTTTACCCAGCATGTCATACAAGGAGATGTCCAAGGACTTGGACAAGAGGTCCCAATAGGCAATATCCAACGAGGATAGGGCATGGGTCGTTACCCCAGCCCCGCCGACATCATGAATGTACTTGTAAGAACGGTTCCACAGGGCCCTTGGCGAAACAGGCAGCCCTATCACATCGGGGATCATCTCCTTGACCAAGGTCGCTATAGTAGCTCCGCACCAACCCGAGGTATGGCTAAAACCAGTACCGGTCACTCCATTGTCCCCGGTGACATCGGCCACAATCACCTCGATGTTCTCGACATGGTGAATCTGGTCGCCCCAAGGGCCTTCCGGCAACGGTACACGTGCAGTGGTGAGCTTGACGCTCTTTATCGCGGGGACTTCAAACATGGGAGATTCCTTTCTGATTGTTGACATTTATATGGCGGACCTATCCCAAGTTGATTGTTCTCTCCCAGACCAGTCAAGTAAACAGCGGATAGGACCGCAAGGTTAGGGAATTAGTCTTCTGCAGCCTCGGCAGACCTGATTACCTCCGCATTGACGGCATGTCCGAACGTCTCCGGCAGGACGAAAACGGCAGCCAGGAAGGCGATGACGGGTCCAATGGCAATCAAGAGCGTCGCCTTGGGAACCCCCAACTTGTCATAGAGAGTGGGGAAGACCCACAACGTGAGGAAAGATGCCAGCTTGACAAATACATAAGCGATACCCGAAGCTGCACCACGATAGGCGGGCTTAGCCACTAAGGACGCTATTGTCATACCGCTTTCGGATGACCAGTAATGTCCCCAAAGCATGATTCCGGAGCCAATAATGATGATTGCCATATTGGTCCTGGTAATCCCGAAGACCATAACCAATATACCAATGGTCACCAAGCCGAATCCCCACTCGCTCAAACCCTTGTGGCCAAGACGCGGTAAAGTCAACGGTCCCACGAAAGCCGAGATGGCCGCAAGCACATAAACGGCGAACATGGCCATGTTGTTCTGCACCAGCGTTGCAATACCCAGACCCGCCAGGATGGTTGGCAGATAGAAGGAGAACGAATAATTCTCAAACGCCTGTACAAAGCAGGAGATCCAAGCGAAAATCGTGCTCTTCCGACTGAAGTCGTCGCTGAAAAGGTCTCTTATGGCCTCTCCCCATGTAGGCTGAGGAATCTTGACATCGTGATCAGGAATCACGCCTGCCAGGACATCCTTGCCGTAATAGTCATCGGCCACCTTGCGAGCCTTGACGAAGTCGCCATGCTCGACCAACCATACCGGGGTCTCGGGCAGGCCCGAACGGACAAGAAGAAGCAGACCAGCCGGAATCGCTGGAATAGCCAGAACGAATCGCCAGGTCAGATTGGCCGGTATCTTGCTCAGTTCGAACGCGGTCACCAAAAGGATGGCGCAGAGGATACCCAAGGAAAACATGAACTGCCAACGATTACCCATAATCTCTCGTTTGCCTTTGGGCAGTATCTCCATCATGTAGGTGAATCCATTAGCCACATCAGCGCCCACTGGCAAACCAGCAAAGCAGCGGATGATGGCCAAGACCCACATATTGGGGGAAAGGGCCTGAAGAACAGCGCAAAGAGCAAACATACTCATTGATGCCAGGAATATATTCCGACGACCGAACTTGTCGGTAAGCCAACCACCAAGGATCGAACCAATGATGGCACCTAACTGGGTACCTGCAGCTGCAAAGCCCAGAAGGAAGCTGCTGGGGTGGAAAACATCCTTCAGATGGGTCATGATGAAGGACATGGAGTAAATATCCCAGGATTCAATCAGCAGCGCCGTAACCATAAGCCAGCCGGCGCGCGATGCATGCTTGGCCTCCTGCCGGTCAAGAATGGCCTTGGCATGATCCAAGGTCTCATAAATCGATAGATCCGTCATTGATCTCCTCCGTTAATGACTCCAGTGCGGTATCACCGGCAACTGCGCCGGGTATTACTGCATTGCCACTTTGCAACTCTGAAATACTTCTGATATATTAAAGCTGTTCGACGTTGATGTCAATTTGCGATATTCAGGCGGCTTACCCATTCAGCAGAACGGCACCGATGCTCCCGACACCAGGAAAACGAAGCCTTGGGAAACATACCCGCGAAAGGCGGCTAACAAGTGATGGTTAATGCAACGTGGAATGATTTGGACAGACGGGCCATCAATATGGCCAAGGCCCTGACGGCTGACGCTGTGGAACAGGCAGGTAACGGACATCCCGGTTCGGCAATTTCATTGGCGCCGATCGTCTACACCCTCTATCAAAGGTATATCCGGCATGACCCCGCCGATCCGGACTGGCCGGGACGGGATAGATTCATCCTGTCAGGAGGGCACGCCTCGCTGGCTCAATATCTTCAGCTCTACCTGTCGGGATACGGTCTGACGTTGGATGACCTGATGAACTATCGGGCGGACGCCCGGACCAGGACCCCCGGCCACCCTGAATTGGGGGTGACACCCGGATTGGAAATGACAACCGGACCGTTGGGACAGGGACTGGCTTCAGCGGTTGGCTTCGCGTGTGGGCAAAGGTACGAACGCGGCCTTCTGGACCCCTATGCGGCGCGAGATGCATCGCCGTTCGATCATAGGGTGTGGGTGGTTTGCGGGGAGGGGGACCTGGAGGAGGGGGTAACGTCCGAAGCCTGCTCCTTGGCCGGAAACATGGCCTTGGACAACCTGACCGTCATCTTCGACGCCAACCATATCCAAATCGAAGGCGACACGGACATGGTATTCAATGAAGACGTGATTGCCCGATTTGATGCCTACGGTTGGTACACGGACACCGTCAGCTTCATTCAGCCCAATGGATCCTACAAGGAAGACCTATCCGCCCTGTCCAAAGCCTTGAACAGAGCGGAGTCCATAACCGACAAACCAAAGTTCATCAAGGTTGACACGCTGATGGCCTGGCCCACTCCCGGCATGACCAATGAGGCCAAAGCCCATGGATCTGTCCTGGGCGAGAAAGCGGTAGCGGGTTTGAAATCCATCCTCGGTCTGGACCCGGATCAAACCTTCCAAGTGGACCAACAAGCACTGGCCCACGCCAGGCAGGTCGGTAAACGTGGTCTCGAAGACCACGCAAGATGGGATCAACTGTACAGGGCTTGGAGGATGGATAACCCGGATAAGGCCGATCTTTATGACAGGATCCATCACGGCGACCTGCCCGAGGAATTTGATGACACCATCGACACGCTGGAATCCAGCTTTACAATCGGCGAGGATGTCGCAACACGCCATGCCTCCGGTCGGATACTCAACACCGTAGCGCCCATCATGCCTGAACTTTGGGGTGGATCGGCAGACCTCGGAGGGGCCTGCATGACCGATATAGATGGTGCAGCTTCATTCTCGCCAGCCTGTCATGCCACCCGACAATGTCCTGAAGCCAGTCCATTCGGACGGCAACTACACTTCGGCGTCCGTGAGTTCGCCATGGGTGCCATCACCAATGGAATCCTTCTCGGGTCGGATACCAGACCTTTCGGCAGCACCTTCTTCCAGTTTTCCGACTATGAACGTCCTGCGGTCCGTCTGGCGGCATTGATGGACATCCCCAACCTGTACATCTGGACGCATGATTCGATCGCACTCGGTCAAGATGGTCCTACTCATCAACCGGTCGAGCACCTCGCCGCCATGCGGGCCATACCGAATCTGGAGGTTGTCAGACCAGCGGATGAATTTGAAACGGCCGAAGCCTACCGACATTTTTTTGAAAAGGGCAATACACATCCGACCGCACTGGTGCTTAGCAGACAACCGCTCCCCACTCTTCAGCAGACTTCGGAACGAGCACGGGAAGGCGTACGCCATGGCGGCTACATCCTGAGCGATCCGACGGGACACATCGACCTTATCCTGATGGCATCAGGATCCGAAGTGCAGCTGGCCCTCAAAGCCGCAGAGACACTGGCCAGGGAAGGAATCAACGCGCGGGTGGTCTCAATGCCATGCATGGAGTGGTTCCAGGAGGAGGAAGAAGAATACCGTCATTGGGTTTTGCCCACCTCAGTCAAGGCTCGTGTGAGCATCGAAGCTGGTCTGGCCCTGTCATGGTATCGGTATCTTGGTGATGCCGGTCAGGCTGTTTCAGTGGAGACTTTTGGATTACAGGGGGAAGGAGAACAGAATCTGATCGACTTCGGCATCACCACCGACCATGTAATCAATGCGGCAAAAGCGTCACTGGCCTCCTTGGGAGTGTTCTGACTTCAAATGGGGGTCAGCAGAAATAGTCAGCCTGCACCTGGCTGGCCTCCATATAACTGATCCGCGAGTTTTCGAGATGGTTGCGGATGGCCTGGACCGCGCCCTCTTCATCCCCGGCAATGGCTCTATCGATGATTGCAAGATGCTCACGGTTGGAAGCTGCATTCCGTTCCTGCTGGGATGGCAGGAATATGCGCGTCCGTTGGCTCAGAGCAAGCAGCGTATCCATGAAACCTTCGAGATACCGGTTTCCCGCCAGACGTGCAAAATACATGTGAAAACTGTAGTCGAAGTCATCCTGAATGGAAACGACTTCGAAACAGTCCCGTTCAACGCGGCTTAGAGCATCTTTCCTGTATGTTCGCAGAGCTTCCAAATCCAGCTTATCGAAGGCACAGTGCATCAGGTAAGGCTCCACCAAAAGGCGGCTGTTCAGCATATCGTTCAGACCATGCAGGGAGATTTGACTGACAATGATACCTTTTCTCGGGAATACCTGCACCAGCCCCTCTTCGACCAGTTTGTTAATGGCCTCCCTGACCGGAGTCCGACTGAAACCAAGCTCTTGAGCAACAATCTTCTCGCTAATGGTGTCTCCGGGTCTCATTTTGCAGAAAACAATCTGTTTACGCAAATAATCGTAAGCCTGATTACGTTTGCTTGTCTCCATCCAATTACCTTCCTGCATACATGCTCTCCGGGAGAATACCAAACAGTACTGATGCTATGCCATCGGAAAACCAATCAGCAGGCACCCGGAAAAGTTCCCCTACGGGTGTTGGACGAGTATGACACCTTAAACGACCTACGTCAGAGTAACCACGATCCGACGCATTGCTGGGTTCCGGTTCAATCAGCGACTCCGAGAGGAACTGAAGGGATTGGAACTGTTATGATGCCGATGTGGTACATGCCGGAAACCGGCAGACCTGCCGGAGGTCCGGTCACGGCCGGTCCTCCGACCACGCCCGGACCCCTCCGACCAACCAGCGCCGTCTTTACGACGGTTTCGGCCACGCCCTCTGCGAGTGCGGGCATCAATGGGCCCATCCTGGCTTGCAAAGTCGTCATTACGAGGCGAGCGCGCCGGACGGTTGCCTCCCCGACGGGGTCCCCCATCGCGGGATCGCCGATCACGGTCGCGACTACGACCACGGGCACCGGAGGAACGACCACGGGAACCCTCCTTGCGCCCATCGCCTGATCGGCCTGGGGTGGAGGATTCCAGGGACCAGCCCTGAATTGGTTCGGCCGCCTGGCCGACCAGCTCGTCGACCTCGGACGAGGAGGCGGTGACATGAACGGGCTTGGCATCGATATGGGCCATACGGAGCATCCGCTTGGCGTCACGCCGCTGATCCGGCAGGACCACGGTGACCACGTCGCCGGCCCTGCCGGCCCGGGCCGTGCGCCCGGAACGGTGCAGGAAGGACTTGGAGTCCGCCGGAGGATCCACCTGGACCACCAGGTCCACATCACTGATATCGACGCCTCTGGCGGCCACGTCGGTGGCCACCAGGACACGGACATCACCCTTGGAGAAGGCCTCCAGGTTGCGGTCACGCTGGTTCTGGGAAAGATTGCCGTGCAGCTGGGCTGTCGGGATCCCGTTGGTGATCAGGTTCTTGGCCAGCTTCTTGGCCTGGAACTTGGTACGGGTGAAGAGGATGCGCTTTCCCTGGCCGGAGGCCAGACGGCGGACCAGGTCATGCTTGGCATCCTGGGTGGTCTCGAAGATGTGGTGGGTCATCTGATCCACATGCTGGGTGGCTGAATCCACCTCGTGGACCTTGGCGTTCCTGAGGAAGCGCCTGACCACGGCATCCACCCCGTGATCCAGTGTTGCGGAGAAGAGCATGCGCTGACCGCCTGGCCTCACCTGGGAGAGGATGCGCTCGACGGCGGGGAGGAAGCCCATATCGGCCATCTCGTCGGCCTCGTCCAGGACGGCGATGCTGACTGATTCCAGGGAAAGCACCTTCTGCTGAAGAAGGTCCTCCAGACGGCCCGGACAGGCCACGACGATCTGGGCACCGCGCTTGAGGGCATCGACCTGACGGCCCTGTTTGACCCCACCGTATACGGTGCAGGTCCGCATGTGGTAGGCATTGGCCAGGGGTGCCAGGACCTCGTCGATCTGGTTGGCCAGCTCACGTGTGGGAGCCAGGACCAGGCCACGCGGATGGGGCAGGGGCTTGCGGCCACGGCCACGGTCGGCTTCCTTGGACCCCTTGGGCAGGGTGGTCCTATCCAGGGCCAGGCGGGCCACCAGTGGAATCGCGAAGGCCAGGGTCTTGCCGGATCCGGTCCGGCCACGGCCCAGAATGTCGCGCCCGGCCAGGGAATCGGGCAGGGTGTCTTCCTGGATGGGGAAGGCCTCGGTCTTCCCGTCGGCCTCGAGGACGCTGACCAGGGCCTCGGGAACGCCCAGATCGGCGAAGCTGGTACCGGTCTTGGATGCTGGTGTGGATGAAGTTGCAGTTTCAGGCATGACGTGAGAAGTCAAGGATAGCCTTTCAAATGGGAAAAACAACGGGCATATCGGTTGACAGCCCGCGAGCCGCGAGCAAAGCAGAAGATTTCGCGGAAGCGCGTAGCATTTCCCGGCAATCACAGCATTCAGGCGACGATTGGTCTGCATTCCTGGACAGAACCGGCCAACCTGTCAACAATACCACAGAACCACGAGCCCGACCGACGAATCAGGAACGCATGCCCCATATGATCAGGGACTTGGAGGTGGATACAGGCTTCTTGCCCCTCCGGACGGGTTCCCCGCTGGGGTACCGATCATACTCGTGCATGATCTCCTGGCGCCAGAGACGGGCGCTGCCGGAACGCTTGATCTCAACCACCCGGCCGTCCGCTGCGGCAGCGAACATGCTGGGCTCCTCGGCCTGCCTGGTCCGCCTGAGCTGACGACGTAACTGTCGGTTCTCCTCGGCCAGGGCCAGGATCCTGGTCACCCCCGCCAGATTGATGGACTCGTCCTGGCTCAGGTGCTGGGCCCGGGTCAACCGGTCCAGATCGCGCAGGGAGTAGCGTCGCGCTCCCCCCTCGGTCCGCTTGGGCACAATCAGGCCCAGGCGGTCATACTGGCGAAGGGTCTGCGGATGGATATCGGCCAGGTCGGCCACCTGGCCCACGCTGAAGACCGGCAACTCGATGTCCATCCCGGCATCGTCGGCCGCATCCAGATTCATCTCGTCCCGGACCAGGGCCTGGGCACAGGCCAGGTACATACGCCGGGTCTCCCTGTCTATCCGCGTCATGGCCTTCATCCCCTTTCCCTTCCCTGGCGCAATCCGGTCCGATGCATCGGACCCCACCGGGTGCCCTTCCGGCGGGAACCGGAAGGGAAACGGATATAACTCCTGTCGAATACCAGCCCGTTCAGATCTTCAGGCGGTCATCGGCCACCTGGGCATCGAAGTCCTGGCTGGCCTTGGCGAACTCCCGAAGGGCCTTCTTCTGGGCCATGCCGATCCTGTCGGGCATCCGTATCTGGATGCGGCCGACCAGATCGCCGTTGCCGCGCCTGTCCTGGACGCCACGACCGGCCACCTTGACCTGGTCACCGCTGGATGACCCGGCCGGCACCTTGAAGGTGACCACCTGATCGTCCACATCGCGCGCCCGGACCTTGGCTCCCAGGGCCGCCTCGGACACGGTGACCGGGAGGTCCATGACCAGATCGCGCCCGTCCATGCTGAAGCGGGTGCTGGGTTTGACCTCGATCTGCAGGTAGAGGTCGCCACTGGCGCCCCCATTGCTTCCTGGCCTGCCCTTGCCGGGCAGACGGATCTTCTGCCCGTTACGCACCCCGGCGGGGATGTGGGTCTTGAACTTGGACCCGCCCACGCTCAGGGAGACCGTGGCACCCTTTACAGCCTGCCGGAAGGAGAGACTGATCGAGGAGTTGCGGTCCCGACCCTTGACCGGCCTGGCCTCCTGCCGGGTCTCATACCCGCCATAGCCTGACGTGTTGCCGCTCGGGGCCCCACCCCCGCCGAAGGCGGAGAAGATGTCGGAGAAGTCGGGCTGACCCCCTCCGGTGCTGAAGCGGATCCTGCTGCCTCCCGGGGCGCCACCTGCGCCGAACATGGAGCCGAAGATGTCGGAGAAGGCATCGGTGCTGAACCCTCCCTGTCCGGAACCCCCGGAAAAGCGTGCGCCCCCCATGCCGAACTGGCGGATGGCATCGTACTTCTGACGCTGCTCCTTGTTGCTGAGCACGTCGTAGGCCTCGGAGATGTCCTTGAACTTCTCCTCGGCCTCCTTGGTCTTATTGAGATCGGGATGGTATTTGCGGGCAAGCTTGCGGTATGCCTTGGTGATCTCCGCATCGCTGGCGTCCTTGGAGACACCAAGGACCTTGTAATAGTCCTTGCTCAGCCATTCATTCTCAGCCATCCATGTCTCCTTTCCTCATAAGTAACGAATATCGGATAGGAACCGCCACCTGTGCGTGCGGCGGCGGGCGGAATCAGCCCGCCTCGCCGCCGCATGCCCGGGCGCCGATTCACTGTGTGGATCGTCCACGATCACCAGCCGCCTATTGTCCGGGCGACGTCACCACCACCCTGGCGGCCCGAATCACCCTGTCGCCAATCCGGTACCCGGCCTCGACGACCGTATCGACGGTCTCCTTCTTGGCCTCGGGATCGGGCTTGTGCAGGATGGCCTCGTGCTTGGTGGGGTCGAAGTCCTCACCCTTTTCTCCGAACTTCTCGACCCCGAACTTCTCGAAGGTCTTGTCGATCCTGTTGGCCACGGCCTGGAAGGAATCGTCCATCTGGCCGTGCTCCCGGATCCGATCGATGTCGTCCAGGGCGGGCAGGAGGGCAGTGAGGACATCCACGATGCCGTGCTGGCGGAAAAGGTCCTGTTCCTTCTTGGTCCTGTTGCGGAAGTTGACGAATTCGGCCCGCTCACGCTGAAGGGCATCCAGGTATTCGGCGGCCTCCTTCTTGGCCTTGCCCAGGGGGGTCAGACCATCGTCATCGGCGGAATCGCCGTCCTGGCTCTGACCTTCCTGATCCCGGACCGGGGTATCACCATCTTCCGGGACCTGGTGCCTGCCCTTGGCCTGGTCGCCCGGGGCCGCGCCACCGGAATCCTGGCCATCGGCCCCCTGGCCCTGCGCCTCGTCCGACTGGGCGGCGTGGCATCCTTTGGGGGTGCCATCATTCCTGGTCGGGTCCTGCCGGCCCTGGCCCTCACGCGGATCCTGGTCGGACCCGCTGCCAGGGGAACCCCCGGCCCGGCCGGACGAGGCCGCATCGCCCTTGAGCGACTCGGCATCATCCATGCCGGTCAGATAGTCATCCTTGTCAAAGGCTGACATATCACTCGCCGTCCTTCTTCTTGTCATCGTCGTCCACGACCTCGGCGTCAACCACGTCGTCATCGGAGGAACCGGAAGCCTGGCCGGCCCCGGCCGCTGCGGCTCCCTGTGCACCAGCGGCCTGGTCAGCCGCCTGCTGGGAGTAGAGGGCCTCACCGATCTTCTGGGCGGAGGTCATCAGCTCGCTCTGGGCGCTCTTGATCTTGTCCATGTCGTCACCCTTCAGAGCCTCCTTCAGAGCGTTGACCTTGTCGGTGACCTCCTTGGCGACCTCATCGGAGATCTTGTCCTTGTTGTCGTTGACCAGCTTCTCGGTCTGGTAGGCGGCGGACTCGGCGGCGTTACGGGTGTCGGCATCCTCACGACGCTGCTTGTCCTCGGCCTCGTGGGACTCGGCCTCCTTGACCATCCGGTCGATCTCGTCCTTGGGCAGGGCGGATCCGCCGGTGATGGTCATGGACTGCTCCTTGCCGGTGCCCTTGTCCTTGGCGGAGACGTGCACGATACCATTGGCATCGATGTCGAAGGTGACCTCGATCTGAGGAATGCCACGGGGAGCCGGCGCGATGCCGGTCAGCTCGAAGGTGCCCAGGGGCTTGTTGTCACGGGCGAATTCGCGCTCACCCTGGTAGACCTGGATCAGCACCGATGGCTGATTGTCCTCGGCGGTCGAGAAGACCTCGGAACGCTTGGTCGGGATGGCCGTGTTGCGGTCGATCAGCTTGGTCATGATTCCGCCCTTGGTCTCGATGCCCAGGGAGAGCGGGGTCACGTCGATCAGGAGGACGTCCTTGCGGTCACCCTTGATGACGCCGGACTGGACGGCGGCGCCAACGGCCACGACCTCGTCGGGGTTGACGGTCTGGTTGGCTTCCTTGCCGCCGGTCAGTTCCTTGACCAGGTCCTTGACGGCGGGCATACGGGTGGAGCCGCCGACCAGGACCACGTGGTCGATGTCCTGGACGGAGATGCCGGCATCGTGCAGCACGTTGTTGAAGGGCGTGCGGCAACGGCCCAGCAGGTCGGAGGTCATTTCCTCGAAGTGTGCGCGGGTCAGGGTCTCGTCCAGGTGGACGGGGGTCCCGTCGGGGGTCATGGCCAGGTACTGCATGGAGATGTTGGTGGAGGAGGAGGAGCTCAGCTCCTTCTTGGCCTGCTCCGCCGCTTCCTTCAGCCTCTGCAGGGCGATCTTGTCCTTGGAGAGGTCCACGTTGTACTTGTTCTTGACCTCGCCGACCAACCAGTCGATGATCTTCTGATCCCAGTCATCGCCACCCAGCTTGTTGTCGCCGTTGGTGGCCTGGACCTGGATGGTCGAGAAGCCGTCGTCATCCTTGCCGATCTCCAGCAGGGAGACATCGAAGGTGCCGCCACCCAGATCGAAGACCAGGATGCGCTCGTCCTCCTTGCCCTTCTCCAGACCATAGGCCAGAGCGGCCGCAGTGGGCTCGTTGATGATACGAAGGACGTTCAGACCCGCGATCTTGCCTGCGTCCTTGGTGGCCTGGCGCTGGGCGTCGTTGAAGTAGGCGGGGCAGGTGATGACCGCATCGGTGACCGGCTCTCCCAAATAGGATTCGGCGTCCCTCTTCAGCTTCATCAGAATCTGCGCCGAAATCTCCTGGGGGGTCCACTTCTTCCCATCGATTTCGACCGACCAATCGGTGCCCATGTGGCGCTTGACCGAGCTGATGGTCCGGTCCACGTTGGTGACGGCCTGACGCTTGGCCACCTCGCCGACCAGAATCTCGCCGGACTTGCTGAACGCCACCACCGACGGTGTGGTGCGGGCACCCTCGGCGTTCACGATGACCGTGGGCTCGCCGCCCTCGAGTGTTGCGATGCAGGAATTGGTGGTTCCCAGATCAATGCCAACTGCACGTGCCATAACTCATTACCTCCTGATGAGTTCCGGTGCAGGACCTGTGCCTGCACCCCTTGCTTTCTACGTTTTCCACTCGCGCTTCGTTCGTGGCCCCGATGGCCGACCTCCGTCGGCCCCGGTAAGCAGCCATCCTGACCACTCCAAAACTTGAGCCTACATCACTCAACTTCTTTCGGCAACTATTATTCCCGTTCCCCGAAGAAGATGTCGAAACCGCCATGATGCAGGAACCCGTAGGAAGCAATCCCACTCAGGAGGTCACCGGTTCAGTCCTCCCCACGCATTACTGCGGCTAGGGACTGGATGCGGGGAAGATCGAAGACCTGATCCGCATACACGACCTTTCCATCACCGTCAGCCAGGGGCACACGCCAATTCGGGTACTCGTCGACGGTGCCCGGTTGGTTCTGCGAGCGCTTTTCACCAACACCATCGACCAAGGCGGCCACTCTCAGCAGGCAGGGAGAGTGGACGATGGCACGATGCATGGCCTCGACGATTTCCTGCAGATGCCCCTCCTCGTCCCCAGCCACCCGAGGCGACAACCAGCCGTGGGAAACAAGGAAACGGATCATCGCGGCATGTTCCTGCCGGGCCGAACGCTCGAACTCCTCGGGAGATGTGACGAGCAGACCCAGATCCTCACGCAACCTGACGTGCTCATACTCCAGGTAGCCGGCTGTCGGCGGCAGATCGTGGGTCGTCACTGCAGCCAGGGCGTAGGTCCGGTAGCGGGCAGGATCCACAAACTCCCCGTCTGCCTGCTCGAACCATTCGATGATCGTACCGAGAACCCCGCGGTCGGCCAGGGCCTTGGAAGCGAACCTTGGCACCACGCCCAGGTCCTCACCGATGACCATCCCCTGCACACGGGTGGCCTCGATGGCCAGAATGGAGAGCATCGCATCGTGGTCATAGTACACATAGGTCCCCTGGCTTGCAGGCGAGCCGTTCGGAATCCACCACAACCGGAACAGCCCCAGGGCATGGTCTATTCGAATGGCCCCGCAATGCGCAAACATGCCATGGACCAGCTGCCTGTAGGCGCGGTAGCCGCTCTTCCTGAGCTCATTCGGATCCAGGGGCGGCTGCATCCAGTTCTGTCCCTGCTGGTTGAAGGCATCAGGGGGCGCCCCGACCGTGGCCCCGGAAGCATACCGGCTGGGATGGGACCAGACATCGGCACCAAGCGGGTTGACCCCGACCGCCATGTCCTCCATCAGCCCAACGGCCATGCCGACCGCCTTGGAGGTACGCTGTGCTGCGCTCAGCTGCTGATCGGCCACCCATTGCAGCCAGAGACAGAAGCCGAAGTCATCAGGGTGTTCCTGCTTCAGGTCCTGAATGGATGGGGAGCTCGGACTCTCCCTACGAAACCAGGATCCTTCATCCTGGGTGGGCGCCCCCCACCAGCTATAAGCCAGGCACCACAAGGCGAAGCCCTCCAGTTCCTCGCCACCGGACTGAACGAATCCCTTGAACTCCTTTGCCCTCTCAGGTGTCAGCTTTACCTGGTCGTGGATGATTCTCAGCGCCTTCTGCTTGCTGTCCCAGCACCCATCCCTGTCAAGAACGTTGGCATTCGCATCAGTCGGAGCAATCTTGGCCAGCAGATCCGCAATGCGTGCCCTGTCGGTGGAATCCAGCCTGGCGAACTCGGGAATAGCCTCCGGCCGTATATAGATGGGATTGAGGAAGGTCCTGGAATCCGGGAAGTAGGGAGAAGGCGTCAGCGGTGGTACGGGCTCCGAGGCATGAATCGGGTTGATAAGCATGAAATCCGCCCCGGATTTGGAGGCCGCATCCTTCAAGAGCTGCTGCAGGTCGCAGAAATCGCCGATGCCCCATGAATCTTTGGACCTGACGGAATACAGCTGCGCCATCCATCCCCACCTCGGATGGTCGGCGACGGATTGCGGCAGGGGTATACGCCGTGGGGCGGTGATGAGCGTCGAATCGGCGCCATGCGCACCATCGGAAACCGACAGGGTGTGATATCCCATCGGAACATCGGCCCCGACAAGAAGCACCGAGGAGACACACCGCACCGACCGAGACAGGTCCCTGCCGTCTTCAAGCACCAGCCTAACCGTGACAGGCCCATCGACCCGGCCCAGTTCCACCCTGGTCTCCTCGCCCAGGATCTGCAGAATCGTCGGGGGGCAGAACTCGTCAGCCTTTTCCTGGCGTGCTGTCTTCAGCGACCGGGAGACCTCCTTCTCGTCCCGCGCCGAAACACCCAAATCCCCCAGCACGCGCACCAGGACATCATCCGTTATGTACCGGGGGGTGCCCTGCTGGTCCTCATACTCGCTAGCCACACCGTACAGTTCGGCCAGCTCATGCAGGGCATTGTCAGCGGAACGCCTTGTTTCCTGTTCACTCACCACGAGGCACCATCCGAAATCTCACAGGTCGTCTTCGGCGTCTGCATATGACCACAATGGACATCACCCACGTAGGGCATCACTCGTCTCCTCATCACTCGACCACTCGGACACGTCGCACAGCAAGATCAGAAAATCGGCAGGTCCGATATTCTATTGACTGCATTATTGCAATCGTTGTCATTAGTTGATATTAGTTATTATGCCGCTTGACACGAAACAATGTCAATTCTCTCCTTCTCACTGCACTCGATTGCAGCAAGAAGGAGAGAAATCAGAAGCGGATCCAGACGGTGGTATCGGTTGGAATCATCCCTTCCTGGAGCGCTCCCGAAGCCAGCACAATGGAACCGTCTTGGACGGGGACAGGATTGGTCCCGAAGTTTGTCATGCAGACGAGTCCACCCGATCCAGAGACATCCGCCCGCCGGAAGGTCAGCACATCATCCTTCCTCTCCTCGAGGTCCAGCCCCGAAGCCAGGGCCTTCTTCATCCATTCGGATCGCAGGGCCAGGGCCTTCCTATAGAGGGCCAGCATGGACGAGTCGTCACCCTCCTGAAGGTCGACGCAGAAGTCCTTGAACCACAGGGGCTGCGGCAGGTGCGGATCGTCGCTGGGTGTACCGTCCTCCTTGGTGTCCGGCGAGAACCCGAAGGACCCGCCCTGTCCGAAGGTTGCCTGCCAGGGAGCCGACTCAGGCTGGTCCTCGGAACTCCACGGCAGGGGAACGCGACAACCATCCCGCCCCTTCTCCGTCGCGCTTCCATGGGTACGACGGGCGGTGGGATCCTCGAGACGGTCCCAGGGAAGATCGGGAACCTCGAACAGGCCAAGCTCCTCTCCCTGATAGATATACACCGATCCGGGCAGAGCCAGTTCCATCAATATGGCGGCACGAGCCCTCCGCGTTCCCAGGGCCCTGTCCTCGCGGTAGCTGCGGCCGTCACGGAGGATCCAATCATTTGCCAGCTGGTGATAATTCGTGGCATCGACCTGGGGAAGACCGTACCTGCTCGCATGACGGGGAATGTCGTGATTGCTCATGACCCAGGTCGTGGTCGACCCGGATCTGTCTGCAGCCTCCATACCCTCGCGGATCGCCGTGCCCATTTGTTCCCGGTTCCAGTTCGCCTTGGCGAACTCGAAGTTGAACACCTGGCCGAGTTCCGTCGGCGAGGCATACCGATACTGGTGCTCGGGCACCACCCAGGCCTCGCCGACCGCAAAACGGGGCGGTCGGTACTCGTTAAAGACAGCCCGCCATTCCCTGTAGATGTCGTGCACCTCGTTGCGGTCCCAGAGAGGACTTGTGCCATCGTGGGAGAGGGTATTCCCGACCGCATCGGGATCCATCTGGTCCAGGGGCCTGTCGTCCAGCTCCTTGGCCAGGCCGTGGGCGACATCAATGCGGAAACCATCGGCCCCATGGTCCGACCAGAATCGCAGGGTCCGCTGGAAGTCCTCATGAACCCGAGGATCCTTCCAATTCAGATCCGGCTGCTCCCTGGCGAAGATGTGCAGGTACCACTGGCCGTCATCCACCCGTTCCCAGGCAGGACCACCGAAGAGGGACCGCCAATCGTTCGGGGGGAGTTCGCCATGGTCGCCCCTCCCCTCCCTGAAGATATACCGATCGCGCCCGCTGGACCCACGTCCGGCCTCAAGGGCCTCCCGGAACCAAGGATGCAGGTTGGAGGTGTGGTTGGGAACGATATCGACAATCAGCTTCAGGCCGGCTGCATGGAGGGCATCCGCCATGGAGTCGAAATCGCCCATCGTGCCCAGCCTGGGATCCACATTGCGATAGTCGATCACATCGTATCCGCCGTCGGCCAAGGCCGACGGGTAGAAGGGGGAAAGCCAGACCGCGTCAATGCCGAGCGCTTTCAGATAGGGAATCTTATCGATGATTCCCGGCAGATCCCCCAGACCGTCTCCATCCGAGTCCTTGAAGCTACGAGGGTAAACCTGATAGACCACTGCCTGCTTCCACCAGTCGTCTTCGAGCACATCCGTATCCACTGCCATCCTCCTCCGGTGCATTTCCATCAACTTCGCTTGAACAACCAAGTACCGTCTCCATATATCGGCGCGAGCCGGTGAAAGGTTTCGACGGGGTCCGCCCCCATCAGACAGCCGACCGGCCGATGCCTTGCGGACACCGTCCTTACGGGAATACAGAATACCCAACCCCCTCGTATCTTCTGGCCTCATACACGCCAACCAGAAAAGCCGACCCACCGTGCTCGAAGGAGCAACCGGTGGGTCGGTCTAACCTCAAATACCAGTGGGCCATACACAAATAGGCCCGCACTGGTTCCTGTGTGTGGTTATCCTTTGACGGCGCCGGCGAGGACGCCGCTGATGATGTAGCGTTGGCAGACGAGGTAGAAGACGATGATGGGGATGATGGCCAGGACCAGGCATCCCATCATGGCCCCCATGTCCACGCTGCCGTACCCGCCCTTGAGGTACTGGATCGCTATGCTCATGGTCTTGTACTTACGCATGTCCAGGGTCAGGTAGGGCAGCAGGAAGTCGTTCCATATCCACATCGCCTCCAGGATCGCCACCGACACGATCGAGGGACGCATGATGGGCACCACGATCCCGAAGAAGGTGCGCGGGATGCTCGCCCCGTCGATCATGGCCGACTCCTCCAGCTCCACCGGGATGCCCTTGACGACACCCGTGAAGATGAACACCGCCAGACCGGCGCCGAACCCCAGATACACGATCCACAACCCCCAGGGCGTGTTCAGCCCCAGCATGTCCGCAAGCTTGGAAAGCGTGAACATCACCATCTGGAACGGCACGATCATGTTGAACAGGAACAACAGGTACAGGAACCTCGCCACCCGGTTGCCCACCCGCACGATCCACCAGGCGCACATGGACGTGCACAACAGGATCAGGGCCACCGAACCCACCGTGACCACCACGGTCCAGCCGAAGCTCGCCAACAGGTTCGTCCGCTCGATCCCCCGCGCGTAGTTATCCAACCCCACGAAGGCCCGGCCCCGCGGGACCGAGAACGCGTCACGAGAGATATACGCCTTGTTCTTGAAGGAATTGACCACCACCAGCACGATCGGGAACACCCACAACAGGGAGACCACCGTGAACAGAACCGTCCACAACCACGAATGCCTGATACGCTCACTCATGCCGACACCTCCCTGCTGGTCGTCAACCTGTTCTGCAACACCGCGATCACCGCCACGATCACGAAGAACACCACCGCCTTGGCCTGGCCCACACCCTCGAAACCGGTCCTGCCGTAGAAGGTCCGGTAGATGTTCAGCGCCAACAACTCGGACGTGTTCGACGGGGCCCCGTTGGTCAACGCCAGGTTCTGGTCGAACATCTTGAACCCGTTCGTCACCGTCAGGAAGGAACACACCGTGATACTGGGCATCATCAACGGCAACGTCACCCGGAACAAGGTCTGCCGCCCATTGGCGCCATCGACCTGCGCCGCCTCGATCACATCACCGGGAAGAGCCTGCAGACCCGCGATATAGATGATCATCATATAGCCGATCTGCTGCCAGCAATACAACATCACCATCCCCCAGAACCCATACACACCCGAATACGTGATCGAACGACCCCAATGGGCCAACACCCCGTTGAGCAGCAACAACCAGATATACCCCAGGATGATCCCGCCGATCAGGTTCGGCATGAAGAACACCGAACGGAACACATTCGCCCCGCGGATCGCCTTCGTCAACAGGAACGCCACCGCGAAAGCCACGACATTGACCACCAACGTCGTCACCACCGTGAACGCCACCGTATACACCAACGCATGCCAGAACTCACCATCCGACAAGGCCGCCCGGTAATTCCCCAGACCAATGAACCGCGCATCCGTCACCGTCGTGAACCGACAGAAACTCAAATACACACCCATCACAAACGGCACCACAAAACCAACAACAAAAGCCAACACCGTAGGCAACGTAAACAACCCCCACCACCTACGAACAGACCTACCAACCATCGAAACCACCATAACCTCCTAACCCATATCCCGAGTCAGTGCCCGGTCCGGTCTCACTGAGAAACGTGGATGACCAGAGACACAACCCCGCCGATATGTACGACAGCAAACATTGAAACCGTGCTCAATCGCGCCCATAGGCATCCTCATCCTTGGTGAGTCGTTTTGTATTCCGAAGCCCAGCCGTCGACGAAGGCCGATTGGACCTTGGACCAGTCCCCCGTACCCTGGGCATACTCCAACATGGCGTTCCCAAGACTGAGGGACCACTGTTGCGAGGGTAGAGGACGGATGGTCATGTCGTAGCAATGCCTCTTGGCATAGGCATCGTTGGATCTGAGAATGGGATTTCGGGTCTTGTACCCTGCCTTGGAATAGGACTTGAAAGGCGTCTCAAAGCCCATGGTGTCCGTCACGATCTTCCTGGCCCCATCATTGGTCAGCATCCAGTCCAGGAAGCGCTCGGTCGCCTTCCTGTCGGCGGCAGGGATCTTCTTGTTGATGGCGAAGTAGTTGGAACTGATCGTCAGCCCGGCCTTGTCCTCTCCGGGCACACCCATGTATATCGGCAGGACGCCCATATCCTTGTCTTCGACCTTCTGGCCCTTGAGCTGCGGATACGCCCAGGATCCCGTCTGGATGAAAACGGCATCCCCAAGCGAGAATTCGGATACCGCATCGTCAAAGGTGGCACTCGACAGCTGTGTCGCAGGCACCGTTTCATCCTTGATGTACAGGTCGAATATCCTCTTCATGTCGGGTACGTACTTATCGGATACCGTGGGAGGCAGATCTGTCCTGCCCTGATCCCGGTACTCGTAGTAAACGGGGATGTGGGCGAGCTGATCGCCATAACGCCGGATGGAACTTGACTCAAAACCAGCTGAGGTAAAGGCCCCTTTGATGCCGAGTTCATCCTTATGCGCCTGGATCTCATCTGCCACGGTCTTCAAGGCATCAAAACCACGGATCTCATCCACGGAGTGGAGACTGGCCCAGGAAGCGTGGAAGTACTTCCCCAGTATCGCCTTGTTGTAGATGATGCCGTACCGGTCCAAAACGAACGGTATGGCCCCGACCTTATCGCCGGTCTTTAACACGTAATTGGGATCCTTCAGGTCCTTGTACATACTTGTGCCGGATAGGTCCGCACAGTACTCCGCCCAATTCGGATAGTCGTTGTTATCGAGTCCGATGATGGTCGGGGCGTTGCTCTTGGCAAGCTCGCTTTTCAGTGTCTGCTCATAGCTGTCCGCCGCAGGGGAGACAACATTGAACGCGATCCCTGTATCCTTGGTGAACTGCTTACCCAGTTCAACGAACTGATCATTGTTCTCGACCTTTTGACTGATCATGTACACCCGCCCCTCGGCGGAGGGATTCGATGACCCCCCACAGGCCGAGACACCCAGCATCATGCACAAGGAAGCAGCCACTGCCAGAATCGATTTGGCTTTCATCTCGCACCTCATCCCTTTCCTTTGGAATCAGTCACGGCACTCGACAATGAGTACCTCGCCATCAACCGCTGCACCGGTAGGGCCGGCGGGGACGTTCTGCGGGAATCCGACGGAACGCCCCCACCCTGGACTTCTGCCTTCCTGTCAGTGCGTGGTCTTGTACTCCTTGGCCCAGCCGTCAACGAACGAACTCTGGACCTTGGACCAGTCACCTGTTCCCTGAGCATACTCAAGCATGGCATCGCTGAGCGAAGCCACCCACTGGGCGCTGGGAAGCGGGTGAATCACCGTATCGTAATCACCGGCCTTGGCGTAGGCATCATTGGCCCGCTGAACAGGGTTCTTCGACTTGAAGCCATCCTTCTCATATGACTTGAAAGGCGTCTCGAAGCCCATATCGTCAGTCACGATCTTCCTGGCGTTGTTGTTCTTCAGGAAGTAATCCAGGAACTGCGCCGTCGCCTTCTTATCCTTGTCGGAGGCCTTCTTGTTGGTGGCGAAGTACATGAAACTGACCGTCAGACCGGACTTCTCCTCACCGGGGACACCGATGTAGATGGGCAGCACTCCTATATCCCCATCGGGCACATCCTGGTCCTTTATCTGCGGGTACCCCCATGAACCGTTTTGCAGGAAAACGGACTGCTTGGTGGCGAACTCGTTGTTCGAGTCATCCATCGTCGCACTCGACAGCTGGGTCGGCGGGGTGGTCGAATCCTTCAGATACAGGTCGAAGATGTTCTTGAAGTTCTCCATGTACTTGCCTGAAATGGTCGGGGGCTCTTCCACGGCATTCTGGTCCCGGTACTCGTAATAGACGGGAATGTGGGCGAGCTGATCCCCAAAGCGCTTGCTGGAGCTGGCGTCGAATCCTGCCGAGCTGAAAGCGCCCTTGACGCCCAGATCCCCCTTATGCTCCTGGATCTCATCAGCGACAGTTTTCAAGGCCTTGAAATTGTTCACTTCCTTGATGGACTTGATGCTCGACCACTTTGCGTCGAAATACTGCTTCATCAAAGCCTTGTTGTAGATGATTCCGTAGCGCTCCATGACATAGGGCACTGCAATGACCTTGTCATTGAGCTTGAGTGCGTAATCCTTGTTCTTCAGATCCTTGTAAATGCCGGTGCCCGACATGTCACTGTAGTAATCCCCCCAGTTCTGGAAGTCATTGTTATCGACATCAAACATGGTGGGGGCATTCGATTTGGCCAGCTCGCTCTTCAGGGACTGCTCATAAGTACCCGATGATGCCACTGATATATCGACGGGGATTCCCGTATCCTTGGTGAACTGCTTGCCCAGCTCCTTGAATTCATCCTGCTGCTCGGGTTTCGCGCTCAAATAGTACACGTGACCCTTATCCGCGCTCTCCTGAGACCCTCCGCAGGCGGCAAGCCCACTGACGGACAGCACCAGGACGCCTACTGCCGCCGTGGCCTTCATGATTCTTCTCATATTCACTCCATTGCTTTGAGACCGACTACTTTATCGGGACGCTTATTCACTTCAATCACAAATGGATAAGCGCTTAAGCTAAAAAGACTCCACTCACGCTTCATGGGTGGTGGGATCGTACTCACCGGCATCCACTGCGTCATCGACGGATGCCGGTTACCTGATGGGTTCTTGGTAAGTGACTACACCTCCTTCAAGGTGTTGGAGATGGATATGCCCGAGACCTTGATGGAGCCTTCGGTGACGAACATACTCAGTCCGTCCCCATAATGGCGGTACACCCGGGCGTTCAGGGCAACACCATCAACATATAAGGTGGCTATGGTGTCATCGACCACAAGCTGCATGTGGTACACGGTGTCAGGTTCGAGCCTTATGGGCCTTTCCAGCCCAATGTTCATGTTGCTGAACCAGGGGTAGTTCGGGTTCCCCTCAAAGAGATAACGATTCTCACCGACCTTGAAATCGAACTGGTACGATTCACCGGTCTGCTCGTTTTCATACAGACGCAAACCGAAGGCACGCGTACCGGCAGAGAATGAGACATCGGCCTCGAAGCTGATCAAGTCACCGCTCTGATCATCCAGGACCTGTTCCGAACACCTGTCGGGTGAATCCAGGCTCACATCAGGCAGGGCACGCCGATCGTCGAAGGACTCCCAGAGGGTGTCCACCGGCTGCACGCCCAGTGAACCATCCTGACGCTGCATGATCTGATGGGGCACGAATGTACCGCCCCACTCATAATTGCTCGTGTCATCGTCGTGTTCCTTGGTGGCGACCCAGCCGAACAGGACGCGTTTGCCGTTCAGCTCGAAGGTCCTTCCGGCATAATAGGCACTGCCATCAAAGGCGTCGTCGACAGGGGCGGTCCACGGGCCTTCCAGGCTGGGTGCCATCCTGTAGATCATGCCGTGTTTGTCGCTGTACTCGGTAACGATGTGATACCACCAGTCACCCATCTTGAACAGATCAGGCATCTCATGCATGGTGTACAGGTCGGGAGCCCAGAAGTCGCCTTCGAATCGCCAGTCCTTCAGATCCTTGGAGGTGAAGGCCACGGTCCGTCCGCTTTGCCTGGTCTTCGGACCCTGCTTCCTGGCACCCAGCACCAGAAGGTACTGGTCCTTGTCTTCATCACGAATAACCCAGGGGTCACGCCAATCGTCAGGATCGTACCCCTCCTGAGGGGTAAAGGTCAGGGCGTCCTGGGTCTTCCGCCAATGCTGGAGGTCATCGCTGACGGCATGCATCAGCACCTGCGAGGGCTTGCCCTGGGCTGGATAATCCCGGTTATACCCAGTGTAGAAAGCGTGGTACTGCCCCTCGGCTTGGAAGATGCTGCCGGCATAGATGAACTGGTCCTGGTCCTGGTCACTTCCCCGAGGTATAGCGATACCGCAGTCCTTATAGTGCACGAAATCCTTGGTCGTAGCCAGCGACCAGCCGAAAGGCTGACCAAAGGGAACAGGATCGCGATCATCACGCTGGTGGAAGAGGTAGAACTCATCGCCCTTCCCAAAGGGCATACAATCACCGAACCAAGTGCCAGGGAATTGATAGTACAGCTTCGTCATTATGTCCTTTCGGGTTCTCATATCTCAGTACAACGCTTTCGACTGCTCTGTTTAAGCGATTAAGCACTTATTATAGATTCCTTACACCGAAAGTCAAATGCGAGCCTCCAACCCTAAGGAATCGTTCTGGCACCCACTAGTCGGCTATGGGCTTGACTGAGCTCCGGCGGACAGGTGGGCAGACCACTCGTATGGGCTCGTAGAAAGGCTTGTTGACACCCTCCCCCTTCTTGGTCGCGCCTTCTGTTCGTCGCTCCTGGTACTGAAGGAGGGTACGGATGCCGAGAACACCCAGCTCATACTGGGGCAGACCGACGGTTGAAAGGGCCGGATGGAGATGGGCCGAAATTAGTTCCTGATTGTCGAATCCCACGACTGAAAGATCATCGGGCACATGCAGTCCGCGCTCACGCATGGCGTCATACAGACCCATGGCTGTTCTGTCGTTGTGGCAGAACACCGCCGTGGCCTGCGTTTGCAGAACCTGCCGCATCACCCCATAACCACCGTCCTGGTCAGCCCTGCACTGAAGGACCAGGTCCGGGTCAAAAGCCACCCCTGCATGGGCAAGAGCCTCCTTGTACCCCTGCAGTCGCCCCTTCGAAGCAGGCGAGACTCCGACATCATTGACGAAGGCTATTCTCCTGTGTCCCGCTTCAATCAGTAGCTCCGTGGCGGTACGTCCGCCCTGGACCTCATCGGGGACAACGGCGGGAAAACGCCCCCTCTTGTCAAAGCAGTTGACCAGAACCGCGTTGACATTGCCAAGATCGCGTGGAGGCTGGACCTCATGATGCACCCATGACGAGTAGGCGATTCCCTCAACCTGGCGCTCCAGCATAAAAGCACAGGCCCTGCGTTCTATGCTTGGATCGCCATGCGTATCGACGATGAGCAGTATCTTGCCGTTCCGCCATGCCTCATCCTGCGCACCCTGAATAACCTGGCCGGCAAATGGCGACGTGGCCACGCCGTCGCTGACGAACCCTATCAGGTCGGAGCGCCCCCTGGCCAGACTCCGAGCCATCGCATTCTGCCGATACCCCAGGTCTTCGGCGACCTTCCTGACCTTCTTCCTGGTCGATTCCGGTATCCTGACATTCTTGTTGTCATTGACCGCCCAGGATGCCGTGGCAATCGAAACGCCTGCTTCCCGTGCGACATCCTGCAATGTGACCATGCTGTCCAATCCTAATCGCGCGGCACAACTTTCCGCCTCAGCCCCGGACCCGGGCGATAGGTAAAGTCCCCTTTCACCGGGAATCAGGACACGTACCGCGCAAGAGCCCCATTCAGGAGAGGGGTGTGCAGCGTGATCAGGGTCCCGTACCCAAGAATGGCCAGGAGGAAGAGCCCCTGAGGCATGTAGAACCATGATGCCGCAACCAGAGCCAGGTAGCACAGGTCCATGGCCACCATGGCCAGGGTCCTGATCCATCCGACCACGCCGAAAACCATGGCATTCAAGAGTGTGCGCCCGACGGAATTCTCGAACCTGGCCTGCAGGGCCCACACCCACTCGAAACCGATGATCCAGACGATACTGAAGGCGAACTTGACGATCAGGAGCAGGGGGATCTGCAAGACCACCCAGGAGAAGACCAGGACAGCCAGGGTCGGGCCGAACACCAGCCAGATCAGGGTGGCCTTGGCGAAGTTCGCCTTAAAGGCCCTGAAGTAGTTAGCCGTGACGTTCCCCTGGCCTTCCAGCATTCGCCTTGCCGCGTCATGCCCCGCCGCCAAGGCGGCACCCACCGTTACCAAAGGCAGGCTGGTGACCACCATCAGGAGGTTGATCCAGATGGCGTCTATGGCATCGGACAAGCCGCGCATGAAACCGGAGTCCGGTGAAAGGAAGTTCATGATCGCCTCCGGGGTGTGGTGCCGGGTATGGAAGGACCGGCTCGGTTATCCTGACGATACACCGGGGCCGGTCCTGTCTGGTTCCTGTGTGTGGTTATCCTTTGACGGCGCCGGCGAGGACGCCGCTGATGATGTAGCGTTGGCAGACGAGGTAGAAGACGATGATGGGGATGATGGCCAGGACCAGGCATCCCATCATGGCCCCCATGTCCACGCTGCCGTACCCGCCCTTGAGGTACTGGATCGCTATGCTCATGGTCTTGTACTTACGCATGTCCAGGGTCAGGTAGGGCAGCAGGAAGTCGTTCCATATCCACATCGCCTCCAGGATCGCCACCGACACGATCGAGGGACGCATGATGGGCACCACGATCCCGAAGAAGGTGCGCGGGATGCTCGCCCCGTCGATCATGGCCGACTCCTCCAGCTCCACCGGGATGCCCTTGACGACACCCGTGAAGATGAACACCGCCAGACCGGCGCCGAACCCCAGATACACGATCCACAACCCCCAGGGCGTGTTCAGCCCCAGCATGTCCGCAAGCTTGGAAAGCGTGAACATCACCATCTGGAACGGCACGATCATGTTGAACAGGAACAACAGGTACAGGAACCTCGCCACCCGGTTGCCCACCCGCACGATCCACCAGGCGCACATGGACGTGCACAACAGGATCAGGGCCACCGAACCCACCGTGACCACCACGGTCCAGCCGAAGCTCGCCAACAGGTTCGTCCGCTCGATCCCCCGCGCGTAGTTATCCAACCCCACGAAGGCCCGGCCCCGCGGGACCGAGAACGCGTCACGAGAGATATACGCCTTGTTCTTGAAGGAATTGACCACCACCAGCACGATCGGGAACACCCACAACAGGGAGACCACCGTGAACAGAACCGTCCACAACCACGAATGCCTGATACGCTCACTCATGCCGACACCTCCCTGCTGGTCGTCAACCTGTTCTGCAACACCGCGATCACCGCCACGATCACGAAGAACACCACCGCCTTGGCCTGGCCCACACCCTCGAAACCGGTCCTGCCGTAGAAGGTCCGGTAGATGTTCAGCGCCAACAACTCGGACGTGTTCGACGGGGCCCCGTTGGTCAACGCCAGGTTCTGGTCGAACATCTTGAACCCGTTCGTCACCGTCAGGAAGGAACACACCGTGATACTGGGCATCATCAACGGCAACGTCACCCGGAACAAGGTCTGCCGCCCATTGGCGCCATCGACCTGCGCCGCCTCGATCACATCACCGGGAAGAGCCTGCAGACCCGCGATATAGATGATCATCATATAGCCGATCTGCTGCCAGCAATACAACATCACCATCCCCCAGAACCCATACACACCCGAATACGTGATCGAACGACCCCAATGGGCCAACACCCCGTTGAGCAGCAACAACCAGATATACCCCAGGATGATCCCGCCGATCAGGTTCGGCATGAAGAACACCGAACGGAACACATTCGCCCCGCGGATCGCCTTCGTCAACAGGAACGCCACCGCGAAAGCCACGACATTGACCACCAACGTCGTCACCACCGTGAACGCCACCGTATACACCAACGCATGCCAGAACTCACCATCCGACAAGGCCGCCCGGTAATTCCCCAGACCAATGAACCGCGCATCCGTCACCGTCGTGAACCGACAGAAACTCAAATACACACCCATCACAAACGGCACCACAAAACCAACAACAAAAGCCAACACCGTAGGCAACGTAAACAACCCCCACCACCTACGAACAGACCTACCAACCATCGAAACCATGTATATCCTTCCTCGATCCCCGCTGTTCAGATTGTCCTGCACCCCTTCCGCGCCAAAGGCCGGAAGGCGTGCAGGACCGAGTCAACTCACACGACCACTTGCGGGAACAGGATCGAGAGTCTCAAGCCTTATGGTTGGCCTGATACTCCTTGGCCCAGTTGTCGACAAACGCGCTCTTGACCTTGTCCCAGTCACCGGTGCCCTGGGCATATTCCAGCATGGCGTTGCCCAGATCGTTCTTCCACTGCTCGGAAGGCATCATGGTGAAGTTCCAGCCGACCTGCTCCTTGCCCGACTTGGAGTCCTTCACGGCCTCCTCGACCAGGGGGTTGTCGGACTTGACCTTGTCGAAGCTCTTGAAAGGGGTGGTGAGGCCCATGTCGGAACTCATGGCCTTCTTCCCCTTCTCGGATGTGATCATCCAGGCCAGGAACTTCTCAGTGGCCTGCTGGTCCTTCTTGGAGGCCTTCTTGTTGATGCACCAGTAATTCTCGGATCCTGTGGCCAGTCCCTGCTTCTTCTCGCCGGGTGCCCCGATGTAAATGGGCATCATGCCCACGTTCGACTTGTCCATGCCCGCCTTCTCCAGGTCCGACCATGCCCAGGTCCCGTTCTGGTACAGTGCGGCCTCACCCAGGGCGAATTCGGAGTTGGCGTCATCACCGGTCTTGGAGCTCAGCTGCTTGGGATCGGTGGTGGAGTCCTTCAGGTACAGATCGAAAATCTGCTTGAACTGAGGCATGTATGTGCCCTTGACGGTCTCGGGCTGTGCCTTGACGTTCTCATCCTTCAGCTCATAGTAGAGGGGGATGTTGGCCAGGTGGGTCTTGAAGCGCCAATCGGAGCTGGAATCGAACCCTGCGGACGTGAACGCACCCTTGACACCGAGTTCATCCTTATGCTGCTGGATACCGTCGGCCACCTCCTTGAGCTTCTCGAAGGAGTCGATTTCCTTGACGGACTTGACCCTGGCATCCGAGAGCTTCATGTATTTGCCGAGGATGTCCTTGTTGTAGATCAACCCATAGGTCTCCATGGCATAGGGGACACCGAGCACCTGGGAACCATCGTCCGACTTCAGGGCCAGGTCCTTGTTGTTGAGCTGCTTGTAAACCTCGCTCTTGGACATGTCGGCCGTGTAGGACTTCCAGCTCGACAGACCCACAGGGCCGTTGACCTGGAAGAGTGTCGGAGGCTGTGACTTTGCGATCTCCGACTTGAGCGTCTGCTCATAGGTGCCGGAAGCGGCGGTTTGCACATCGACCTTTACGCCGGTCTCCTTGGTGTACTCGTCAGCGATGTCCTTCCACTGATCCGCTGCCTCGGGCTTGAAGTTCATGAAGAACACCTTGCCCGCATCGGCCTTGTCGTCTCCGGATGAAGACGAGGAACCGCATCCCGCAAGGGCACCAACCGACAAGGTCAGGGCCGCCAGAAGACCGACCCCCTTGGTTACCATTTGATTCATCATCGAACCTTTCTCTTGTTCGTGCCGAATTCCTCACGATGCCAATGCACTGGATCCGCGTTGACATGAAATCCGATCTATCTACCATTGTCTACAAATTTCCAAAAAATGCAAACGATAGCATACGTGCCATGCCGGTCCGCCACTTCTCGACCAAATTCAGGCTGTCCCCTAAAGACCGTAAGAAAGACAAGATGTCGGGTGGATCCAGCATCCGGGCGATGGAATGTAGCAACATGCAACTTTCGGGACCATCCCTGCAACTGTGGAGCAGATCCAACCAGAAGGACCCCACCGTGTGTCTCAATAATGAAAACGTAACCATCTCGTGAGCAGACCAGTGAAACGCCCACATAGCATCCAGAACCAGATCTCAAGAGGCCGGTCATCATATAATTGCAAGGGCAATAGTATGGAAGATGATGCTATCGTTGTCTCCGAACCGGACACCTTGCTGAAATCTTGCTGTCACACTGTAGTCGGGAGGATAGGTATGGTCGGTTTGCCCATGTTCAGGTCTCAGGTGTTCTCCCGCCGTCATAGGTGCCTGCCGATCGGAGGGGGTCGATGAAGTCCACAATCCAAGATGTAGCCGAAAAGGCGGGGGTTTCCGTCTCCACGGTGTCCAGGTCCTTTACCCGTCCGCAATTGGTGTCGAGCCGCACCCGTGATCGGGTGCTGGAAGTGGCCGAGCAATTGGACTTCAGGATTTCCCGGTCGGCTGCGGCCTTGAAATCGGGGCAATCCCTGCGCATCGCCATGCTTATCAGCGACAGCATCACCAAATGGTTCAACAGCCACGTCTTCGAAGGCCTGAATGACGTTCTGCAGGATGCCGGCTACGACATCTCGATCTACTCCATGAACACCTTTGAAGCGCGCAACCGCTTCTTCACCAACCTGCCGGTCCGACGCAACGCCGATGCCATCGTCGTCTGCTCCTTCAACATCGAGCCGAAGGAGATAGCCAAACTCGGAGATATGGACGTGCCGATCGTAGGCATCAACATACCTGCCACCGACCGGTTCAACGCGGCGGTCAACGTGAATGACCACGATTCCATGAAACTGGCGGTCAACCACCTCATAGGCCTCGGCCATCACAGGATTGCGTTCGTCAGGGCCGGCCACGGCTCACCCTTCCAATACCGTGCCGACGAACGCCTTGCCGGGTTCATGGACGCCTGCAAGGATGCCGGTATCACCGATCAGGTCACAGCCATACAGTGTCCTCCGGGCCAGGACGTCTCCAACTCGGCACTCTCCCAGCTGCTGGCCCTCGACCCTGCCCCTTCGGCCGTCTGCTTCCAGACCGACGAGCTGGCCATACCCGTCCTCTACCGAATTCGCCGCTACGGAAGACACGTACCGGAGGATCTCTCCATGATCGGCTTCGACGACAGCACCTATAGCCGCCAGATGGGCCTGACGACCATCAGGCAGGACCCATACGCCATGGGCAAGTCGGCGGCCGAAAAGGTTCTGGACCTTATCGCCGACCGCGAACCTCATACTCGCTTCCAGATGTTTCCGACCCATCTGGTGCTGAGGGACACGACCAAACCTCCCAGGTCGTAAGAAACCCGTGCGGGTGACATGCGGTCGCAACCGGATGTCACCCGCACGATGCCGTTCAGTCCTGTGGTCCGGTCATCCAGATCCGGTCAAGGTAATCCTCGACGGCCCTATCGGAGCTGAAGGTACCGCAGCGGGCGATGTTCAGTATCGCCTTACGTGCCCATTCCCCATCGTCCCTGTAGGCTTGCTCGATGTCATCCTGGATGTCCATGTAGGCGGTGAAATCAGCCATGGTCATGAAGTAGTCCTTGTTCAACCAGTCCTGGACCAGATCCCGGTACGTGCTGGTATCACCGTACGAGAAAGCACCCGATGCAACCATGTCCACGGCATCCTTCAACCGTGAATCGGCTTCATAGTAGGCCCGCGGATCATACCCACGGTCGTACAGATCCTGCACCTGCGATACGTCCATGCCGAAGAGGAAGAAGTTGTCTTCCCCGACCTGGTTGCGGATCTCTACATTGGCGCCATCAAGCGTACCAACGGTGAGGGCACCGTTCAGGGCGAACTTCATGTTGCTGGTGCCGCTCGCCTCCTTGCCCGCCTGCGATATCTGCTCATCCAGATCGGTGGCGGGTATCAGGTGCTCGGCCAGCTCAATGTTGTAGTTCCAGGGGAAGTAGACCCCCAGGAGGCCATTGACCTGAGGATCGGCATTGACGACCCGTGCCACATTGTTGATCAATTGAATGGTCAGCTTGGCCATGGCATAGCCGGGAGCAGCCTTGGCGCCGAAAATCACGGTCCGAGGCTGCATCGTGGTCAAATCGACCGCGCCACTCCTGATGGCGTTGTACTGCGCAATCACCGACAGTATCTTCAGGGACTGCCTTTTGTACTCATGCAGACGCTTCACCATGACATCGAACATGGTCGACGGATCCGGGCGGAATCCATAGCGCCTTTCGGCATGATCCGCGAAGTCCACCTTGTTCGCCTTCTTGACCTGCATGAACCGATCCACGAAGGAGGCATCATCAGCGAGCTTTTCCAGACCCTCCAGCCTGTCAAGGTCGGAAATCCACCGATCCGTACCCAGGCCTTCCGTAATCAGCGCGGACAGTCGGGGGTTGGCCAAGCGGATGAACCGACGAGGGGTGACCCCGTTGGTGACATTGGTGAACTTCTGGGGGTAGACGGCGTTGAAGTCCTTCAGAGTGATGTCCCTGAGCAGCTGGGAGTGCAGTTCGGCCACACCGTTGACCTTCTGCCCACCCACAGTGGCCAGGTAGGCCATCCTGACCCTGCGGCCATCACCAGGGGTGACGATGCGCATCCTGTCGATCTGATCGGCACCAACCCCCTTGGCCTGCAGTTCCGCCACAAAATGACGATCGATGTCTTCGATGATCTCCATATGACGGGGAAGAAGCTGGGCGATGAGGTCCGCCGGCCATTCCTCCAGGGCCTCGGGAAGAAGGGTGTGACAAGTGTAGTTGAAGGTCGACCGGGTGATCTCCCAGGCCTGGCCCCATTCATACCCATAGACATCAAGCAATACCCGCATCAGCTCAACGATACCGATGACCGGATGCGTGTCATTCAATTGGAAGCAGATCTTATCGGGCAATCCCGTGAGATCCGGATGCTCCTCGCCCGGGTAGAAAGTGGCGATGGCATCCGCAATGGAGGCGGCCACAAAGAAGTACTGCTGCTCGAGCCTCAACAACTTGCCCGCAGTGGTGGAATCCTCCGGATAGAGCACCTTGCTGATGGTCTCGGCCTCCACCTGGGGCTTGACGGCACCGAGATAGTCCGCCTTATTGAACGCATCCAAATCGAATTCATCGTAGGACCGAGCCTCCCACAGCCTCAGGGTGTTGACCCTGCCGGATGCATATCCCGGAACCGGGTAGTCGACCGGTACGGCGCGGACCGACCATTCTGGTTCCCAGACCCGGCGGACGTCCTTGCTTACCACGCGGCCACCGAAGGATATCCTCTGCACCCTGCCCGGGTTCTCATGACCCCAGGCGTCTTCCTCTTCCAGCCAGTAGTCAGGGCGCTCGACCTGTCGGCCCTGGCTGTCGAAGGACTGCTCGAATATGCCGTAGTCGTACCGAATTCCGTAGCCAAAGGCCGGTACGTCAAGGGAGGCCAGTGAATCTACATAGCAGGCCGCCAAACGCCCCAGGCCACCATTGCCCAGACCGGGTTCATGCTCCGCTTCGATGACCTTCCTGGGGTCAAAACCCAGTATTTGCATGGCCTCATCGAATTGATCGGTCAGGCCGGCATTCAACAGGGCGTTGGAGAGCTGTTTGCCCAACAGATACTCGGCACTCAAATACCCAACCGCCTTGGTGGAACCCTCGACCATTCGCTGGTTGTTCCTGACCCAGGAGCGCATCAGCTGCTCACGGACAAGGCCGGCAACAGCCTGATAGACGTCCTCGACGCGTGCCTGGGAACACTCGGTGCCATAGGCATTCGTCACTCTCTGACGCACTGCCTGGGCAAACTCCTCTGCCGACATCGACAGGCCCGACTGGGTCGCATCAACCATCTTCTGCTGCCTCCATATATTGCATACATCCGGCCATATCAACCTCCCCACGACACTGTGTCAGCTGTACGCCCGAGGGGCGATTCGGCTTGATTCCATACCGAAAGGAGACCGGCCTTATTCCGTTATCGTCACCGATGACGCCGCATGGTGGCCATGCGACTTACCGTATTGCATACGTTATCATAGACACCCTAAAATATCACACAGAAGCAGATTATCTCCAATAAGGCTCGGACATATACCAAGCTGACACCGTTTGCATGTATCGTGAGCCGATGGCCACTACAGCCTATGCGCACCGGGGAGTGCTGACGGTACCGACGATTCACACATTCCACTGCTTGAGGACGCGCTTGTCCTGGTAGATGCCGAGCACACCGTAATGGGCCGTGTCCATGCGGAGGAGTTGGGCCTTGTCCGGATCCAAGTCCATCCACTGGGTGACCAGGATACGCAAAACATGGGCATGGGCGACCAGGAGAACGTGTCCGCCTGCACGGACCACAGGCTCGATACGGGACACGACCTTGCGGGTGCGTCGGGCCACCTGGTCCAGGGTCTCTCCCTCGGTGACATGAACCTTAATCCGCTTACCAGTCGGCAGTTCGGTCTTCCAATCCTGGGCCGGGCAGCCACGCAGCGCCTGGGGTCCGTCAACCCACAGGCACCAGTCCCTCCCGATCTCGGCACTCACGTCCGCAGGCCGACGTCCCTCAGCGTGACCGTAATCCCATTCCACGATCTCGGGCATATCGGCAAGCCGATCATAACCAGCCAGCCGGGCCGTTTCCTGGGCTCTCTGCAGGGGGCTGGCAAAGGTAAACTCAGGGTCGAATCCATCCGGGAAGGCAAGGCGCAATCGCTCACCTGCCGCTTTAGCCTGATTCCTGCCTTCTGCAGTCAGGGACAGATTCGTCCTGCCCGTGTACTGACCCGTCTCACTCCATGCGGTCTGTCCGTGTCGCAGGAGCACGGCATATCCGCCGTTCGAGGCATCCTTGCCTGATGACGCAGCATGTATCATGCTGGTATCTTACCACCCACGAGTGCGCCACCTTTAAGCCAAATCCGTGGAATAATGGCTTCATGAGCATGGTAGGACAGGAACCGGGCAATCAAGCCGACCAGCTGGTCGGCGTATTCCACCGGATAGATGAAAAGGTGAACAGCATGCGTTCTTCGATTGAGTCGGATCCGGAAACACTCATGGACAAGGTTGCGAAGTTTGCCCTCCCCAGCATCGCTGGTCTGGTGGCCGGCAAGCTCTTCCAAGCCTTCTGGAGCAGCCTGGTGCGCAAACGCAACGGTGGCGTGGACACCGAAGAGGGTGACCAGGAGAGCGCCACAGCTGGCTTGCTGTTCGCCGTCCTTTCGGCCGCCGTGACCACACTGGCATCAACCCTGATCGAACGGGGTTCCCAGACCTTGATCGATCGGCGCCATAAGTAGAGGCCACGCCCCTCAGCGGGCTCGCATAAGCCAGCATGCCACAAGCCGGCTTTCACCGACCCGGATGTCATGAGTAAGATTACGGGTCAACGGCCATGAATCAGGCTTTACGGATCAACCCGTCATACATCCTTTTGCGCACCCCGAAGCAGTCGGCACGGAGGGCATGCGTTGGTATATGTCACTACTCCCACAGCAAGAACACCCTTCAGGGTCTTGTGCCCGTCTGTTGCAATGGACACAATGGGACCCATGACCACTTCACCACAATCCCCCGGCAGACCCGGGAAGGGCGGCAGATCCGCCAAACCAGAAGCCACGATACACAACGAAACCATCAACACACTGCTCAACCGTCGGACCATCCGCGCCTTCACCGATGAGACAATCGATCCCGACACGGTTGCCCTGCTTGAAGAGACGGCCCAGCATGCCGCCACCAGCAGGTACTTCAACGAGTGGTCCGCCATCCGCATCTCTGACCCGACCAAGGCCAGGGCCATCGCAGACATGGCCCACCAGGACTATGTGGCCCAGGCTCCCCTCCTTTACATCTTCCTGGCCGACCAGCGCCGCAATGCGGACCTGGCAAAGCGCGAAGGTATCGATATCGACTCCAAAGGGTTCGTACTCAACACAGGGTATGTCTTCCTACAGTCCCAGAACGATGCCGTTCTCGCCCTGCATGCCATGGAAACCGCGGCCAATTCCATGGGTCTGGGATGTGTCATCCTCGGCAGCGTCATCAATGATGTGAATCGGATGATCGACCTGCTCGACCTGCCACGCCTGGTTTACCCGGTACTGGGCCTGGCCATAGGCCATCCTGCCCAGGATCCACCCATGAAGCCCCGCATGCCCAGGCCGGCCCAGATATTCCTCGACTCCTATGGCCGGTCCGATACCCCGGGCACCCCGGACCAGGCACTAAAGGACTTTGACGAGACGGTCAAGCTTTACTACCGGGACCTGCGCCACATGGATGCTCCGCGCAAGACTTTCAGCAGGATTATCGCGGACAAGGCCTGCAACCCCAAGGAGGACCACGAGCCGATGCTCCCCTCCATCCAGGCACAGGGATTCGATATGACCCGATAACCAAGCGGCAGGCCTGCTAGTGGCATCCTCATCTCAAATGCCGGGGCTTGTAGCCCTTCCTCCTCGAATGGGGTTTCAGCTGCTGATTGAGGGGCACCCGGGTGTAAGAGCCCGGCTCATGGCTGGTCAGATGCCAGAAACCACAGTACTGGCACCGATACACCCAGAGCCGGGCACCCCGCTCCATCAGGCTCTGATCAGCTGCACGGAGCGCTTTTGCCTTGTCATGATACATGATCTTCGACGTGCTTGCGCATCGCTTGGGAGTGAAATAGTGCATGGGAACTACCTTGAAACCGAGCCGCTCGACCTACCGGAATTATCTTAGGGAAGGTCGTTCCCGGCGGAAAGGTACAGGTCGTACCATTCCTGGGCGGTCAGATCCACATCGGCACCTGCTGCCATCTCGGTAATGCGGGAGGGGGTCATGGACCCCAGCAGAACCTGCATGCCGGCTGGGTGGCGAAGAATCCATGCCACGGCTATGGCGCTCTTGCTGACGCCGTGCTGCTCGGCGATTTTCTGCAGGCAATCATTCAGGTCGGGGAACTTGGGATTGTCGATGAAGACCCCCTCGAAGAAGCCCGTCTGGAAGGGGCTCCAGGCCTGAATGGTCATGTGCTTCAGGCGCGAGTAGGAAATCAGACCGCCATCGTGATCCAGGCTGGAATCGTCAATCATGTTGACGTGGAATTCCTGCTGAACCATGCCCGTATGTCCTAGGCCGAACTGAATCTGATTGACATCCAACTTCTGGCTGATTCCGCTTTGCAGGAGCTCTACCTGCATAGGATTGACATTGCTGACCCCGAAGTGCCGGACCTTCCCCGAGGTCTGCATCGTGTTGAAGGCCTCTGCCAACTGGTCCAGCTCAACCAGGGTATCCGGCCTGTGCAGGAGTAGGTAGTCGACATAATCGGTCTGCAGATTCTTCAGTTCCTGGTCCACAGCCTGAATCAAGTGCTTGGCAGAGAAGTCGTACCGTGTGATCTGATCACTGGCAGGATCGCGGTAGATGCCTACCTTGGTCTGGATGCCGATACTGGCCCGGTCGATGCCGAGTTCCTTCAGGGCCCGACCCAACACCCTGCTGCTTTCACCACCATGGTAGCAATCTGCCGTATCGAAGTAGTCGATTCCAGCATCCAGGGCCGTCCGCACTATTGTGGCAGCCTCTTCCGGCGACTTGGTATCGATGCGCATGACTCCAAGAGCCACACGGGATGCTTTGACACCAGAGGTGCCGATGTTCATATATTTCATGTTGTGTCCTTAAATCCAGTCACCATCATTCTATCGCCGTACCCCTATGATACGGAGACGTAGATTCTCAATTGTCCAAACAATACAACCGTACCAACTTCGAGACCGGGATTGATCAGTTCAGATCTACAGCGACGGCATGAATAGTGTGCTCTGCTGGTATCCGTGAAAGAGTGGAGACCGCAGGGTAGAGGGGGTGTTGGATGGTTTTTCCGGTTGTTCAGGCGTGAGGTTCGGGTGTGTGCCAAAGAGTCCTTGGTCCCTGTGATGGTGATGTGTATGGGTTTGTGGTCGTGGTCGGTCCGGTCGCTGACGTTGCGCC
>NZ_CALYOY010000012.1 GCF_945269915.1 uncultured Bifidobacterium sp. | reverse complement strand
GACCGGACGGCCCCCCGGAGAGATCATCCCCGACCCGAGGGACCGCCCACCACACCCGTACACAGCACACGGACACCACGGATGGATACGTGCCACCACCGGTCCGACAGCCGGTCAGCCACCTCCCGACCCCCGTATACGACACCACGACACCCTCAACCAGCCATCACATAAGACAAGGATGGCTAAAACACTGAAACAGCAATCAGCCCATGACGACGTTGACCGACCGGCCCGCCTGGACTCCTCGCCCACCCGAGGACACCCCACGCCAGAGGCCGAGAAACCTCACCAAGGCCCCTCTTCAGCCTCATAGCCACAAGCTACGACTTGATACAACTCAAAGGCGCCATAGGGGGGGGGGGGGGCAGATCCCTGCACGGTTCCCGACCCGGGTAGGTCAGCCGCACATCTCCCAGGCACTGCCCTGAATGGCCCCGGAACACCGGTTCCACAGTCCTTGCCGCCCCGTGACGCTACGGAACCTGCCACCATCTCGGTGAAGGTCAAGCCACTCGGGGCCTTCACCCGTCAGCGACCGAGCTTTGCTCGGACCCCAGACCGCAGGATCTCGTACCCGACTAGAGTACGGCCTGGAGGACGAAGTCCAGGATGAAGAGGGCTGCCACTGCCCAGATGATGGGATGCACCTCCCTGGCCTTGCGTTTGCAGGTCATGGTCAGGCAGTAGGTGATGAAACCGGCCGCCACACCGTAGGAGATGGAGTAGGCGAACCCCATGAAGATGGCCGTGAAGAAGGCCGGAATGGCCTCGGAGAGGTCGCTCCACTCGATGTCGGCGAAGGAGCTCATCATCATGCAGCCCACAATCACCAGGACCGGGGCCGTGGCGGCCGAGGGCACGGCCGAGATCAGCGGGGCGAAAACTGCGCTCAGCGCGAAGCAGCCGGCGATGACCACCGAGGTCAGGCCGGTGCGCCCACCGGCCGCGATCCCTGCTGCGGACTCCACGTAGGTGGTCGTGTTGGAGGTGCCGAAGAGGGCACCGATCGAGGTGGCGGTGGCATCCGCGAAGAGGGCCTTGTCCATCTTGGAGCTGAAGCCCCTGCCCTCCTCCAGGGAGCGCTCATCATCGGCCGAGAAGATGCCGGAGCGGCGGCCGGTGCCCACGAAGGTCCCGATCGTGTCGAAGGTGTCGGACAGGGAGAAGGCGAAGATGGTCACCAGGACGATGGGAAGCTTGGCCGGGTCGGAGAAGAGGGCCGGGAAGCCCTGGGGGCCGAAGATGGCCAGGAAGGTCTCGGGCAGCTGGGAGCAGGCCTGGCCCAGGTTGACGGGGTTGGAGGTGGACGTGACCCCCATGGGGATGCCCAGCAGGGTGACCATGATGATGGCTATGACGAAGGACCCCTTGTTGATGAAGGAGAGCCTCCCCTTGAACTTGAAGACCATCAGGAAGATCGTCAGCAGAAGCCCGATGACGAAAAGGATGACCGAGGGCTCATTGAAGGTGGTCAGGCCCGGGTTGGCCTGGGCGGCCGAGGACTTGTCGGGTGTGAACTTGATGATGCCGACGTTGAGCAGACCCACGTAGGCGATGAAGACGCCGATGCCGCCGCCGATGGCGTGCTGGAGGAGGGGCGGAATGGCCCGGATGATCATCTTGCGCAGCTTGGTGGCCGTGACCAGGATGTTCAGGAGCCCGCAGATGAAGACCATGCTCAGGGTCTCCTGCCAGGTGAAGCCCAACCCCTTGACCACCGTGAAGGTGAAGAAGGCGTTGAGTCCCACCCCGGGGGCCACCCCGTAGGGCACGTTCGCCACCAGGCCCATGATCAGGGTGCCGATGACCGCTGCGATCAGGGTGGCGATGAACACGGCCCCCCAGGGCATGCCGGCCGTCGACAGCACCGAGGGGTTGACCACGATGATGTAGGCCATGGCGAAGAAGGTGGTGATGCCAGCTACCACTTCAGTTGGCACTGTGGTATTATTGTCCGAAAGCCGGAATAGCTTGTGCATATTCTTCCTTATGTGTCTTATTTGGCGATGAGACAATTGGAAGAATATCATGTGCGCTCGGCTTTTTTTGTTTCCTGATTCCCCTCCCCCATGCAGCGTCGGCAAGAACCCGAGGAACCGCCTTGACCCGCCTATAATCGGCACTACCCGGGCCGGCCGGACAAGGGGTCCTCAGCCTGGCTGACGGGCACCAAGGAGGAGCCATGGTCAGGGACAACCACTGGAGCAAGGACGATCAGAAGCAGTACCAGCACATTCTCGACACGGAACTCGAACGCGGCCAAGACCGGAAGACCGCAGAGCGGATCGCGGCCGCCACCGTCAACAAGCAGCGCACCCGGGAGGGACGCACCCTGGAGCAGGAGCACCCCACCGAACAGCACTGACCCCGCTCAGACAGGCCCCATGACAAGGTGGGCCAGGATCATCAGGATGGTCGAACAGAAAGCGGTCAGGGCCAGGGTGAAACCCGCCAGTCTGGCATTGCCCAGGACCTTGTCGGTGAACATGGTGGCGAAGATCGCCGTGGGTGCCAGGCAGCACAGGGCCACGGCCTGACGGACCAGGGGGCCGAAGGGAAGCAGGAACCAGGCCGTCAGGGCGAAGATGATGCCGAAGGGGATGCGCCAGGCCAGGACCTGGGCCACCTCCTTGACATCCCGCCCCGATGCGGGCAGGTCCATCAGCATCCCCACCATGAACATGGAGCAGAAGGCGTTGGCCGAGGCGAAGGGCTGGCTCACCTGGGCCACCCAATCGGGCAGGGCCACCTTGGCCAGCATCAGGACCAGCATGACCATGTAGGTGTCGAAGGAGACGGAGCCGAAGAACCCCTTGGCGATGTTGGTCAGGATGGCCCTGTACCGGAGGTTGCGGGCATCGTGGTCATCCACCCTGACCGGGGGCACGGACCGGACCCGGCCGTCCGTCCCCTCCTGGCCCGGTGCCTCATCCCGCTCCAGGGTCTCCCCCCGCTTGATGTGCAGGAGACCCTGGGTCATGACGTTGGTTCCGGCGGCCACCATGATGTTGTTGCCGATGTCGAACATGGCCGCGGGGACCAGGGCCGCAGGCCCCAGCAGGGACTGCAGCATGGGGAAGCAGAAGCAACCGATGTTGAAGCCGGACCCGTTCAGCATCAGGAAGGCCCGATGCCCCACCGATCTGCCCCTGCTGGTCAGGTAGATCGCCAGGGGCGGCACCAGGGAGGCGACCAGGGCGAACCCTGAGACCAGGAGGAGACCGGGGTCGTGCGGGTTGGTCGCAAAGGAGAAGATGATGGCCCCTGGCAGGATCAGGTTGAACTCGGCCGTCTGCAGAACCCGGTAGTCCAGGGGTTTGAAAAGCCCGAACCGCTTGAACAGGTACCCCAGGAGGATGATGGCCAAGAGGGTGGCCGGTTCGAGAACAACCGCCATGCCGTCTCTCCTCTCGCCACCGGTCTTCCGCCCCGCGGACTTCCTATCATGGTACCCGGCTGCCCGGGATATGACACAGATGATGTCAGATCTTGCACAGTCGGGGAATCAACCGGAATGGCGGCACGGAGCCGGGTGGCCCATGAGGGAGTGGCCGGACGTGCAAGCGGCCATCAGAAAGGATGACTCAGCCGAACCGGCCGGAAATGTACCGCTCGGTATCCTCCTCCTGGGGGTTGGAGAAGATCGTGGTCGTATCGTTCATCTCGACCAGGTGGCCCGGCTGGCCCACGGCCTTGAGGTTGAAGAAGGCGGTGTAGTCGGAGACCCTGGCGGCCTGCTGCATGTTGTGGGTGACGATGACGATCGTGTAATCCTGCTTCAGCTCGTTGATCAGGTCCTCCACGGCCAGGGTGGAGATGGGGTCCAGGGCAGAGCAGGGCTCGTCCATGAGGAGGACCTGGGGATGGACCGCCACGGCCCGGGCGATGCAGAGCCGCTGTTGCTGCCCTCCCGAAAGACCGATACCCGGCTTGTCCAGACGGTCCTTGACCTCCTTCCAGAGGTTGGCACCGCGCAGGGCCCACTCCACCAGGTCGTCGGCGTCGGACTTGGGGATGTGCTTCTTGTTCAGCCGTATCCCGGCCAGGACATTCTCCCTGATGGACATGGTCGGGAAGGGGTTGGCCCGTTGGAAGACCATGCCCACATCGCGCCTCACCTCGACCGGGTCCACGTCAGGCCCGTAGAGATCACGGCCCTCAAGGAGGACCTGCCCCTCCACATGGGCGCCGGGGGTGATCTCGTGCATCCGGTCCAGGGTGCGCAGGACCGTGGACTTGCCGCAACCCGAAGGCCCGATGAAGGCCGTGACCTTGTTGGCCTGAATCTTCATGTTGATGTCCTGGACGGCCAGGAAATCGCCATAGTAGACGTTCAGGTGGTTGATGTCTATGCGCTGGCCCATACGGCCTCCTCCACACTCATCATGCTTGTCGCCGCGGTTCCGGCCCCGGGGGAACCCGCCTGCCCGTAGGCCAGGCCGGAACCACACGGCCATGCCCTCTGTTTCATTTGGCCTCCTGGACCGAGAAGATACGCGAAATCAGACGCCCCAGCAGGTTGAGCAGGAGGACGATGAGGATCAGGACCAGGGCCGCCGCCCAGGCACGCTGCATGCGGATATCGGTCAGGCAGCCGCTCGCCGCCCCCGGTCCGCAGACCGCCAGACCCTCGGAGTACTCGTTGTAGACGTAGACCGGCAGGGTGGTCATCCTCCCCGAGAAGAGGTTGGGGTTGGTGGTGGCGATGAAGCCGGAGGCGATCAACAGGGGCGCCGTTTCCCCGATCACCCTGGCGATGGCCAGGATGGTTCCCGAGACGATGCCAGGCAGGGCCGTACGCAGGACGATCCTGGTGATGGTCCGCTGCTGGGTGACCCCCAGGGCGTAGGCGGCCTCCCGCAGGTCGTTGGGGACCACGGCCAGCATGTCCTCGGAGGTCTTGACCACGGTCGGGATCATCAGGAGGGAGAGGGCCACGGAGCCGGAGAACCCGTTGACCGTGCCCGGGCCCACCAGGGTGGCGAACATGGAGAAGGCGAAGAGGCCGGCCACGATGGAGGGGATGCCGCTCATCACATCGACCAGGAGGGAGATGGCCCTGGCCAGCCTGCCCCCGTGGGAGTATTCGACCAGGTAGACCGCACACATGACCCCGATGGGGATGGAGATGACCATGGCCCCCAGGGTCACCTCCAGGGTGCCGATGATGGCGTGGAGGATGCCGCCGTATCCACCGGTGGCCGTGGGGTTGCCCCCCACCACCCCGCTCATGTTGTGGGTCAGGAAGTCCAGGTTGAGCCGTTCGACCCCGTTGACCAGGCTGACCCAGAGGACCGAGACCAGGGGGATCAGGGCCACCAGGAAAGAGAGGACGATCAGGGCCGTCATGATCAGGTTCTTGCGCTTGCGGGCCCTGAGCGACGACCGGGTGGGCTTGAACTTGCCGAAGTCGATGACGGGGAGCGGGCCCCCGTCCGCCCCCTTGCCGGCGCCGCCCCCGTCCGCCGCGGTGGCGGGTGATTCAGATCCCGGTGTTTCAGGGCCTGCCGGTACCGGGCCTGGTGACACGGAATCAGGCGATACGGAGGTCGATGATGCGGAACCACCGGCTGAGGATACCGGGGAAAGCGACGCCCGGGATCGCATATCCTTCATGGGCGTCTCACCGTCCTTGTTCGATCCTGGCCATGTCTCGTCCGCCCTGCCCATCATGCACCCGCCTTGGTCGTGATCCGGCGCGCCATATAGTTCACCAGGAAGGTGATGATGAAGAGGACCAGACCGGTGGCCACCAGGAGGGCCACACCGGTCGAGTCGGCCTCGGGGAACTGGGAGGCGATGTTGGCGGCGATGGTCTGGCTGGTCGAGGGACGGAGCAGACGCAGGGCGTAGCTGAACCCGGGAGAGAGGATCATCAGGACGGCCATGGTCTCCCCCAGGGCCCGGCCCAGACCCAGCATGGAGGCGGAGATGATTCCCGAGCGTCCGAAGGGGAGGACGGCCAGCCGTATCATCTCCCATTTGGTGGCCCCCAGAGCCAGGGCGGCCTCCTGCTGGAGGCGTGGCGCCTGGAGGAAGATGTCTCGGGTGACCGAAGTGATGATGGGCAGGATCATGACCGCCAGGACCAGGGCCACCGTGGCGACGGACCGGGCCGGGGCGGCCGCGGGCCCGGCGAAAAGGGGGATCCAGCCCAGGTGACGGGCCACCCACCCCCAGAACCCCGTGATGTGGGGAACCAGGACCAGGGCACCCCAGAGTCCGTAGACCACCGAGGGTATGGCCGCCAGGAGGTCGACCACATAGCTCAGGGCCGTGGAGAGCCTGGCCGGGGCGTAGTGGGAGATGAAGAGGGCGATGCCGACGGCCACCGGGAAGGCCATGAGGAGGGCCAGGCCGGCGATCAGAACCGTACCGAAGACCAGAGGGCCCACATACTGCCAGAAGCCGGATGCCCGCCCCCCGCTCAGGGATTCGATGGCCTTGGAGCGTTGCCCCCCGTCCCCGATGAAGGCAGGGAAGGCCTTGAGAATCAGGAAGAGGGTCACAGCAGCCAGGGCCAGGAGGATGAGGATTCCGGCCCCCCGGGCGCAGAATCGGAAGATCCTGTCTGCCCTCGCGCCCGAATGGGTGCCACCCTGCGCCTGTCCGGCCGGGTCCCGGTCCGGGGTCCGGCGGCCGGCCCCTGCCTCCTTCGCCATCGCCGCTTCTTTCATTGCCTGGTCCACGTCCGCCATCAGTCCACCTCGATCGTCTCGACCGATGCCATGACCATGGCCCGGACGGCCTCGCTCAGTTCTGCGCTTCCGGCATTGGCCGCCGCCTGCCGTTGTCCTTCGGCACTGACCACGTATGTCAGCCACGCCTTGGCGAACCTGGCCCTGGACCGGTCCTGGTCATGCCTATAGACCGAGCAGGCCACGTCGTAGGAGACCAGCATGACCGGGTAGGCGCCCGGCTGGCCCGTGGTGTGGTCGATGTCCAGAACCACCCTCCTGGGTTCCCTGGCCTCAGGGTCACGCCTGGCGGACTCCAGAACCCGGGCTGCCGCCTTGGCGGAGGGAGGGGTCCACTTCGTGCCCACCCTGACCGCCACCGATCCCAGGCTGGTGGTCTGGGCCGCATCGGCGTACCCGATGGTTCCCTGGGCCTGGGTCATGGTCATGACCACCCCGGCCGTTCCCTTGGCGCTCTGCCCCAGATCGTTCGGCCAGTTCTCCCCCACCGGATAGGGCCAGGCCGATCCTGCCGCATCGTGCAGGTAGGAGACGAAGCTCTTGGTGGTGCCGGACTTGTCGGACCTGTGGACCACGGTGATGTGGAGGTCGGGCAGGGTCACACCGGGATTGAGCCTGGCCAGCTCCGGGTCGTTCCAATTGGTGATTCGCCCGCTGAAGATCCTGGCGATGGTCGACGGTTCCATCTTCAGGTGATGGTCCGGACCGTTCAGACCGGCATCACCCAGGTTGTAGGCCACGGCTATGGGGGTGGCGTAGACCGGAAGGTCGAAAGCCGTTCCACCCTGGCAGATGGCCTCGGATTGCTTGACCTGGCTCTTGCTCAGGGGGGCGTCCGACCCGGCCCAGATGGTCGATCCGTTCAGGAAGGCGTTGACCCCGGCACCGGAACCGGAGGGATCGTAGGAGATTCGGGTCTGGGGATGGTCCTGCCGGAAACCGGCTATCCAGGCCTCGTTGGCGCTCTGCTGGGATGAGGCCCCGGAACCGGCGAATTCACCGCTCAGGCTCTGGTCCCCGCCACCGACACCCCCCTTGGAGGGTAGGGTGTTGTCGCCGCAGGCCGCTGGTCCGACCACCAGACCCATGCTCAGGAAAAGGGCCAGGGACCGACCGAACACATGTGAATGCATGCTGCCTTCCTCAACCACCGAATCGTACTTCACGGGAAACATCCGAATCAAGACTACCGGCGCCCGCCACAATCAGCATACTGGAAACGCTGGTCCTGGCGAAACGGCCCTCTGACCCTGCACATCCCCGTTCACGCTTAGGATACGGACCGCCGCCCATCCACGGGGCGGTGTATTATAGGGTTCCTGTTGGACGCTCTATCCCAAGTCCCTAGTCGGTTTCCCCGACCCGGTTTGTCTTTTTGATCTGTCGGTTTCCTGCGTGTCCCTTCACGGTACCGCTCCGACGCCCTGCAGCCGCATGAGGGGGTGGGATTCGTTCCATACCCGGGTCCCGTTCGTGGGGATCGATGAAGATGGACAAACCGAAAAGGAAGTGGTTGTGCATGAGGAAGAAGGAGCTCGCCCGGCAAGGACGAACCCTCAGCAAGGACGGAGCATACGTCAACGGCAGACTCACCCGCGAGGCCTTCATCTCGCTGGCCATCCTCACCGTCATCACCTTCCTGGGCAACTTCACCCAGCTTCAGCTTGCCTCGGCCCTGCCCACCATTGTCCATGAGTTCGGTATCTCCCTGACCACCGGACAGTGGCTGACCTCGGTCTTCCAGCTGGTCATGGGAGTCATGGTCCCCTTGACCGGGTACCTGACCAAGCGCTTCTCCACCCGCCAGATCGTCATCACCTCCATGACCGTCTTCACCCTTGGCTCCCTCCTCAGCTGGCAATCCCAGACCTTCGGACTGGTCCTGCTGGGCCGTATCCTGGAGGCCGTCGGAACGGGCACCATGTGGCCGGTCCTCCAGATCACAGTCTTCTCCATCTACCCCCTTGCCAAGCGTGGGATGGCCATGGGCACCGTGGGCCTGGCCATGAGCGTGGCCCCGGCCATCGGCCCCACCCTGGGCGGCTGGCAGACCGATGCCAACGGTTGGCGTTCCATCTTCCTCACGCTGAGCATCTGCGGGGCCGTGGCCCTGCTCATCTCCATCGTCGGCCTGCGCAATTTCGGGCAGCGCGACACTGGCGTCAAGGCGGACTTCTTCTCGGTGGCACTCTCGATCTTCGGCTTCGGCGGACTCATGTTCGGGTTCACCAACATCGAGAACTACCCGATCACCTCCCCGATGACCTGGCCCTTCATGATCATCGGCCTGGCGGGCATCATCTGGTTCGTTCTGCGCCAGCTCCACCACACCGACCCCCTCCTCAATCTCAGGGTCCTGAAGATCAAGAACTTCACGATGGGCACCATCGTCGCATCCATGTCCTTCTTTGCCTTCAGCTCGGTCACGGTCATCCTGCCCATGTACATCCAGACCGACCGTGGCTATTCGGCCACCATGAGCGGCCTGGTCATGCTGCCGGGCGCCATAGGCACGGCCATCGCCCAGTTCTTCGGCGGCCGGCTCCTGGACCGGTGGGGGGCGCGCCCGGTGGCCCTGACCGGGTGCTCGGTGCTCTTCCTGGGAACCGTGGCCCTCAGCATGATCGACAGCGGGACCTGGATAGGCCTTGTCTCCATCTGCCAGTTCATCCGTCAGATCGGCATGGGCTTCACCCTCATGCCCCTGACCACCTGGTCATTGAACAACCTGGCACCCAAGGACGTGTCCGCGGGCTCGGCCGTGACCAACACGGCACGTCAGATAGCCGGCGCGGTCGGAGCCCCCATCCTGGTCATCATCATGGAGTCCATCACCACCCTGCGCCACTCGGCCCTGGGCGACGGCCCCTCCACCCAGATCGCCTCCAACATCTTCGGCGTACAGTGGGCACTGCGGATTTCAGCCCTCATCTGCCTGGGCATGGTCCTGCTGGTCTATTTCGGTGTCCGGGGAAACGGTGCCGGATCCGGCCGGCAGATGACCAGGATGCTCCTGCGCTATATCCACGTCATCCACACCCCCGCCACGGAAGCATCGGCACCGGCGGGCCAGTTGGAGTCCTCCCAGCTGGAACCCACCGACAGGCAGGCGGAAGGCAGATAGCCCCGACCTTCAAGGAGCCATGCGGAATGCCGGGAAGATGCATGGCAATGGGAATCAGCCGTCCTTCGGCAGAGGCTGCCCCGGACAACCATGCAGGACCCGCATCATGGCGCGCTTTTCGGATGTAGTGACGGTCAAGTCGTATTTGTCCTTGACACCGATCTGCCTGGCCACATAGGCGCATTGGTAGTCGGTCCGTGGCGGGAGCCAGTAGTCGGCCGAGGCGCTCCCCTTCTCCTGATTGGACTGACCATCAACGGCCAGGAGATTGTAGGGATCGTTCCCGAACCGGTAGCGTTGGGCCGTATCCCACCGGTAGGCTCCCGATTTCCATGCATTCTCCAATGCCACCACATGGTCGATCTGCACAGCGGCACTGGTTCTTTCCCCCCTGACGAAGGTGATGGTCCTGCCCGTATATGGATCGTCCAGGACGCCGGTGGCGACCTTGCAGCCACCCAGGGTGGTGGTGCGCACCTCTCGCAGGTCCCTGGTCAGGACATCCTCTCGGATGTTGCAGCCGTTACCGTCCACGTCGGTTTCCTTGAACCCGAAGGAGTCCCTGCGATACTGCCGCCCCGGCCTGGGGCGGTCTTCCACCTGAAGGTGCTCCAGGGTCTGTGCGGCATCGCCCCTTGCCTGGTAGCGGCCCGTCAGACCCCCTACCGTCCCGTTGACCCTGGGGAGAACCAGACCGATGGTGACACCGATGACCAGGGCGAGGACCAGCAGGATCAGGACGCGTTCCAGGGGCGAGGAGGTCCTGAATCCGGCACTCGTCCCGGTCCGTACCGAACCGCTCTGCCTTCTTTCGGGTCTGCGGGTCATCCTTCCTGCTGCCTCCCTGCAATCGCCTGGGTCACGCCCTCAGGCGTAGGAATAGGTTCGCGGATCGTGGCCCGCACGGACCGGACCGTCCAAAGCATCGATGGCGGCGTGTTCAGACTCGGTCAGCGAGAATCCGAACAGATCCAGGTTCTCCTGCTGTCGTTGGGTATGCACGGACTTGGGGATGATAATGGTCCCGTTCTCGATGTGCCAGCGGAGTACGATCTGCGCAGGCGATCGACCGTGATTGCGTGATATGCGGCCTATCACCCCCTGGCCTGCATCCAGATCCGCCCCCCGGGCCAGGGGTGAGTAGGCCTCCACGGCGATCTTCCTTGATTTGCAGAAAGCCGCCAGATGCCGTTGTTGCCAGGTGGGGTGAAGCTCGAACTGGTTGACGGCAGGATATTCACCCGTCTCCACGTGGAGGCGCTCCAGGTCATCCTCACGGAAGTTGCAGACCCCCAGGGTCCTGACCCTCCCCTCCTGGCGCAACCTCTGGAAGGCCCTCCAGGTTTCGGCGGACCGCCAATCGAAGGGGGTGGGCCAATGAATCATGTACATATCCACATAGTCCGTGCCCAGCAGTCCAAGCTGCCTGTCGAAGGCCCTCAGGGTGGAATCATATCCCTGCTCGGAATCGCGCAACTTGGTGGTCAGCCAGAGGGACGCCCGCCGACTCCCGGCATCATAGCCGGCGGCCTTCAGTCCCCTTCCTACACCGCCCTCGTTCTGATAGCCGGCAGCGGTATCGATGTGCCGGTACCCCACCGAGAGCGCCGATTCCACGACCTGTCCGGTCTGGTCATCCCCGATCCTGAGCACGCCCAGCCCTATCTGGGGAATACGGTGCCCGTCAGCAAGTTCGATATCGGGTACAGCAGTCATGCTCCACTCCTCCGTCCTGCCAAGTCCCTTCCGCCCGTTCGGGAGGAGGTCATCCTCATTTTAAGACCAGGTGGAACCGTGACCATGCAAGAGGAACGATGTGGTCGAACATACCCGCCCGCTGAGCGAACCGGAACCATGCCGATCAATGCGGAACGATGCCGAAGAAGGTACATACATGCGCATCGAACCAGGCGTATCCCAGATCAAAGACCGGCAGGAACCCGATTCGCATCATCATACCGAAGGAAGCCCAGGCGAAGAAGAGAGCCAGGAGGGCAAGGACCCACATCAGGAGGGAGTACATCCGCCTCTTACGAACCAAGGTACGCCGCTTCCTCGCGGAGGTAGGAGATCCCGCGCTGCGGTGGTCCTGAGCCTGGCCTTCGATACCGGCCTGTTTCACATCCGCGTGCTCACCCATCGTACTCTCCTTCCTCCCCGGTAGCATGGCTCCGGTCCATCCAAGCCTGCCCTGGTGTCCTGCGGTCCGTCGACCTTCCTGTCCGACCCCCCTCTTCCCCGAAGAAGGCGTCAGTACCGGCCCGCACGATACCGGGTGGACCCTCAAACGAGGAATCCCTATCCGGGGAGACCGCCCCCCATTGGCCGCTCACTCCCGAGGGGGTACCCATCACCGCCAAGTCCCCGCCTGCCGCATCGGTTCCGTATGCACCTCCACCACCGGTTTCGGATACACCTCCGTCATCGCCGCCTGACCCGAAACCAAAGGGCTCGGCCTCACCATCATTCGGCTCGAACCTGTCCAGCGACGCGATGCGGTGCCGACACTTCTTACGGCGTATGGACAGGTAATACCAGGCGAGCAGGCAGAGGGCCATGAGCGCCAGGAGCACCCAGAGCATGTATACGGGAGCACCCTTGGGCTTGGTTGGTGGAACATCGTCACCGATGTACCTGCCACGGATGATCAACCGATGGGAATTGATCCCATAGGGGGTGCAGGTCAGCAGGGTTACATAGTTGGAACCCTCCACTGGTTGCAGAGCATCGACATCTGTCGGCAGGATGACTTTGATCTGGTCCACCTGATAGCTCATTCGCTTCTTGAGAACGCGAATCTGGAAGACATCGCCCTTTTTCAACTGGGTCAGGTTGTCGAACAGGATATGGCCCACCTCACCCGTGTGACCGGTCACAACCGCATGGATGGTTTTGTTGTCCGTGGGGACGTGGGTGGTCGCTATGTGGCCCACGCTGTCCCTGAGCACTTCGTCGGTGGTTCCGTGACGGATGGGAAGCTTCACATTGATCTTGGGGATATCCACATAGGCCATCATCCCCTTCCCGTCGACGTTGAGAATCTTGGAATACCGGCCCAGAGGTTCCTTGACTTCCTTGTACTTGAAAGGATCACGCAGGGTCGGCTTGCCCAGGTCCTCATCGTATTGTTTGGCGTCCCGCCACATCTTCTGCCGCTGCTCAGGAGTGAGCCGGTTGACGATGTCCTCATACGTGTCAACAGCCTCGGTCGTTCCTGCGTAGTTCAGGTATGCAGCAACCAAAGGGTACAGGAAAATGCCGAGACCAATCAGAAAGGCCAGTATTTCGATAATACCGAAACGGCGCCGGGACCTGGCCATGTGCCTGGCCCCTCCCTTCACCGAAGATGCATGTCCGCTGAGTGGTTCCCCGTGGTCGCCATTCCTGCCGGTGCCGGTCATTCCCCCTCCTTCGCATCCATACCCATGATCATCTTCTCCAACCTTCCCATTCGTCTCCGAACGGCCACCAGACCAGCCAATGCGGCCAGGAGGGGCACACCGGTCACAAAGAGCAGCCAAGCAGATCCTTTGGTCTGCGTATCCGGCTCCTCACCGGTCACCGAGATCAGATCCCCTGTCACCATCAGGCGACTGCTGTTGATTCCTTTTGGCGTGCAGGTCATCAGTGTCACCTGGTTCTTCCCATATCCGGCTTCCAGAGCATCCAACCTGTCCGGAGCAATTATGCCGATATGACTGACCTTGTAGACATAGGTACTGTCCAGAATGCGCACGGAGAACTCATCCCCGTCGGACAGTCTATCCAGGTTGTCGAAAACCAGCTTGCCGTCCTGACCCGAATGACCGAAAAGAACGGTATGGATACCACTCAGATCGGAGGGAATGGCCGTGGATGCAAGATGCCCCACACCGCGTTCCAGAACCACATCGGGCGGACCATAATATATTGGTTGCGATAACCCCACAGCCGGAATGACCAGGTACCCCATGATCGATGGGTCCACCTCGCGCAGAAGATCGGCATAAGCCCGTGGTGCATCAAGCCCCATGGGGTGGAAGGGGTCACCAGGTGAATTGGATCTGAGCCCCTTGTCGTAGATCCGAATTCGCTTCCTGATCGAGTCCACCCTGCCCTTGCTCAAGCGCGAGACGATGAGACCATACTCGTCGACATTCTTCCGGGAAATACGGGCATTCCTGTTTTGCTCAACAATATCCATGCTTACCAGCAGCCAGCCAAGAAGGAAAACACCGACCGCCAGGGCACAGAACCAGGCAGGCCAGGGAGAGGGGCGCTCCTGTTCCACCTTCCTGTTCATCGAAGACCTAGGAGCACCCACGTACATCACCCGTTCCGGCAGCAGGTTTCAGGGCAGCGAACCCGGATGTCTGTGAACATGACCCGAAAAGTCGATGGCACACAGTGCCATCGACTTTCGAAATGACCGACCGCTTCATATTCGGTCAAACCAGGTGAAACTCAATCAAACGTCCTACGACCCTTCGCAACCAGTATCAGGCTGGTTCCTATCAGGAGGAAAAGAGTCAGCAAGACCATGGGCCCAATCATGGGTGATCCGGTGCTTGCCAATGGCTTCGAACCTTGCTGCACCTTGTTGTTGCCCGGTACGACATTGCCCTGGTTCAGGTTCAGCTTGGGATATACATCGACTTGGAATGTCGCAGAACCTGCAGAAGAGTCCAGGTTGGGCAGCTGAATGACGCAGGGGTCAGTGCGGACTGTTATACCACGAGGTGCGGCAACCAATGAGACCAGCCAATAGCTTGGTGTCACAGCCGTACCGTCGAATTCAGCGGCGGTTCCGCCGGAAAGAGTGGCGGTGTTGACGTCCAGACTGGCACCATCCAGCCAAACTCCCTCAGTCTGTGCGCTATAGGAAGTCGTGATGATCCCATTCGAATCCGAGGCACCGTAGAACTGAGTATTGGATGGATCCTTGAAAGATGCCTGATCGGCAACAACAGCGGAGGTCAACCGCTGTTGTACCGTTGAGGGAGATGAGGCCAATCCAGCTGTCACTCTCCTCACCTTGGTCCTATCGAGCTTCACGGCCTGATAGACATATCCGGAACCGGCCGGTGAATTACTGTTGCCCGGCAGGATGGAACCTGTTCCTCCCTGACCGGCCTGGGTCTTCAGAAGATGCAGAGTCAGGCTTGGAGCCCCTGGAGCAGCCGTGGCCCGGGTTGCACCACCTACAAGCACAAGCCCACAGCAAACCACTAGCATTGTCAACCAACGCACCACACGCTTAGTCGTATCTGACGGCAAAGTGTTTCCCTTCATTCCAGCGTCCCTTCCGGATGAGGACTTCACAGCCAATCACCCAAGTCGGAGGTCACAACCAACTGCAACAGCATCCCCGAATCTCCGACACGTTGTACACGCACCAGTGCACTTGTTTCCACACAAGCACATCATAGCATGATACAAGTAAAAAGGCGGGCAATCCTTCTATGAGGACCACCCGCCTTCAGTGAACTCAGGTCTCCCTGAAAATCAAACTTCAACTCATGTCATGCACGAGCCGCATTGCGCCGACTACGAACGTAGAGGGCACCACCCATGATGATGACACCAGCCACAAGCAGCAGGATGATGCCACGACCACCGGTAAGCGGGAGGCCAGCAGGAGTATCGGAATCACCCGTCTTGAAGTTCATCATGTACTTAGCAACATTGCCATTCTGGAACTTGATCGGAGTGGCCGGTTCAGTTGTAGTACCGTAGGTTCCGAAATCCAGTTGTCCATAATCAGGCTGAATGGGGGCGTTGCCATAGTATGTGACGATGTCGTTGGCGGACTTGCCAACAACATGGTTATCAAAGTGGACCTTCGCGAAGGGGTTGGGCGCGCGGTTGAAACCAGAAGGCGCCGAGTACTCGACCACATTCCAATCACCTGCGACACCGACACCACTGCCATCCAGAATCGGCAGGCCGGTAAACGCCACCAGACCGTCGGCATTGGAGGTGGCAGTGAAGAACTGCGCTCCAGCAGTGCCGTCAGCCTTGAAAGTACCATCAACATCCAGGAACTTCGCAGGGTCGGTCGGGTCAGCCAAACGGAACACGGCACCCGCAAGAGGTTCCACAGTGCCAGGGGTGCTGCCCTTCTGCACCTTACCGAAGGCAGCGCTGCCGGACGCAGTGACGGTTCCGCCACCAGGAGGGGTGACAGGGTTGGTTCCGTCGGAATTATCCTTGATATCGGACTCGACGGCGTTTACAACACCACCAGTACCTGTTGAATCACCATTCGGGGTTACCTTGGCCTTATAGGTGATCACGATGGTCAGCTCCTGATCGGTCACCCCGCTCAGATACCCACGAATAACAGAGGCATCCCTGAAGAAATCGAATGCGGTGTATGTTGCGTTCGGATCATTGTCGTTAGCGAACATCTTGGACCCGGTAGGAGCATTGTTGGCTATACGATCAAACTTGGTCGTACCAGTCGTGACCTTGTAGTCCGGCGAAGAATTCGTCGGCGCAATCAAGGGGAAGCTGTTGGTCGGCGTCTTGATGCTCGCCTCCACCGTAGAGGAATCAAGCCTCAACGATGCACCCATCTTATCGACGACACGGAGATCCCCATAGTTGCCGGCCAGCTCACTTGTATCGAGCTTCTGATCGTTTGGGGTTGCCGTGCCCGTATTGTAGATCTTCTGAGTCACCCTGTAAGTGATTGTGTCCCCGGCCTTGGCAATGTGCAGATTCGGGTCATTGTTGATTGCCGATACCGACTTGTCCACCGATGAGTTACTGACATTCTTGGGGTAGACATGCAGGTGGTAGATATAACCGCTCCGAGTCCCATCCGTGGTCTTGTAGGGCAGACCGAAGAAGGACTTTGCCGATACCGCATACTTGCTCGAATCGAGAGTGCCGGACTGGAATGCCGGAGAGGCAGTACGATTCTCTTCCAGGACGAAGTAGTGCAGACCTTGGGGGAGTGTTACGGGCTGACTGGTATCCGGCTGACCCTGTTGGGCCCCACTGGCAACGGCCTTGTACCAGGAGTCTATGACACCATCGCCGTTGGTCATACCCGTTGCCGTAATGGCACCTGGACGAGTGGAGGGCCTATAGGTGCTGGAAACGGCCGGGTTGATGTCAGCGACCGATCCCGTCGGCTCAATTTCAGTAAGATCGAACACGATGTCCTTGGCCGTGGTAACGCCGCTACCGGAAGCCGGCGCATCGGTGATGGAACCCGTAGGTGTGTTTCCCGTGGTACCGCTGAGGTACTTGGTGACCGTCAGCTTAGGCTCGACACTTGTGTCAATGGCACCTGGGCGGAAGTCATCTGCCGTATCAAGCGCCGAAGCCTGTGTGGCAGGGAGGGCGACCATCCCGGCCAGCAGAGTGGCACCAGCCACCGCCAGGCCGACGAGTTTGGAAAACCCTCGCCCCTCGTTTATTTTATCTGTATGCATGCATGCATCCCTTCTATTTTTTGAATCGGTACAGATCGATGTGCAACAACACACTTCGGCTTTACCTGACATCTTTCATTCCCCGGCCCGATAGACCCTTCGACATGAGCCGTTGCTATATCATCTCCCAATACCATTTCATGAGTTTAGCGAATGAAGTAAAACTACGCAAACGTGCGAGCGTCCGGTATGTCATATTTCGACCGGTTGCGGCGTGTTGCCCGGGGGCGGCAAGCCATCCGAACCGAAGAAGACGGAAAAGCCTCGGGACCAGGGCCCCGAGGCGATGGAGAAGGCAGGCTTAGGAGGTCTTATTGCCGGTTGTCGAGTCGGTGAACCATCTCCGCCAATTCGAGATCGCTGGTGAACCGGTCCGCGCTGGTGTTCTCGTCGATGGCGGCCAGCTCGACCCCGGCGATCCGGGCGAAGTCCTCCCAGGCCTCACGACCGACCGTGGTGGTCATGCAGGTGTGGTGGGCCGCACCGGCACGCAGCCAGCACTCGGCCGAGATCTCCAAGGAGGGACGCGGCTTCCAAATGGCGCGGGCCACGGGCAGCTTGGCCAGGGAGCCGCCGGGTTCCACCAGATCCACCACGTTCATGACCAGACGGAACCGTTCGCGCACATCGGCAAGAGAGACCACGACCGCATCCTTGCAGGGTGTGGCCGTGAAAACCAGCCTGACCGGATCCTCGCGATCACCGATCGAAAGTGGATGGATCTCCAGACGGGGCCTGCCTTCGGTCAGCAGGGTGGGCGAGACCTCCAGCATGTGGGCACCCATGATCTCCTCATGCCCGGGGACGAAGTTGTATGAGTAGTCCTCCATGAGGGAACAGCCGCCCTTGAGCCCGTAACCCATGACGTTCCCGATCCGAATCAGGACCGAGGTCTTCCAGTCGCCTTCGGCCGAGAACCCGTACCCATCGGCCATCAGACGCTGGGCACCGACACCCGGCAACTGACGCAGACCGCCCAGGTCCTGGAAGTTGTCCACCGCGGCCGTGGCTCCGACCTCCTGGAGCATGTTGCGCATGCCGGCCTCCTCCCTGGCGGCAACCACCAGGGAGTCATAACGGGAATCCAGGAGTTCGGGAGCGACCTCGTAGCTGCGTTTGTAATCCTCGATCAGATCCATGACCTGGTCGTCCTTGACCGCATCCACATGGGCCACCAGCTCATTGACCGGCCAGGTATTCACGGAGACCCCGAAGACGCGCTCGGCTTCGGTCTTGTCGCCCTCGGTAACAGCGACATCGCGCATATTGTCGCCCCAACGGCAGACCTTCATCGAGTTGGCCGCATCCCAACCGGCACAAGCCCGGGCCCAGGTTCCGATTCTTTCCGCAACCTCCGGATCGGTGTAATGCCCCACGACGATCTTGCGGGGAATGCCCAGACGGGTCAGGATATACCCGAACTCCCGGTCACCATGGGCCGACTGGTTCAGATTCATGAAGTCCATGTCGATGGTCTCCCAGGGAATCTCGACATGGTGCTGGGTGTTCAACTGGAGAAGGGGCTTGCGTAATTGCTCCAGACCGCGAATCCACATCTTGGCGGGGCTGAAGGTGTGCATCCAGGCCACGATTCCGATGCAGGCCGGGTCGGATGAGGCCTGGACCATGAAATTCCTGATGGAGTCCGAATCCTTCAAAATGGGCTTGAGCACAAGCCCGACCGGGATACGGCCCGAATCATTCAGGGTCTTTGCTATGTCGGCGGCCTGAATGGCCACCTGCTGCAGGGTTTCCTCCCCGTAGAGGTCCTGCGAGCCTACGGCGAACCAGAGCTCTTTGCCCTGGAAGGGATCCGTCATTGCCATGATTGCTCCTTATTGATTGATATTGATGGAATTATGGTCCTGTGGGCTCCAAGGGTCAGGCGCTTCAACCCTCCAAGGGTATGGTCCTGACGGCCTCCTGCTCGATGGGCAGGGACCGGGAGAAGCGTTCGAAGAATGCGCGGAACCCCTTGACGTCTTCTGGATCGGGTTCCTCCACACTTGATTCGACCCCCGCGAAGACCTTGGAATCCAGATAATCCGCCAGGGTCTGGTCGGTATGATTCAGATAGTCGGCTAGAACGGCCATGCCCCAGGCGCCGCCCTCGGCCGCCGTCGACATGACCCGGATGGGTGTGTCGAAAGCGGCGGCCAGGATCTTCTGAGCCACCTTCGGGGTGGCGAAGATGCCGCCGTGTCCGACCAGGGAATCCACGCGAACACTCTCCTGCCGGGTCATCACATCCATGCCGATCGTCACCGGGGCGAAGGCCGAGAAGAGCTGGGCCCGCATGAAGTTGGCCAGGTTCATACGGCTCTCCGGCCCCCTGGCGAAGACCGGACGGCCCTCCTCCAGGCCGGCCAGGAATTCTCCGGAATAGAAGCAGTAGTTGATCAGGCCGCCTGCGTCCTTGTCGCCTTGAAGGGCCAGGTTGAAGAGGGTGGCATAGAGTTCGTCGTCATCCATCCTGAGCCCTGCCGCCTCGGTGAAGTCACGGAAAAGACCGACCCAGGCGTTCAGGTCGGAGGTGAAGTTGTTGGCATGGCTCATACCTGCCGGGTCGCCTGCCGGGGTGGCCACCGGGTCCACCTCGGGGTGGAGGCGCTCCATCCGGTCCTCCAGGACCACCATGGCGAAGATGGACGTGCCCGCCGACACATTACCCGTCCTGGGCCGCACGGAGTTGGTGGCCACCATGCCGGTTCCGGCATCGCCTTCGGGCGGAGCCATGGCCGCGCCGGGTTCCAGGGTACCGGTGGGATCCAGCAGGCGTGCCCCCTCCTCGGTCAGGGATCCCGCATCCTCCCCGGCCACCAGGAGCTTGGGGAGTATGTCGCGGATGGCCCAGGGCCGGGACTTGACCTCAGGCAGATGGTCGAAGGTGTCCAGCATGGCCTGGTCGAAGCAATGGCGGCGGGAATCAACCGGGAACATGCCCGATCCGTCTCCGATGCCCAGGACCTTGCGCCCTGTGAGCCGCCAGTGCACATACCCGGACAGGGTGGTGATGAAGTCCACCCTGTCCACGTGTTCCTCCCCGCCGAGAATGGCCTGGTAGAGGTGGGCTATGGACCAGCGCTCGGGGATGTTGACCCGGAAGATCCGCGAGAGCCGTTCGTGGGCCTGGCTGGTGTTGGTGTTGCGCCACGTGCGGAAGGGAACCAGGAGCCGGTCGTCCTTGTCGAAGGCCAGATAGCCATGCATCATGGCCGAGAATCCAATGGCGCCCATCCGGGTCAGTGCCACCCCGTAGCGTTCCTTGACCTGGGCGGCCAGGGCGGCATAGGCACCCTGCACCCCCTGCCACACCTGGTCCAGGGAGTAGGTCCACAGTCCGTCCTTGAGCTGGTTCTCCCATGCGAAATCCCCCTCGGCCAGCGTCTGGTACCCCCTGTCGATCAGGATGGCCTTGATTCTCGTCGAGCCCAGCTCGATGCCCAGGGAGGTCCTGCCTGCCTGAATCTCCTGGGCGAGGTCCTTACCGGTGTCAGCTTCCATGGTCCGCTCCTCTGCCTGGCCGTCCTCGTGGCCCGGGAGGCACGTCTTGACCTCCGCCAACAAGGACTGTTAACGCTCACATAATCCAGTGACAAGTCTAGTCGTGACAAGCGGATCAGGCAAACGGGGGTCGGGTGAATCTCAGGACCGCCGAACGGCCCTGCCCAGTGACCGCCGGGGTACCACGTCGGCCTGGATGAGCCCCACCCCATGTCTGGTTGCCGGGAACTCCACGGGTTGACCCTGGTGGAGCATGGCCAGGAGCTGCCGCATGGTGGCGGTGCCCAACTCCTCGAATCTGGGACGGACCGTCGACAGGGGCGGGTTCAGGTTGTCGACCGTGGGGATGTCGTCGAATCCCACCAGGCTGACATCCTGCGGTATCCGAAGTCCATGCTCCTGGAGGGAGCGGGCCACCCCCACGGCCTGGTTGTCATTGGCGGTGACCACGGCCGTGGGCATGGAAGTGCCGTTCATGCCCCGCTGATCGATCAGGTGGTTCATCAAGGTGTACGATTCGGCCGACTCCCAGCTGCGGGCATGGACCACGGCGGTCTTGACATGGTACCGTGCGCAGGCCTTCCACCAGGAGGCCAGGCGGGTCGAGGCATCGCGCCATTCTGGTGGGCCTGCCATATACAGGACCCTGCGGTGCCCCAACTGCACCAGCTGCCTGGCCACCTGCTGGATGGCCCCCCACTGGTCGATTCCCGTCAGGGCCACCCGGTCGGAGCCCAGATTGTGGCTCAGTGCCTCCTCGATGCTCATCGACCCGTGGGTGGAGGTGACGACGATCCGCGGCTGGGTCACATTCACCTGGCAGGCCGCCTGGAACATCGTATCGGTGGGGGTGATGAAGATGAAGGCGTCGACGTTCTGCTCCAGGAAGGTGCCACACAGTTCCTGGAAGCCATGGAGGGTACAAGCGGCCTCGTTGACCATCATGACCGACATGAATAAACCGTGCGAGCGCGCCACCGTCTCGATGGCCGTGATGGTGGATACCGGTCCGAACAGGCTGACCCCTCCGGCAACCAGTCCGATGGTCCTGCTGTGGCTGGAGGCCAGGGCCCGGGCAGAGTTACTGGGCCGATATCCCAACTGCCGTATGGCCTCTTCCACTTTTCGGCGGGTGGGTTCCGAAACGTCCTTGGACTTGTTGATGACCCGTGAGACGGTCTGGTGGGACACCCCCGCCAACCGGGCCACTTCGAACATGGAAGGGCGATTGGAACGGTGGCGTTCCCTGCTGCCTGGAGGCATGTGATCCTTCTTCCCGAAACCCGTCTCGACTGCTCCGATCATAGCCCGGCGCGGGGAGGACACCGGTGACCTGCATCGGGTCAGCCGGTCAGATGCCAGCTGACCCGATGCAGGTCACTGGGCCCGTATCGCCTGATGGCCGCCATATGTGCAGGCGAGCCGTACCCCTTGTTCCGCTCCCATTGGTAGGGGGCCAGGTCGTCACGTTGCCCGGCCAGGTCGACCATGAACCGGTCCCTGGTCACCTTGGCTATGACCGCGGCACTGGCGACCGTGGCGCAGGATGCATCCCCCCTGACCTTGGTGGTGATTGCCGGCAGGATGGCCAGGTCGGGGGCGTCGAAGCTGTCTGCGGCCTTGGTGATGTAGTCGCTGGGGCCGTCCAGGATGGCCGACGTGTTGGATTCGGCCCCCATGCCCAGCCGGGTCTCGATGTCGGCCAGGGCGCGCAGGGCGGCTATGCCCAGGGCGTGGGTGATCCCCCACTGGTCGATTTCACGGTTGGAGGCGGCACCCACGGCCCAGGCTGCAGCCCAGTCCTCAAGGTCCAGGTATATGGCCGTGCGGCGGACAGGGGTCAGCATCTTGGAATCGGCCACCCCCTCGGGAACCTTCAGCCCGGGAAGATCGCATGATCTGAGTGCCACCACGCCCACCATGACGGGCCCGGCCAGGGCTCCGCGCCCCACCTCGTCCAGACCGAACACATAATCCGACCCCCCGGCGGCCAGTTCCGTCTCCAGGGTCAGGGTGGGTATGGGGTGCATCCCTGCCGCCTACCTGGGCTGCCTGTCCGGAACGGCATCGAAGACCGGGTGCCGGTTGTTCAGCAGCTTCCAGCTGCTGATGGGATAGTAGGTCACCATGGCCGTGCCCTTGATGTTCCCCATGGGTACCTGACCCTCATTCCCATCATTGAGATGATAACGGGAATCCGCCGAATTGGAGCGGTTGTCTCCCATGACGAAGACGTAGCCGGCCTTGACGGTGGCCGTGAAGGGAAAATCACTGGGCTGGGCGCCGGGCCTCAGGTAGGAGCTTTCGTCCAGGGCGACCCCGTTGACCGTGACCGGATGCCCCTTCCCCTTGCAGGCCACCGTGTCGCCGGGCATGCCGATCAGCCGCTTGACCAGGTAGTTGCTGTTATGCCCGTCCGGTGACGCATCCGCCAGCCAATTGGCCGGGTCGGTGAAGACCACCACGTCCCCCCTGCGGGGTTTGGCCAGGAACCTGGTCAGACCGTTGGTGGTGAAGATTCGGTCGTTGATGCCCAGGGTTTCCTCCATGGAGCCCGAAGGAATGACGAAAGGGGCCAGAATGAACAGACGACAGAAGACCACGACCACCACCAGAACCACCAGGTCGACAAGGAACTGGATCAGGGATCCGGACCCGTTGTCCTGAGTGGGTCCTTCGTTCGATGCAGGATCGGTGCCGCCCCCGTCGTAGGGGGCGATGGGGTCGCCTTCGACCCTGAGCGAGGCCCTGGAACGGTGCCTGGGGGCAAAACCCGTCCGTATATCACCTGACTGGGGAACCGACATGCCTGCTCCTTCTGCTTGCACCGTCCGAAATCCCTTCCAGGTCCGGGTCGGATCCGACCCTCGACCGCCATTCACCTGCAACGGCCCCTCATTCATATACCCTACCCGGCGGGATAACAAAAACCCGGGGACCTGAACGGCCTCCGGGTCGACAAGGACGGTCCTACCTGGTCTCGGCCTTGTTGTCGCGACGCTCGACGATACGTGCGGCCTTGCCGTGCAGGTTGCGCAGGTAATAGAGCTTGGCGCGACGCACGCGACCATGCCGCAGGACCTTGATGGAATCGATCTGCGGGGAGTGCAGGGGGAAGCGACGCTCCACACCCACACCGAAGCTGACCTTGCGTACGAGGATGGTCTCACGCACACCGGCACCATGACGGGCGATCACCACGCCGGTGAAAGCCTGGATACGGGTGTTGTTGCCTTCCTTGATGTTCACATTGACCTCGACGGTATCGCCGGGGCGGAAGTCCGGAATCTCCTCCGCGGGCTTCATGTGGCTGGCATCGAATTCCTGAATGGCGTTCATGCTGTTCCTCCACGGCCGCCGCATACCGACCCATGTTCCAGGCCCATCCCGTCTTCGACAGAAGGGCCGTACCCGAGCCCGACGGTCTGCCGTCGGGATACGCCGATCCGCCGGCCATGAACCGGCTGGACCACAAGGAGGGGAACCTATGCGGCAGCTCCCACTCCGGCATTGCAACTGTTCAATGATACACCAGGCAGGGACCGGGGCCCGGGCCGGCGATCAGCGACGATGATCCCGATAATACTGAATCAGGGAGCGCGTGGACTGGTCCTGGGCGGCCAGGGCCTGGTCGTCACGGGAGATGGCCGGAGTGATCTCCTTGGCCAGCTTCTTGCCCAGCTCGACACCCCACTGGTCGAATGAGTCGACCCCCCAGACGGTGCCCTCGGTCAGGGTGATGTGCTCGTAGAGGGCGATCAGTTCTCCCAGGGACCTGGGGGTCAGGGCATCGCCGAAGATGGAGGTGGTGGGTCGGTTGCCGGTGAAGACACGGGCCGGGACGATGGACTCATCGGTCCCCTCGGCGCGCACCTCGTCGGCCGTCTTGCCGAAGGCCAGTGCCTTGGTCTGGGCGAAGTAGTTGGCCAGGAAGAGCTCGTGGACGTCCTGGTCCCCATCCCTGGCGGGGTTGGGGGTGTTGGCGAAGGCGATGAAATCGGAGGGAATCAGCCTGGTCCCCTGGTGGATCAGCTGGTAGAAGGCATGCTGTCCGTTGGTGCCGGGCTCTCCCCAGAAGATCTCGCCGGTCAGGGAGGTCACGGGGGTGCCGTCCCAGCGCACCGACTTGCCGTTGGACTCCATGGTCAGCTGCTGCAGGTAAGCCGGGAAGCGGTGCAGGTACTGGTCATAGGGCAGGACGGCATGGGAATGGGCACCGAAGAAGTTGACATACCAGACGTTCAGCAGACCCATCAGGGCCACGACGTTCTTCTCCAGGGGGGTGTCGCGGAAGTAGCGGTCGATGGCATGGAACCCGGCCAGGAACTCCTCGAACCCGTCGGGGCCGATGGTGATGGCCAGGGAAGTGCCGACGGCCGAATCCACCGAATAGCGGCCACCGACCCAGTTCCAGAAACCGAACACGTTGGCGGGGTCGATGCCGAAGTCCTGGACCTTGTCGAGAGCCGTGGATACGGCGATGAAGTGACGACGGATGGCCTCGGCCGACTTGGCCTCGGAACCATCCACGGCGCCCTGGGCCTGGAGCCTGTCCAGGAGCCAGGCCCGTGCCTGACGGGCATTGGTCAGGGTCTCCAGGGTGGTGAAGGTCTTGGAGACGATGATGAAGAGGGTGGTCTCCGGATCGAGTCCACGGGTCTTCTCGGCCAGGTCGTTGGGATCGATGTTCGAGACGTACCGTGCGGTGATGCCCGCATCCGCATAGGGCTTCAGGGCCTCATAGGCCATGACCGGACCAAGGTCAGACCCGCCGATTCCTATGTTGACCACGGTTTCGATCTTCTTGCCGCTGACACCGGTCCACTGTCCGGAACGGACCTGGTCGGCGAAGGTGTAGATCCGCTTGAGGGTGTCGCGCACATCCCCCACCACATCCTGACCGTCGACGATCAGGGTGCCGCGCTCCTCCTCGGGCCGACGCAGTGCGGTGTGCAGAACGGCACGGTCCTCGGTGTTGTTGATGTGCTCGCCCTGGAACATGGCTTCGATGCGCTGGTCGAGGCCGACCTCCCTGCCGAGCTGGGCAAGGAGGGTCAGGGTCTCGGGCTTGATCAGGTTCTTGGACAGGTCGAAGTGGAGGTCGGCGGCATCGAAGCTCAACCGCTCTGTGCGCCGGGGGTCTTCGGCGAACCACGACCGCAGGTCGATGCCGTTCTTCTGCAAATCCGAGAAGTGCGTCTGCAGGGCCGCCCAGGCCTTGGTCTGCGTCGCGTCTACTGGAGGATTGATGGCCATATGCATAGGTCCTTTCGTGACTTCATGCCCGGACTTGGAACAGGTCTTCAGAGATGATCCGCCCAGGTTTGGGTCTTCTACCAAAGTACTCACAAAAGCGGACACAATACGACAAAAACAGCAACTATGGTTCATCGCGTCGGATGTGCAAAGGACCCTCCGCGCATGGGGTCCGTCAGGACCAGGCCGTGGTCGCCCCCGGCTCAGCCACGCCTCCCCGGCCTAAGCCGGGGGCGAACAGGAAGGTCTGCTCAGAGAATGTCGTCCCTTCCGTATTGGGAGAGTTTGCCGACCATGTCCTTGACCTCCTGGCTGCGTGCCCTGGGTGCCACCAGAAGGGCATCGGGCGTGTCGACCACAATCATGTCGTCCACCCCGAGCAGGGCTATGGTCCGCCCCGTCTCCGGCACGACCATGTCGCCGCCCGAATCCAGATACACCACACGATCGGAATCGCCAAGGATCTTGATGTTGCGACGGTTGGACGACGGCAGGAGGCCGGCGATCGAATTAAAGTCGCCTATGTCGTCCCAATCGAAGCCGCCCGGGACCATGGCCACACCGCCCGCCGCGGACAGGGGTTCCGCCACGGCGTAGTCGAATGCGATCTTCTCGATGCCCGGCCAGTACTCGTCCAGGGCCTGATTGCGCTGGTCCGCCCCCTCATCCCAGACCCGGGCGATGGCCATGATGCTGGCATACAGGTCGGGCACGAAACGCTCCAGGCAGGACAGGACGACATCGGCCCGCATGACGAACATGCCGGCGTTCCATCGATACTCACCGGTCGACAGATAGGCCTGGGCCGTGGAGGCATCGGGCTTTTCCACGAATTCGCTGACCAGGCGCGCATCGGGGGCATCGGGAATCTCGGCGGCCAGGGATGGACCCTGGTGAATGTAGCCGAAAGCCGTGGAAGGCCTGGAGGCGGCCATCCCGATGGTGGTGACATAACCGGCGCGGGCGGCGGCGACCGCCTGGCGGACCGACCGCCCGAAGGCCTTGTCATCGCGGATCACATGGTCGGCCGCGAAGGAGCCCACAACGATCCGATCGCCGTGCCGCCGGGCCAGAACGGCCGTGGCCAAGGCGATGGCCGCCGTGGAATCACGCGGAACGGGCTCGGGGAAGACCGCATCCTCACCGAGTCCAGGCAGCTGGGCACGGACCTGTGCCACATGCCGCCGCCCCGTCGATACCACCACATGGTCCTGCCCGCAGATTCCGGCCAGACGGTCGAAGGTGCCCTGGATCATGGTCCTGCCCGACCCGAGCAGGTCGTAGAGGAACTTGGGACGGTCCTGGCGGCTGAGGGGCCAGAGCCTGGTTCCCACTCCCCCGGCGGGGATTATGGCATAGAAATCGCGAAGATCCATACTCCCCATTCTGCCAAGGAGCTTGTACACCAAGGCCCCTTCCTCGAATCCGGGCCGGTGAAACAGGCGTGCCACACCGAAACGGATACGACTCCCGCGCCCGGCGGTTTTATCCCGGACATCCTGTAGTATCGAATACGCCGTCCGGAACCTCGAGGGCGGCAGGCCACTTTAGCTCAGTTGGCAGAGCGTCTCACTCGTAATGAGAAGGTCGACAGTTCGATTCTGTCAAGTGGCTCCCTTTCGTATGGGCCATCTCACCTTTGTGGTATTCATTGATGGCATGGATATGCACTTATCCGTATTCCACTGGGCGCGAGTGGCGTAATGGTAGCCGCGCAGGATTTAGGTTCCTGTGTCTTCGGACGTGTGGGTTCGAGTCCCATCTCGCGCACGGATGGACCCTGCCTTCGGAACAGCAGGCCCAGGGTTCGAATCTTCTCCATCTCGCACATGGATCCACCCTGCACCTGCGGAATCTACCGCAGACACCGATACGGATCAGCAGACCCGGATCCACCTCTTCCAGTGTCCACAGGCGGGTGTCCCCCTCGCCGATGCCCTCGTATCGGGATCAGGATACGTCATGGCCATCGTCCAGCACCCACCGGATGAGGACGGGCATGATGGCGGCCAGGGCCTTCCCCCTGTGGGAGATGGCGTTCTTCTGGTCTGGGCTCATCTCGGCGGAGGTCAGACGGTGGTCCGTCCCGGCCCGGGCGGGCTGGTCATCGGGCTCAAAAATGGGGTCGTAGCCGAACCCGTCCCCGCCCCTGGGCGTCCGGATGATCCTGCCCGGCATCTCACCCTGGCGCACGGTGTGGCGGTTCCTGACGGGATACCCCGGTTCGTCGGGAACCACCAGGGCGGCGGCGCAGACGAACCGGGCCGTCCTGGACTCGTCGGGAATGTCCCTCAGTTGGCTGAGCAGGAGGTCGATATTGGCCTGGTCATCCCCGTGGCGACCGCTCCAGCGGGCCGACAGAATGCCGGGGGCCGCTCCCATGATGTCGACGATCAGGCCTGAATCGTCGGCCAGGGCGGGCAGGCCGGAGAGCTCCGCCGTCTGCTTGGCCTTGAGGAGGGCGTTGGCCTCGAAGGTGGTCCCGGTCTCCACGGGATCCGGCAGGTTCAGGTCCGAAGCGGATACGAGCTCGATGCCGAACCGGTCATCCCCCAGGAGGGAATCGAGGATGCGACGCATCTCGACCAGCTTGCCCTGGTTGTGGGTGGCCACGACGACCTGTCCGCCTCTCTCCATATCTCATTCCTCCTTGCAGGGCCCCGGTACGTCCGGCACGGGTTGCCCGTCCCCCGCTGCCGCGGATTTCAGCCGACGGCTACGGAGAGACAATCAACGGGCCATCTCCATCGTAAGTCCGGCATCAACCGCTCCGGGCATCAATCCGTGGCGAGCGCCGCAGACTGGGCCGCCTGGAGCTCCCGGTTGCCCTTGGTGGCCAGTTCCAGGAGCGTGTCGAGCTCGGACCGGTTGAAGGGGCGATGCTCCGCGGTTCCCTGAATCTCGATGAAGTCGCCGGAACCGGTCATGGAGACGTTCATGTCGGTCATGGCCTGGCTGTCTTCGATGTAGGGCAGGTCGAGCATGGGATGCCCGTCGATGATTCCCACCGACACGGCGGACACCTGGTCCTTGATGATCTTCTCGACGCTGCGGATGTGGTGGTGGTCCTGGGCCCAACGCAGGGCATCCACCAGGGCCACATAGGCTCCGGTGACCGAGGCGGTGCGGGTGCCCCCGTCGGCCTGGAGAACATCGCAGTCCAGTTGCACCTGGTTCTCCCCCAGTGCTTCCATGTCGACGACACCACGCAGACAGCGCCCGATCAGGCGGGATATCTCCTGGGTACGGCCGCCGACCTTGCCCCGGACGGATTCACGGGCGGTGCGTTCGGATGTGGCCCTGGGCAGCATGGCGTACTCGGCCGTGACCCATCCCAGGCCCGAGTCCCTCCGCCACCGGGGCAGGGTGGGCGTGAAGGAGGCCGTGCACATGACCCTGGTGTTCCCGCACTCGATCAGGACCGACCCCTCGGGGGCATCCGTCCAGTGCCGGGTGATCCTGACCGGGCGCAGCTCGTCCACCGCCCTGCCGTCCGGTCTGACCACGGCCCCATCGGCCAACATGTCCTTGATTGCCACCATGGATGCACATCCTTTCCTTGCATACTGCACTTGATTATCCCGGGAGCCCTATACCTGCACTCAGGAGGCCGTCAGGACCGTCCTGGCGGGGAGGATCCTGTCGATCAGGAAGAGCACCAGCCCCAGGACGAAGAAGACCACCAGGTACTCGGCGATGTTGACGGTCATCTGCCCCCATCCCAGCCTGCTCAGATCGATGAATGCGTAGGGGTAGGGGTTCCCGCCGGGCTCGGGGCCGGAGTGGGGCCAGATGGCCGCCCGCACCAGGACGAAGGCCAGGTAGAGGGGGAAGTAGATCAGCCAGGTCAGGACATAGTGCCACTTGAACCGGCGGTGGGGGTCGAAGAGGAGGAAGTCGACCAGGGCCATGACCGGGGCGATGGCATGGATCATGTAGGTGGTCCGGATGCCCATCACCAACAGGTAGGGCGAGGAGTTGATGCCCAGGACCACCATGGCCACCAGGCCGGTGATGAGAATGTACAAGGTCAGGCACCCCTTGAGCCAGGCCGGGGGTTGGATTCCCTTCAGGAGGGTGGCCGCCCCCGCCCAGAGCATGACCAGACCCAGGGCCATATTGGTCTGGAAGGTGAAGTAGACCCACTTGTTCCCGATGCCCAGAAGCCAGGCTTCATGGGTGCCCGCCAGGCAGAAGAAGGCTATAAGGAACCGATAGATGGCCACCAGGTATCTCATGGGGACCAGCATATCCCGCCGGTCATACTGCCTGGACGTGTGGATGGTCGGGGCGGCCTTCCTGCACATATCGGGTGCGGATTGGACTAGACTGTGGGGAAACACGGCAAGCACAGGAACTGCAAGCGAGGTTGACATGAACGAAACCGACCGGACTTCCACCGCCCTGATGACCGACATGTACGAGTACACGATGCTGGACGCCGCCCTCCAGGACGGCACTGCCGGGCGCCGGTCCGTCTTCGAGGTCTATACCCGTCACCTCCCCGCGGGGCGGCGCTACGGGGTGGTGGCCGGGACCGGCAGGATCCTGGATGCCATCGAGCGCTTCCACCCCACCGAGGATGAGCTGCGTTTCCTTTCGGACAGGAAGATCGTCAGCCCGGCGACCATACAGTGGCTGGAGCACTTCCAATTCACCGGCACCATTCGGGGCTACAGGGAGGGTGAGGTCTTCTTCCCCAACTCCCCCGTCCTCCAGGTGGAGGGCGGATTCGGCGAGTGCACCCTCCTGGAGACCGTCATCCTTTCCATCCTCAACTACGACTCTGCCGTGGCCTCGGCCGCCTCGCGCATGGTTTCGGCGGCCAAGGGAAGGCCCTGCATGGACATGGGCGCCCGGAGGGCCAACGAGTACGCTGCCGTGGCCGCCGCCAGGGCCGCCATGGTGGGCGGATTCCAGGGCACGTCCAACCTCCTGGCCGCCCAGCGCTACGGGTTCAAGGCCATCGGCACCGCAGCCCACTCCTTCACCCTCCTGCACGACACGGAACGCGATGCCTTTGTGGCCCAGATCAATGCCCTGGGCAGGAACACCACCCTCCTGACCGACACCTACTCCATCGACGAGGCGGTCAAGACGGCCGTGGAGGTGGCCGGGCCCGACCTGGGCGGGGTCAGGATCGACTCGGGCGACCTGGGCTCCCTGGCACAGCGTGTCAGGCACCAGTTGGATGCCCTGGGGGCCACCAAGGCCACGATCACCGTCACCAACGACCTGGACGAATACGCCATCGCCTCCCTCCAGACGGCCCCCGTCGACTCCTACGGGGTGGGCACCATGCTGGTCACCGGGTCGGGGGCGCCGACCTGCGCCATGGTCTACAAGCTGACCGAACGGGAGAATTCGGCCGGGACCATGCAGGCCGTGGCCAAGAAGTCCGTCGGCAAGGCATCGGTGCCGGGGCGGAAGCTCGCCTACCGGTCCTACGAGTACAACCTGGCCAGTGCCGAGCACGTCATATCCGGGGCGGAGCAGTCCCTGGACGGATTCAGGCCCGAACAGGACTGGCGGGACCTCCTGGTCACCTATGTGGACCACGGCTGCATCAACCGGGAATACCAGGGAGGGCAGGCCGTGCTGGAGGCCAGGGACCACCGTGCCAGGACCCTGGACGAACTGCCCATCGGGGCGCTCAGCCTGATGCGGGGCGAACCGATCATCCCCACCATCGTCGAAACGATATAAAAGTGAGCACCGTACCCCACCAGAACGGCTCATACACCCCTGCGCCCGACCGCTACGAGACCACGACCTACCGGCACTGCGGATCCAGCGGCCTCATGCTGCCTCCCATATCGCTGGGGTTCTGGCACAACTTCGGGGACCAGACCCCCTTCGAGCGGATGCGGGAACTCTGCTTCACGGCCTTCGACCACGGCATCACCCACTTCGACCTGGCCAACAACTACGGGCCCGAGCCCGGAGCCGCCGAGCGCAACGCCGGCAGGATCCTGTCCAGGTACTTCGCCCACCACCGCCAGGAACTGGTCATCTCGACCAAGGCGGGCTACACCATGTGGCCCGGACCTTATGGGGACCTCGGGTCGCGCAAGTACCTCCTGTCCAGCCTGGACCAGAGCCTGGAGCGCCTGGGGCTGGACTACGTGGACATCTTCTACCATCACCGTCCGGACCCGGACACCCCCCTGGACGAGACCATGGGAGCCCTGGCACAGGCCGTATCCAGCGGCAAGGCCCTCTACGTGGGACTATCGAACTACGACGGCCCCACCCTGAGGAAGGCGAGCGAAATCCTGGACGAACTCCACGTTCCCTTCATCATCAACCAGAACCGGTATTCCATATTCGACCGGACCATCGAATCCAACGGACTCAAGCAGGCCTCCCGGAAGCTGGGCAAGGGCATCATCACCTTCAGCCCCCTGGCCCAGGGGCTCCTGACCGACCGCTACCTGCACGGCATTCCCGAAGACAGCAGGATCAGGGCCGACGGGCGCTTCCTCAAGGAGTCGGCCCTGACCCCAAGGCGTCTGGGTCAGATCAAGGAGCTGAACGACCTGGCCGGTCAACGCGGGCAGACCCTGGCCGAAATGGCCCTGGCCTGGCTCCTGCGGGACCCGGACGTGACCACCGTCCTGATCGGAGCCTCCAAGCCGGGGCAGATCCTGGACAACCTCAAGGCGAGCGCCAATACGGACTTCAGCCAGGAGGAACTGGACCGGATCGACCTGATCTCCAAGGGCTGACCGTCCCGGCGGACGGGCGGGAAGGGCTACTTCTTGCCGCCCATCATTTCCTCGTAGATACGTCGGCAGTCCGGGCAGACGGGGTACTGGGAGGGGTCGTGCTTGGGCACCCAGACCTTGCCGCAGAGGGCCACGACCGGCCTGCCGGTCAACTTGGACTCGGCGATGCGCTCCTTGGACACGTAATGGGCGAACCTGTCGGCATCCCCCTGGTCGCTGCGCCGGGTCTCCTCCCGGGTCTCGGTCTCGGGCCTGTCCAGGACGGCCGTACCGGCACCCTGGTCCGGATCGGAGAGGGGCGAGACCGGGTCCTGGTCCAGGACGGGTTCCGGACCATGCAGGGGCGAAGCGGGGCGCAAGGGAGTCTCAAAAGCAGTCATACCACCATGATAACCGCTCCCGGGGCCCTGACGATACGGTCCATCCCCGGGCTGAGAGCAATCGAACCCGTCCGCAGGGGGCACCGTGGATCCCGCTGGTTCCAGCCAAGGGGCTAATCTGGTTGACATGACAATAGCTGTATGCCCCGGATCATACGATCCAGTGACTTCAGGGCACCTGGATGTGATTGAACGTTGCGCATCCTTCTTCGACACCGTCCACGTAGTCGTGGCCGTCAATTCCGTCAAGACCCCCCTGTTCGGCGAACAGGAACGGGTGGAGATGATCCGTCAGGCCCTGGACGAGGACGGGTACCCGCAGATCACGGTGTCCTCGACCACGGGCCTGATCACGGACTACTGCCTTCAGGTCGGCGCCTCGGTCATCGTCAAGGGCCTGCGACAGAACGGGGATTACGAGGCCGAGCTGGGCATGGCCCTGGTCAACCGCAAACTGGCCGATGTGGAGACCCTCTTTTTGCCCGCTGATCCGCTGCGTGAACACATATCCAGCACCATCGTCAAGGATGTTGCCAGGCATGGCGGCAACATCACGGGCATGGTACCCAACAGTGTAGTGAAGAAACTGACCACCATACTACAGACGGAAAGAGCCGACAATGGTTGAGGAGACAGACAGGCGGGGAAGCGACGGGGACATCTCCGACCAGACGAACAAGGCATTCCGCTTCGGGGGAGGGGACCCGGACGGACCAGGAGAACAAACCGAACCGAGCACCCCGGCCATCGACGATTCCACCCGGATGAGCCAGCCCAGACAGGGCCTGAACATGGATGACCTGCCCGATCTGCGCGAGGCGACCTCCAATGAGCCCCGGGCGGAATTCACCACCGTCTACGACATCATCGACCGGGTCCAGACCATGCTGGACGAGGCCAAGGCCCCCCTGCTCAACCCGGGCATGGTCAAGGTGGACAGGGAGAAGCTCGACGGTGACCTTGACGAACTCAAGAAGATGCTCCCCGTCCAGCTGGAACGCGCCTCCGCCCTGATGCGGGAGGCCGAACGCCGGCTGGACTCCGCCCAGACCGAGGCCAACGCCACCATATCGGCGGCCCAGAGCCGTTCTGCCGAAATCGTCAAGGAGGCGGGCGAGCAGGCCCGATTCCTGGCCGGTCAGGAGAACGTGGTGGCCATGGCCCAGCAGAAGGCCCAGGCCATCATCGACCAGGCCCAGGCCCAGGCCGACAAGCTGACCCAGGGGGCCAACGGGTACGCCGCCCAGGTCATGCAGGAGCTGGGCACCCAGCTGGACAGGGTCGGCCAGGATGTACGGGCCGGGATGGAGGTTCTCCATGAGCGTGAGCAGGAGGCTGCGCGTACCATGAACGGGAACTCCAACCAGCAATAGGGCATACGGGCCCGGACCGGAGGTGGCACCGGGCAGGACCGCATCGTGCGAAAGGAAGCAGGGATGAGCAGACCGGAGGATTCGTCCTGGGCCGTTTCCGTGGCCCAGGTGGCGGCCAGGGCCGGGCGCAGCAAGCATGTCGACCAGGACTTCCCCGCCCCGAGCGGCATCGGTGACCAGGTGGTCGGCATCAGGGAGGGCGACCCGGTGCAGGTCACCGGGTCCTTCGAGTCCATGGTTGACGGACTGATCTTCACCGCCCACATCAGCGCCCCCCTTCGGGCCGAGTGCACCAGGTGCCTCAAGCCCATCGAGCGGGACATCGGGGTGGACCCCGTGGTCTTCTTCCCCTACGAGACCCCCGAGCCTGAACAGACCACCGGCAAGGCCGAAATCATCGCCGGTGAGGAGGAGGGCGGCGACACCTATCCTCTGGCCGAGGGCGGGGCCTTCGCCGACCTGGAGGCCCTCCTGCGCGACAACCTGGCCGAGGCCCTCCCCCTCCAGCCCCTGTGCAGGCCCGATTGCCGGGGACTCTGCCCCCAGTGCGGAATCGACCTGAACGAGCACCCTGACCACCATCATGTGGTGCTGGACGACCGTTGGGATGCCCTGAAAGGCCTCAAGGCCAAGCTGGAGGGCCAGGAAAAGGGAGAATGATCCCCGGCAGCCACCTCAGGATCGGCCCGGTGTGACAAAGACCTGGGGTTGCGGTAAACTGCTCTACGCTTAAGCCCGAGACTCGATCGAAACAGAGGATAACATGGCACTGCCAAAGTACAAGACCTCGCGCGCCAACACGCATTCGCGCCGCGCCAACTGGAAGACCAAGGCCGCCACCACGGTGGCCTGCCCCAACTGCGGGGCCCCCACGCTGCCCCACATGGCATGCCCGAGCTGCGGCATGTACCGCGGCCGCATGTACCGAGACGCCATCCGACCGCAGTTCAGCAAGTGAGCGTGCGTTCGCAAGATCGTTGAGGGAACCCCTGCCATCGACGGGTGGCAGGGGTTCCCTGCATAATGGGAGCCATCAGAGAGGTCGGGATCGGAATCGCATGACCGGAAAGGCAGTGTCGTGAGCAGGGATACGGGCAGGGAGACGAAGACGGGCACGGACGCGGAGGCGGAGTACACCCGGAACCACACGGTCGGGGCGCCCGATCAGGAGAACGACCAGGAGAGCGACCTGCCCGCCAGGGAACTCTTCAGGGCCCTGCGGGCGGAGCTCACCCCCGAACTGCTCGTCCACGCCCTGACCCATCGTTCCTTCGCCCACGAGCACCCCGGCATACCCAACAACGAACGTCTGGAGTTCCTGGGCGATGCCGTCCTGGAACTGGTGGCCACCGAGACCCTCTACAGGGCCCACCCCGACCAGAGCGAAGGCCAGCTGGCCAAGATGCGGGCCAAGGCAGTCTCCGAGGAATCCCTCTCGGCCATAGCCCGAACCAAACTCCACCTGGGCCCCTACATCCTCCTGGGGCGCGGCGAGGCCGAGAACGGCGGGGCCGACAAGGACTCCATCCTCTGCGACACGGTCGAATCCCTGATCGGGTCCGTCTTCGTGGAGCACGGGATCGACGGGGCCCGTGTCACCGTCCACGCCCTCCTCGACGACACCCTGGAGGAGGTGGCCACCGAGGGGCCCGCCCTGGACTGGAAGACCTCCATCACCGTCAAGGCCCACGGGCTGGGCCTGGGCGAACCCCACTACGCCATGGCCGTCTCCGGGCCCGAGTACGCCCAGGTCTTCACTGCCAGGCTGAGCCTGGACGGCAGCGACACCGTCATCGGCACCGCCGAGGCCAGCAGCAAGCGCAAGGCCCAGCTGGCCGCTGCCGCCCAGGGGTGGAAGGCCCTGGACGACCCGGCGGTCCTGGCCTCCCTGAAGGGCGGGGAAGCCAGGTAGGGACCGGCATTCCGCCATTCGGTACCTGATTGGGACCGGGCCACACCTCTGCATAGACTGTGAGGAACAACCGGGCCTGCGCCACGAGCAGCAGGGACTCCCGGTCCTGATCGGGACTCGTTTTGGCCGAACCTGAGCCCCTGACCCGATAGGTACCACGTTAGGGACGCACGACCGGCATGTCGTCGCGCAGTCGAGAGGTTGAGAGGAAAACATGAGTCTGCCGACACCTCTGCAAGCGTTCAGCTCGGTCCCCAAGGATGAGGGCCCGGACCAGGCGGGAACCACCCCCGAGGGGGAGGCGATGACCGGGGCGCAGGCCCTGATCCGTTCACTTGAGGATCTGGGGGTCAGGGATGTCTTCGGGGTTCCGGGAGGTGCCATCCTCCCCACCTATGATGCCATCGATGATTCGGTCAGGTTCAGGTTCACCCTGGTCCGCCACGAGCAGGCGGCCGGCCACGCGGCCGAGGGGTATGCGGTCTCCACCGGCCGGGTGGGGGTCTGCCTGGTCACCTCCGGCCCCGGGGCCACCAATATGGTCACCCCCATCGCCGATGCCATGATGGACTCCGTGCCCATGGTCGTGGTCACCGGCCAGGTGGGCGTGGCCGCCATCGGCACCGACGCCTTCCAGGAGGCCGACATCGTCGGCATCACCTACCCGGTGGCCAAGCACTCCTACCTGGTCACCAAAGCCCAGGACATCCCCCGGGTCATGACCGAGGCCTATCACATAGCCCAGTCCGGCAGGCCCGGCCCGGTCGTGGTCGACCTGACCAAGACCGCCCAGAACGAGCGGATGGTCTATTCCTGGCCCCAGGAGATGATCCTGCCCGGATACAACCCCGTCACCAGGGCACATGGGCATGTGCTCACCGATGCGGCCCGGCTCTTCGCCCAGTCGCACAGGCCCGTACTCTACCTCGGCGGTGGGGCCATGCGCTCCAACGCCCGGCAGCAGGTGGAAAGGCTGATCCAGGTCACCGGCGCCCCGGTGGTCACCACCCTGCCCGCCAGGGGGATCATCCCCGACTCCGACCGGGCCGTGCTGGGCATGCCCGGCATGCACGGGACCGTGGCCGCCAACGGGGCCATCCAGCACTCCGACCTCCTGGTCGCCATCGGGGCCCGGTTCGACGACCGGGTGACCGGCAGTCTGGATGACTTCGCCCCAGTGGCCAGGGTGATCCACATCGACATCGACCCGGCCGAGATCGGGAAGAACCGCCAGGCGGACGTCCCGATCGTGGGCGACGTAAGCCAGGTCCTGGACGACCTGGTCCCCGCCATCGAGGAGGCCCAGAGGACCTGGGGCCGACCCGACCTGAAGCCCTGGTGGAACCTGGTGGAATCCTGGCGGCAGGACTACCCCACCACCTGGGAGGAGACCCCCGACGGGTCCCTGGCCCCCCAGTGGGTGGTCAGGACCCTGAGCAACAAGGCCGACCCGGCAACGATCTGGGTGTCGGGCGTAGGCCAGCACCAGATGTGGGCAAGCCAGTTCATCGACTTCGAACGGACCAGGTCCTGGGTGTCCTCATCCGGCCTGGGCACCATGGGCTACGGCCTGCCCGCCGCCATCGGTGCCTCCATCGGCACCCAGGACGATGAGGCGCCCCGCCCCGTCTGGCTGATCGACGGGGACGGGTCCTTCCAGATGACCTCGGAGGAACTGGCCACGGCAGGCCAGATGGGGCTGCCCATCAGGATCGCCATCCTCAACAACTCCGTCTATGGCATGGTCCGCCAGTGGCAGACCCTCTTCTACGGGAGCCACTATTCCCAGACCAACCTCCACGACGGGGACGCCAGAGAGCCCGGCAGGACCGAGATTCCCGACTTCGTCAAGCTTGCCGAGGCCTACGGGTGCCTGGGTCTGCGCGCCTTCACCAAGGAGGAGGCCCAGGAGGCCATCGACAGGGCCAATCAGGTCAACGACCGACCGGTCCTGATCGACTTCCGCGTCTGGAAGGATGCCATGGTCTGGCCCATGGTGCCGGCCGGGGCCTCCAATGACACGATCATCTACAAGCCGGGAGTCCAACCCCTGGCCGGCATCAGGCCGGAGCAGGAGGAGCAGGAGCCCCAGGAGCGGACCGGGGCCGACCGGGCCGCCATGGCCAACGATGCCGCCGGCCACATGAAGAAGTAGGGAAAGGGGACAAATCATGGCTAATTATCCAGCATCCAAGCCCGGTTCCGAGCGTCACACCCTTTCCGTCCTGGTCGAGAACCGGCCCGGCGTCCTGGCCAGGGTGGCGGGCCTCTTCGCCCGGCGCGCCTTCAACATCAACTCCCTCTCGGTCTCCTCGACCGAGCGGGACGACATTTCGCGCATCACGGTCACGGCCGACGTGGAGGCCGTTCCCCTGGAACAGATCATCAAGCAGCTCAACAAGCTCCTTCACGTGCTGAAGATCGTCGAGCTGAGCGACGAGGAGGCCGTGGAGCGCGAGCTGGTCCTGATCAAGGTCAAGGCCAACGAGCACAACCGGTCCGACGTCCTGGAGATCGTCAACCTCTTCCGGGTGAGGGTGGTCGACGTCCACCCCGAGTCCCTGACCATCGAGGCCACCGGGGCCGAGGGCAAGCTCGAGGCCCTGCTGCGCCTCCTCAAGCCCTTCGGCATCATCGAACTGGTCCGGTCGGGTGCCGTGGCCGTGACCCGTGGACCCAAGGCCCTGAGCGAAAAGGTCCTGGGCTCCCGGATCACCGGCCGGTGACAGGACCGGCTGCCCGGAACGGATCCGACAACGGGCCGGGAGACCGACCAGGGCCGAGCCCCCGGGAAACCCCTGAGCCATCCATCCAAGGCTGGCGGTAGATTGGGGCATCATGCCCATCTATGATCTCGGTCTGGAACACGTCGCCCTATCCTTCGCCACCAAAACCATCTTCACGGATGTGACCCAGGGCATCTTCGAAGGTGACCGGATCGGCATCGTGGGGCGGAACGGTGACGGGAAGTCCACCCTCCTCCACCTGTTGAACGGCACCCAGGAACCAGACCGGGGACGGGTGACCATGCGCAACGGCCTGACCCTCGGCCTGCTGGACCAGCGCGACCCACTGGGAGACGAGGACACGGTCCGCAAGGCGGCCCTGGAGGACCGCCAGGACTACGAGTGGGCCGCCGACCCCAAGTCACGCGAAATCGTCGAATCACTTCTGGGCGGCATGGAGCTGGAGGCCAGGGTGGGCACCCTCTCCGGCGGCCAGCGCCGCAGGGTGGACCTGGCACGGCTCCTCCTCAGGGACTGGGACATCCTGGCCCTGGACGAGCCCACCAACCACCTGGACATGGTCACCATCCACTGGCTGGCCGAGCACCTGAAGAACCGGTGGGCCAGGAACTCCGGCGCCCTCCTCCTGGTCACCCACGACCGATGGTTCCTTGACGAGGTCTGCTCCTCCATGTGGGAGGTCCACGACGGGACCATCGATCCCTTCGAGGGCGGATACAGCGCCTACATGCTCCAGAGGGTGGAACGCGAGCGCCAGGCCGACCTGGCCGAGACCAAGCGCCGCAACCTGGCCCGGAAGGAGCTGGCCTGGCTGACCCGCGGGGCCCGGGCCCGGGCCACCAAGCAGAAGTTCCACGTCAAGGCCGCCCGTGAGCTGATCGCCGACGTGCCCCCCATGCGCAACAGCCTGGAGCTGAAGCGGATGGCCACCTCCCGCCTGGGCAAGCAGGTGGTCGACCTGATCGACGTGACCAAGATCTACCCGGCCGGGGACCCCTCCCAAGCGACCGATGGACTGACGGACACGGGTGCCTCCACCGGCGGCGACGGGGATGGGCGGCCCGGCGACCCCGCCGACCAGCCTGATGTGACCAGGCAGGCCCATGGCAGGGGCGGCCAGATCGACACCGTCCCCTCCCCCTTCGCTGAGAGGCCCCTTATGGGCTCGGTCACCATCGCCGAGGATCCGGACGATTCCGACCCGGATGAAACGGTTGCGGCCCGGACCAGGACGGTCAGCGGCCATATGGTCCTGGATGACGTGACCTGGCTTATCGGACCTGGCGACCGGTTCGGCATCGTCGGCGCCAACGGGGCCGGCAAGTCGACCCTCCTGGGGCTGATCGACGGGCGGATCGACCCCACGGCCGGCCATGTCAAGGTCGGCAAGACGGTCAAGTTCGCTGTTCTGACCCAGCGCCTGGATGAGCTGGAGAAGCTGGGCAAGTACCGGATCAAGGAGGTGCTGAGCCGCTACAGGCCCTCCTACGTCGTCGACGGGAAGGAGGTCACCCCAGGTCAGCTCATGGAGCGCCTGGGCTTCGAAAGCGCCCAGCTGATGACGCGTATCCAGGACCTCTCCGGGGGCCAGAAGCGACGCATGCAGCTCCTCCTGATCCTCCTGGACGAGCCCAACGTCCTGATCATGGACGAGCCGGGCAACGACCTGGACACCGACATGCTGGCCGTCATGGAGGACCTGCTGGACTCCTGGCCGGGGACCCTGATCGTGGTCTCCCACGACCGCTACCTCCTCGAACGGGTGACCGACCAGCAGTTCGCCCTGACGGGCGGCAAGGTGGTCCACCTGCCCGGCGGGGTCCAGGACTACCTGGACATGGTCGAGACGGGCAAGCTCCGGACGGAGGACGACAACCAGGCCGGTCAGGGCGACCGACCCCGGAAGGGGGCCGGCGGAAACGAACCGGGTGGCCGCCCCGACCCCGCCCAGGCCAAGGCCGACCGGATAGCCAAGCGGAACCTGGCCAAGCAGGCGGCCGCCATCGAACGCAGGCTGGCCAAGCTGGCGGATCAGCGCAAGCGGATCGAGGTGGAGATGGCCGGACACGACCCCAGCGACTATGAAGGGCTGAACGACCTGAACGCCAAGCTCAAGGACCTGACCGGCCAATCCGACGAGTTGGAGGAGGAGTGGCTGACCATCGGGGAGGAACTGGAGTAGCCACCCAGGCCCCCGATCGGGCAGGATCCCAAGCGGGCCATACCCGAAATGGCCGATCCTCGAAGGCCCATAGCCGGCACATCCAACCCCGAACGGACAGGGACCTGCCTGACGACCACTGATCTCAGACGGTCTCCAGGGCGGCCGCATTGGTCTGGCACCTGGCGGCGAAGGCCGAGAAGATCGAATCGGCCAGGGGCTGCATCTGCGGCAGTCCACGCTGGAAGTCCTCCCGCATCTGGTCTATCTGCGACTTCTTGAACCCCTTGGTCATCTGGGGGACCTGCATCCACTCGTCAAAGAGCGGCGCCGTCACCTCCAGGTGGAACTGCAGTCCCAGCCCGGACCCGAACCTGAAGGCCTGTACCTTGGTGTACCGGGAGCGGGCCAGGAGCGTGGCCTTCGGCGGCAGGGTGACCTGATCACCATGCCAGTGAAGCACGTCGGTGCGCTTGTTCCACATGGATATGTCATCGTCATCCCCCACCCAGCGGATGGGGGCCATGCCATACTCCGGCTGTTCGGTTTTGACCAGGCTGCCCCCCAGGGCCCTGGCCATGATCTGATGCCCCAGACAGATGCCCAGAACGGGCTTGTCGGCACCGACCGCGGCCTTGACCAGTTTGGTCTCCGCCTTGAGTCCGGGATGGTGGTTGAAGTCGTCGGCCGACATGGGCCCGCCCATGATGACCACACCTGCAAGCTCCTTGAAGTGGGGCAGTTCGGGTTGCTTCTCATCCACGATGTTGAGAATCCTGGTCTCCAGTCCGCAATCCTGCAGATTTTCCAGGATGCGACCCGGCCGTTCCCATTCCACATGCTGCAGTACAAGCACACTTGGTTTAGCCATGGTCCCATTCTTGCACATCCACATGTCGGGCGGTCGCAGCCGTGCGACCACCAGGGTGACGGGAGGTCGCGGGCCGACCGGAACCGCAGCTTCGGCGGGGCGTGCCGAGGGTGATTCAGCAGGCGAAGCCGGTCAACAAGACTTGGTAGGCTCGGGCGTATGGACAAGAGCTCTCATCCGCAAAACGACAAGCATTCCGTCAGCCTTGCGGCCGCCGATCTGCGTCTCTACGACACGGCCACCCACCAGGTGACCCCCTTCCGCCCGATCGAGGAGGGCAGGGTCGGCATCTACGTCTGTGGGGCCACGGTCCAGTCGTCACCCCACATCGGTCATATCCGCACCACCCTGGCCTTCGACCTGATCCGGCGCTGGCTGATGCGCCTGGGCTACCGGGTGACCCTGGTGCGCAACGTGACCGATATCGACGACAAGATCCTTGACAAGGCGGCGGCCGCAGGTCAGCGCTGGTGGGAGCGGGCGTACATCTACGAGCGCGAGTTCAGCAAGGCCTACGATGCCCTTGGTGCCCTTCCCCCCACCTACGAACCCCGGGCCACGGGCCACATCACCGACATGATCGACCTGATCCAGCGCATCATCGACCGGGGCCACGCCTACGTGGTACCCGACACCCAGGGGAACCCCTCGGGCAATGTCTACTTCGACGTTCCCTCCTGGCCCGACTACGGGGAGCTGACCCACCAGCAGACCGGCACCCAGGCGGCCGATGAGCAGGCCGCCATCGCCGACCGGATGGGTCCCAGCGTGGATGCCCAGGCCAGCGGACGGAACGACCCATACAACCCCGCCGACCCGACCGAGGCGGGCAAGCGCGACCCTCGCGACTTCGCCCTCTGGAAGGCCCCCAAACCTACGGACCCACCCACAGCCAGGTGGAAGACCCCCTTCGGCACGGGTAGGCCGGGCTGGCACCTGGAGTGCTCGGCCATGAGCCACCGCTACCTGGGTGCCGATTTCGACATTCACGGGGGCGGTCTGGACCTGCGTTTCCCCCACCATGAAAACGAGATGGCCCAGTCCCATGCCGCCGGCTGGGGTTTCGCCCACCGTTGGATGCACACCGCCTGGGTGACCCAGAAGGGCGAGAAGATGAGCAAGTCCCTGGGCAATGGACTTCTGGTGGATCAGGTTCTGTCACGGTACCCGGCCTGGGTGGTCCGCTACGCCCTGATCGCGGTCCAGTACCGCTCCATGCTGGAGTGGTCGGACCAGACCCTCCACGAGGCGCAGGGAGCCTACGAGCGGATCACCAACTTCATCCAGCGCGCCGGTCAGGTCTGCGGCGGCCAGCCGGAACGGGACATGGTCGTCCACCTGGACGCCGACCACCTGCCCGTCGGATTCGTCCAGGCCATGAACGACGACGTGAACGTCTCCGGCGGGTTGGCCGCCATTTTCGCCACCATCCGGGAAACCAACGCCGTACTGGACTCTCTCGAGTCCGCAGCCGAGGGTTCCTCCCCCGAGTCCCGGGCCATGGCCCGGGACTCGCTCCTCCACGTCAGAGCCATGTTGGATGTGCTCGGGCTGGATCCACTGGACCCGCAATGGACCATGCCATCGGGGCAGGATGACCGTGCTGCCGAAACCCTTGAGGCCCTGGTCGAGGCCCAGCTCAGGGACAGGGAGGAAGCCCGCCGAGCCAAGGACTTCGTCCGGGCCGACGGCATCAGGGCGAATCTGGAACAGGCCGGAGTGACCATAGCCGATACGGCGACCGGCAGCACCTGGACGATCAACAGGTAGACACATGTCGGATATCCGGGACGTAGCCAGGAAGGCCGGGGTATCGGTCAGCACGGTCTCCTATGCCTTCTCCGGCAAGCGTCCCATCTCCTCCAAGACCTACCGGAGGATCATGGAGGCCGTCGAGGAGCTGGACTATGCACCCGATGCCGGTGCACGGATGCTGAGAGCCAAAAGGAAGAACATCGTGGCCCTGAGCGCCCCTCTGCGCCAGCGGCAGGACCGGACCTCCTACTCGGACTACTTCATCGAAATGGCCAGCAGCGAGCACGCCCGAGGCTACGATTCGCTGCTCTTGACCGCGGAAAACGGGGTGGAGGATATCCGTAGGGTCACGCGGAGCAACCTGGCCGACGGGGTCATTCTGATGGATATCGTCCACGACGACATACGGGCCGACCAGGCCGCCACCTACGGTCGGCCCTGCGTGGCCCTGGGGCTGCCGATTCACCACGAGACCCTGGCCTGTGTGGACCTGGACTTCGAACTGATGGGACGGATGGCCGTCGAAGCCATGTATCGGGCCGGTAGGAGACATGTGCTTTTTCTTCAGGATCTGAAGAGCGAGTACCGGCGTGGATCCGGTTTCCGTCTGATCCTCTCCCGTTCGCTCAGAGCCTGGTGCCACCGGTACGGCATGGACCTGCGCGAGGAACCGGGCCCGACAGGCGGGGATCTCCAATACACCCTGGGAGTTCTGCAGATCATGACTCGGAACCATGTGGACGCAGTGATCGGCGAGATTCCCCCCTCCCTCCTGGATACGGTGGTCACCCGGATGCGCGACAAGGGCCTTTCCATACCGGAGGATGTCTCCATCCTCTCCTGCGCGGCCGGCAAGGCCAGCACGGCCCTGGACAGACAGGGCATATCCGAGATGCCCCTGACTCCCGATACCCTCTGCACCACGGCAAGTGACCTTCTGACCCATGCCATAGAGGGAGGCGACTCGATTGCGGGCAGAGTGATACTCCAGAAGCCCAAGCTCATTGACAGGGGTTCGGTCATGCCCCGGCCGACCCGAACCCCTTCCTTCGGGGCCGCCTGAACCGTCGGACAGACACGGAAGGCCCCGACCCTCCCGCCGGGTGCGGGACCGGGCCGAAGCCTGGCTGCCCTGAGCCACCGGAACGATGCCCGTCAGCGAGGGCGCCGATCGCGTTCCGTGGTCTTCAACACCTCCGCCGGGAAGGACAGGTGGGGTTCGATCTGGTACCAATAGGCCACGCTCGCCAGGTCGTCCTGCCGCTCGAAGAGCCCCTGCTCATCCACTCCGATCTGTTGAAGGGTCACCTTGATGGACTCCTGGAAAACGATCGGATCGGGGATGTGCCACCGGTAAAAGCCCCGTGTGACGGGGGTGTCCGTGTCCCAGTATTCGGATTCCCTATCGTGCAACGAGCGGGAGCGGAAGGGGAAGCCCATGAAGGTCCCGGTGTAGGTCTGCTCGACGGTGGCGCCATCGGGGTCATGCCCGGCAAAGCTCCAGGCCCCGCCGAAGTAGTCCTCGCTGCCTGTGGAGCACCAGGTCGGATAATCCTGGTCACCGTCGATGTACATCTTGACCTCGCCCTCTCCCCACCACCGGCTTTCGAGGGCCGTCAGGGCCAGGTAGGTCCCCGCATAGGTGCCCGCCCCCCTGACCCCGTCCAGGATCACATAGTCCCGGGCCAGGTCGGTGACCCGCTGCCGGCGCCACTGGGCGTGGAAGGTCATCACGTCATCAGGCAGATCATCCTTTTCGGCGTAGTCGATCTGATAGAAGAAGGCCTCGACAGGTTCATGGTGCTCGTTGCGCAGGACGATACGGGCGCCTGAGTGGAAGGGCATGGGGAAGTAGCAGTTGAATCCCCGCCTGGGGTAGACGGCCATGGGCAGTGATTCGATCCTGCAGGCCTGGGCGTGCCCGCAGCAGAAGAAGTCCCCCAGGGGAGCACAGACCGAGGGGGACTCCTCCCCGTCCCAGTAGCACTCCAGAATCAGATTGCGCAAAAGGTTGGGGCCCGTGGGTGAGGTGGATTCAGCCACGGTCATCCAGATGTGGCGAATCACTCCGGCCCCTTGCAGATCGGCCAGGACGACCTCCTGACCGGGCTGGATGTCCCTGAGACAGGGCGTTCCCTTTCGGGAGGGACCCAGGTGACTGGCCGACATGGCCGCCCTGCCCTTCCCTCCCCTCGGGTTCTCGGCGTTGACACACCGGGTTCGGTCCGGGGACCGCATGGTCAGTGCATCCAGTCCGTAAGCCTGCTGTACCGTGGTCACGCCCATGATGATAGGTGCCTTTCCTGCTGTTGTACGCTTCTTTGTCGATTTATTCGCCACCCGCGTCCCGGTTCGGGTCGCGGGTGATCCATGGTTCACTTTACCGAGCCCGCCACGATGCCTTGGGAGAGCTTCCTCTGGAAGAAGATGAAGAAGATGATCGTCGGGATGATGCTGAGCAGGGAAGCCGAGGCCAGATCCGTCGCGGCCATGGTGTGCTGCCCCTGCATGGTGGCCAGGGCCAGGGGGATGGTCTGCGTCTTGTCGCTCATCAGGAAGGCCATGGGGATCATGTACTCGTTCCAGGTCCAGATGAAGAAGAAGACGAAGAGGACGCTGATCGTCGACCAGGACACGGGCAGAACGATCCTGCGCAGGATCTGCCAGCGCGTGGCTCCGTCCACGGTGGCCGCCTCGAGGATGGCCTGGGGGAAGGTCCCGTAGACCGCGGAGAGCAGATAGGTGCCGTAGGCGCTCTGAATGATCATGAAAATGATGATGATGGCCCATTGGGTGTTGTACAGCCCGACCCCCTTGAACATGACGTAAAGGGGGTAGAGCAGGGCCTCCTGGGGCACCATGTTGGCCAACATGATGAAGAGGAGAATGATGGTGTTGCCCTTGACCCTGCCGATACCCAGGGCGAAGGAGTTGAGCACGGAGAGGAAGACCCCCACCACCGACACGACCAGTGAAATGAACAGGGAATTGGCGAACTTCATCGGGAAGTCCGTCTTGTTCCAGAAGGAGACGACGCCATCCATGCTGAAGTGGGCGGGGATTGACAGGGGCCCGGTCATGTTGTAGTCGGCCGTGGTCTTGAAGGCATTCAGGGTGAGAATCAGGAGGGGGAAGAGCATGATCAGGGCTCCCAGTATGAGGGCCACCAGACCGGCCCAATCCCCCCAGGACCTGATGTGGCGCGGACGCCCGCCGATCGCTGCCCGTGGTTCGCTTGCGGATGCGTGATTATTCATGATGTGCTTCCTTGCGTTTCTCAGGCGATGTTTTTCTCGACACGCTTCTGCACGATGGTGAAGACGATGGAGAAGATGATGATGACCACCGTCAGCGCCGTGGATATGGCGGCGCCGTAACCGACTTGCTGAAGCTGGAAGAACTGGTTGTATGAGTAGTAGGAGGGCACCATGGTGCTGTTCTCGGGCCCGCCCTTGGTCAGAAGATAGACCGGTGCAAAGGTCTTCAATGCTCCGATGGTTGAGGTCAGTATGACCACCATCAGCTCGGGGATGATGGAAGGCAGGGTGACCACGCGGAATTTCTGCCACCAGCTGGCACCGTCAAGGCTGGCCGCCTCGTACAGTTCGGGATCGACCCGTTGCAGGCCGGACATGAAGATGACGATCGGGTATCCCAGCTGGATCCAGATCAGAATAACCATGAGGATGGGCAGGGCGGTGCCCGGCGAACCCAGCCAGTTGTGCTGGAGGGAGCCCAGTCCGATCTTGGTCAGAAGATCGTTGACCGCGCCATCCTCGGGACGGAAGATCCAGCCCATGATGATGGAGGCCACGGCCACGGGCAGGACCTGTGGCAGGTAGTAGAGGGCTCGCAGGGTTGATGAGGTGCGGGCTCCGAATCTCTTCTGGATCACATCGGTCAGGGCTGATGAAATCAGCAGACCCAGGATGGTGGGTATGATCACGATGGCCACGATGATCCACAGGGAATGGCTGAAGGATGCCCAGAAGGTGGAATCCCGAATCAGGTGGTTCCAGTTCTTCAGACCGACCCAACGGGTTGGTCCCACACCCCGCCAACGGGTGAAGCTCAGATAGAAGTTCCAGAGGATGGGGACGATGACGATGGCGATGATGCCGATCAGCCCCGGTATGAGATAGGGAACGAATCGCGAGGGTTTGCTCCCGGGTATGCGCGAGGCGGTCCGTCCACCTTTGGATTGCTTGTCAGACATGATCTACTCTCCTCGATGTCCGGCCGGCTCCTCCGATCGGATGGGGCCGGCCGCCGACGGTGATTGCTCAATCATTCAGTCCAAGCTGCGACACGCCGTCGTCGTAGTTCTTGTGAATGGTCTTGAGGACCTGAGCCGGGTCTTTGGTGCCGTTGACCAGACCCTGAAGTGCTGCGGGCATGGCATCGGTCAGGTTGGGGGCCGGGTAGTCGGGGTAGTAGCTCATCCTGTTGGCGGCTGCCGCCTTGGTATACTCGTCCACCAGATCCCGGCTCTTGGGATTGGTGATGGCCTTGGTGTCCGCGGCCACCGGGACGCCGCCCTCGTTGCCGATGTAGTTCTGGACCTCCTTCGACAGGACGACATCGATGTACTGCGCTGCCAGGTCCTTGCGCTTGGACTTCTCAGGGATGACCAGGAGGTTTCCTGCGCAGCCCTCGACCTTCCTGGCATCGGGGAAGATGGCGGCGGTCCAGTCGAAGCCCTTGATCTGGTCCATGAAGCGGGACTGGTTCCAGGTACCCGTCTGGTAGATCGGATAGTCGCCCTTGATGAAGGCCGTGGTGGTGTCCTCCGCCTTCATGCCGGTGGCGTTCCTGGAGATGTATCCCTTGTCGACCCAGTCCTTGATGGTGTTGGTTGCGAAGGTAAGGGGCTCGCTGTTCCAGTCGACCTTGTGCTTGTAGAGCTGCCAGTCATCGATGAACGCCGTATCGGCCTTGGTCATGGCCAGCTGCCACCAGAGCCAGAGGACGCCATACTCCTGGGCATCGGCAGCGATGGGGGTCACCCCGTTGTCCTTGAATTTTTGCAGCGCGGCGGTGAACTCGTCGAAACTGGTGGGGATGGCGATACCGTACTTGTCGAAGAGGTTCTTGTTGTAATAGACCCTCTGCATCTCAGCGTATGAGGAGATACCGTACCATGTATCGCCATCCATGACCCCGCGGTCATCGTACTTACCCACAGCGGCCGCCTGACCCTTGACCTTCCTGTCCCAGCCGTACTTCTCTACATAGGGCTTCAGGTCAGTCAGGAGCTTTTCGCTGGAAAGCACGCCGGCTGAGCCGTTGCCACGGTTGGACTCCATCACGTCAGGAGCTTCGTCGGAATTCAGGAACTGGCTGCCGTTCTGGGCGATCTGGGTGAAGGACTTGACCTCGAAGTCCACCTTGACACCGGTCTTTTTGGTAAAGATGTCGGCGGCCTTGAGCCATCCCTTGGCCTGCCCGCTGCTGGGCTCCTCATAGTACCAGATCTTGATGCTGGAGGGATGTTCCTCCTGTGCCGTATTCGAATTCGATCCGCATGCCACCAGGGGAACGACCGACATGGCCAGGGCCAGGGCCGCACCGAGACTCTTTGTGATCTTCATGGTATGGTTCCTTTTCCTCGTTGAAACTACTGCTTCTGCAGTTCTGTTAATCGAAATGTTTCGACGATGGCGCTTCGCCACCGCTTGGTAAATACCCGACCGCATGCTGCCTTGCACCGGCTGGTAGAGCGCCCTCTCCTTTCCCCGTTATCGGATCACCGCCCGTGCGGACATCTGCAACCGATGCCCGCCCGGGCAATCCCTATCATCCTCATCGACACCATTCGATATCGCCGAACTCCTCAATCGAATCGTTTCGATTCAGTATATAAGCAAACCACGACCTTGTCAACCCTCCCCATACGCCATACAGGAGGGCCGGGAGCGGACGACGGAATCCGCACCCGGACCGCTTATGACGAACCGTCCCACCCCCCTGCCCGAATCTCCCGGTCAGCAGCTAGACTGGGGTGATTATGGCAGCTTTTTCATCTTTGACCGACCGGCTCTCACAGGCCTTCACCCACCTTCGTTCCAAGGGCAGACTGACCGAGGCGGACATCGACGGGACCATCCGCGAGATCCGCCGTGCCCTGCTGGACGCCGACGTCTCCCTGGACGTGGTGCGTGCCTTCACGGCCCGCATCCGTGAACGGGCCCTGGGCGAGGAGGTCTCCAAGGCCCTGAACCCGGCCCAGCAGGTGGTCTCCATCGTCTATGAGGAGCTGACTGGGATCCTGGGCTCCGGGGTGGACCGCCCCCTCAACTTCGCCAAGAACCCACCCACGGTCATCATGCTTGCCGGCCTCCAGGGCGCCGGCAAGACCACCCTGGCCGGGAAGCTGGGCTACTGGCTCAAGGATGCCGGCCACACCCCCCTCCTGGTGGCGGCCGACCTGCAGCGCCCCAACGCGGTGACCCAGCTCCAGGTGGTGGGCGAGCGGGCCGGGGTGCCCGTCTACGCACCCGAACCGGGCGTGCAGACCGAGACCCCCGACCGGGTCTCCGCCGGACTGACCGGCGGAGACCCGGTCAAGGTGGCCCGCGATTCGGTCCGTCTGGCCCAGGACAAGCTCTACGATGTGGTCATCATCGACACGGCGGGCCGTCTGGGCGTGGACGAGGAGCTGATGGAGCAGGCCCGAAATATCCGCGACGCCGTCAACCCCGACGAGATCCTCTTCGTCATCGACGCCATGATCGGCCAGGATGCGGTCACCACGGCCGAGGCCTTCGACAAGGGCGTGGATTTCACCGGCGTGGTCCTTTCCAAGCTGGATGGCGACGCCCGTGGCGGTGCCGCCCTCTCCGTGGCCTCGGTGACCGGCAAGCCCATCCTCTTCGCCTCCAACGGCGAGGGGCTGAAGGACTTCGAGGTCTTCCACCCCGACAGGATGGCATCGCGCATCCTCGACATGGGCGACATCCTGACCCTGATCGAGCAGGCCCAGCGCGAATTCGACGAGGAGGAGGCCCGCAAGGCCGCCGGGAAGATGTCGGCTGGAGACTTCGGCCTGGACGACTTCCTGGCCCAGCTCCAGCAGGTGCGCAAGCTGGGCTCCTTCAAAAGCATCCTGGGCATGATTCCGGGCATGGCCCAGCATCGCAAGGAGTTGGAGCAGTTCGACGAGAAGGAGGTCGACCGCACCCAGGCCATCATTCAGTCCATGACACCGGAGGAGCGGCGCAACCCCAAGATCATCGACGGGTCGCGCAGGGCCCGCATCGCCTACGGCGCCGGCACCACGGTCTCGTCCGTCAACGGCCTCCTGCAACGATTCGAGCAGGCCGCCAAGATGATGAAGCGGATGACCAACGGCACACGCTCCATGCCCGGCATGGGCGGAGCAGGCATGGGAGGCAAGGGCAAGGCAGGCAAGAAGGGCAAGAAGAAGGGGTCACGGTCCGGCAACCCCATGAAGCGCGAGGCCGAGGAGAAGGCCCTGCGCGAGCGGCTGTCGAGCAAGGGCAAGTCCTCCGGCGGCTCAGCCTTCACCAAGCAACCCCAGGCCCCGCAGATGCCCGAGGGGATACCCGACCTGCCCCCCAACCTGGGCGGCGGACTGGGCGGTCTCTTCGGCGGCAACTGACCCTTCGGCAGGAGGCCCCATCCATGAACACCACGCTCTGGATCTTCCTGGGACTCACAGCCCTGTGGATGGCCCTGCGCTACCTTCCCGCCGGAGCCGACCGGCACCGCCCCCTGGTGGAGCTGATCGCCCTGATCGACTTCCTTTCGGCCCCCCTCCTGGCGCTTCTGGTCTGGGCCATACTGATCCAGGCATGGCCGCAGACCGCCCTGGCCCTGGTCGAATTGACCCTGGTCTGCGTATGGCGCCTGCAGTACCGCCTGCGCATCCCCTCCCCCGCCGACCCGGGCTCCGAACCGGGCGACAAGGCGGCCCCGGGTGCATCCCTGACGGTCATGACCCTGAACTGCCGTTATGGCAAGGCCGACCCGCAATCCATCATGGACCAGATCCGGGCCCATCAGGTTGACCTGCTGGCCCTGCAGGAGGTCAACTCCTCCTTGTTGGCGGGTCTGCGCAAGGTCGGCCTCAAGGCCACCCTGCCCTACCTGGTGGAAGGCCCCCGAACCGATACGGACAACGGGGGGCGCAACGCCCTCCTCTCACGCACCGAGCCCATGCAATCACAGCCCGCGGGCTTAAATCTGGAAGCCTCGGCCGTTCCCCTGATGGTGGTGAAGTCCAAGGCCGGAACGGTGCGCCTGGCCTCGGTCCACCCCCGGTCGCCCCAACGCGGAGCCCGGCAATGGGGACTGGGGATCGAACGACTGGCCCTGCTCAACAGGCCACGACGATTATCGCCCGCAGGGTCCCCACCGGAGGCCGGGGCGGGACAGGAACCCGCCTTCACCATGGTCCTGGGCGACTGCAACGCCAACCTTCACCACCCCACCTTCCGCGCCATGCTGGCTGCCGGCGGTCTGCGAGACGCCTCCCTCTCCCTGGGCATGGGGCTCCATCCGACCTTCCCCTACCGCCAAGTGGGGCTCCCCCCCATGATCGAGATCGACCACATCCTGATCAGCCGGGGCATCAGGGTGGAGTCCATGCGCACCATAGGCGTTCCCGGCACCGACCACTGCGGACTGGTTGCCCGTCTGCACTTGGCCTGACTCTCCTCCGAGCCAGGTCAGGGTCTCCTGCGGGCCGGTCGCGGGTCGTGGTTGTCCCCTAGTCCTTTTTCCTGTCTGGTGGACGTATGGTAGAATGTCTGACAGTGGACGGAAGGCCTGATGTGTGCAGGGTGCCGGGGAGGGCACCGTGGCGCACGTGGGGTTGCTTTCCCGCCG